>DATMUM010000217.1:0-52331 GCA_035564175.1 Mobilitalea sp.
CATAGCCATTGTGGATATTTATCACCAAATAAATATGAGGAAAAGTTCGAAACTGAACTGGTAAAATTATACAATAAGGCATGCTGAAAAAGAATGAAATTTTCCCGATTTAACTTGTACTTTTTCTTGACATAGTACCAACCTGAAGGAGAGATTTTAAATGACAGTAAAAAACAAGGTACAACTTATCACTTATCCTGATTCCCTTGGCGGGAATCTGAAAACGCTAAATAATTTATTACTAAAATATTTTTCAGATATATTTGAAGGTGGAGTGCATATACTTCCGCCATTTCCATCTTCCGGGGATAGAGGCTTTGCTCCGCTTACATATCTGGAAATAGCTCCCGAGTTCGGAACCTGGGATGATATCAATGTCATAGGTCAAAAATTTGATGTTTTAGTGGACCTGATGGTGAACCACATTTCAAAGCAGTCGAAATATTTTCAGGTCTTTCTTAAAACGGGACGAAAATCAAAATACGCTGATTTCTTTATCACATTGGATAAGCTTTGGAAAGACGGCAATCCTGTGCAGGAGGATTTAGACAGAATGTTTCTCCGCAGGCCACGTCCATATTCAACCTTCAAAATAGAAGAAACCGGTGAAATTGAAAGAGTGTGGACAACATTTGGAAAGACAGATCCCTCGGAGCAAATTGATCTGGATGTTAGGTCTGACAAGATAAAGCAATTTTTTACCCAAATTTTTGTTGATTTCAAATCGAACAATGTCAAGCTTGTGAGATTAGATGCCGTAGGTTATGTTATCAAAAAGCTTGGGACAAGCTGTTTCTTTATAGAACCGGAAATATATGACTTCCTCAATTGGATTAAAGCACTGGCTGATTCCATGGACATGGTACTGCTTTCGGAGGTTCATTCACACTATTCATATCAGTCCAGGCTTGCGGAGCACGGCTTCTGGATATATGACTTCATTCTTCCCTATACGATTCTCGATACGTTGCTAAATAAATCAAGTGAAAAGCTCTGTGAATATTTAAAAAGGCGTCCTAAAAATCAATTTACCATGCTTGACTGTCATGACGGTATTCCGGTGATGCCAGATATGGATGGGCTTATTGATACGAAAGAGGCCAGGAAGCTGCTTGACCTTTGTTTGCAGAGGGGTTCAAATTTAAGCCTTATATTATCAGAAGAGCATAAGGCGGAGGATGGCTTCGATGTGCATCAAATAAAGTGTTCCTATTACTCCGTACTTGATTGTGACGATGATGCGTACTTAGCGGCAAGGGCAATTCAATTTTTCACTCCCGGAATACCACAGGTTTATTATGTAGGACTCTTAGCTGGTGAGAATGATGTTGAGGCGGTAAAGAGGTCCAATGAAGGGCGTGAAATAAATCGCCATAACTTTAGCGTGGAAGAGGTTGAGCAATCATTACAAAAGAAAGTTGTTCAGAGATTGTTACAGCTGATCAGATTTAGAAATAAATATGAGGCTTTTGGCGGAGAGTTTGCGGTTCAGGATTGCTCTAAGGATGAAATCAGGCTGTATTGGAAAAAGGATAATAAACATTGCGGCTTATTTATTGATCTGATAACAAATAAAACATTAATAAATTATATAAATGAAAGTGGCGAAGAAGTTCAATACTTAGTGTAATGTCATACAAGCCGTATTAAGCCCCAGCGGCTTCTTCCCATAAGAGTCTCTTAACACATTTTTCACTCTAAGTGTGATATGCAAGAAGTATGTTAAGAGACTTTCTCATGAGCAGTTGTTAGAAATAAACATCTTTCATTCTAGTATACTTACTATTAGAAAAACGGTTTTGATTATCTTAGAGAATAAATTTCTGGATTATACCTCTTAATTCAATTGCAAAAATATCAACTTTGGCTTCAATCTGGTTTATATTGGTCATAGCTGCCAGAACCTGCTGAGTGGCAGCTGAGGGTTCCTGTGTACTGGCGGCATATTCCTGCTATGGCAGAACATTTGAACTAAGGTTCGCTTAATAATAGAACGGCTTTTGTCTATTTGACAGTTTCCAGAGAGTTGATTTCGTTGTTGATCATATTTAAATAACTAACAATTGACTCATATTTATTTTTTTTTCTATTATACTTTCTGTTTGGAAGGTAACGGCGCTTTCGGCCTCTTTGATTTGTGAACTGGCTGAAGAAATGTTATCCTTTATCACATTCAGCATGCTATCAATGGATTTAGTTGATTTTTTAGTAAGCTCAGAAAGTTTATTTATTTCTCTGGCTATAACAGCAAATCCCCTTCCGGTTTCTCCGGCTCTGGAGGCTTCAATGGATGCATTTAATGATATCAAGTATTATTTGATATTGGACATTACTTTTTCTATATTAGCTGCGATATCGGAACAATTTTCGTTATATATGCTCAAGTAACGATCTATGGTATTTTTATCAAGAGAGCCGGCTGATTCGTTTAAGTTCCTTTCGGCCAGAGTGCTTTGTAAAAGTCCTTGTCCGCACTTAACAGCATAGAGGAGTTAATGTATAATGTATCATAGTAAGAAGACTTAGCCTCTTGGTTAACCATTTTTATCTGATATGAGAATTGGCAAAGTATATATATCAGTACAGTAAAGACTGGTAGAATCATAAGCCATAGCTTTACTGATATTTTGCTGTTTCTTAAAAAACTCATAGCGCCTTCCCCTTTGCGGTTGGAATATTAAAATATTTTTAAACAGGTATGCCTGCTGATCTATAGGCATACCTGCTGTAAAAATATGTATGAATTTTATGCCGATTATTCTTCGGCGATATTAACCCATCCCTGAACCCGGTTGCTTTCATAGATCTTCTCACATAAAATCATTTCATGCACTCCGTCGGTAAAGGTTGCGTGTTCATGATCTGAATCATGCCTGCCGATACTGGAATATACACTGCTAAAACACTGCTTGAAGGCATCCGGAAACCCTTCCAGATGGCCGAAGGGATAGGCAATCAGAGGCTTTGTATTCGGATGGACCGTAGAGATACCCTTTTCGACAAATGCGTTATAACTGTCCCTGTTACCGATTACAATGGAATTGCAGTTTTCACTGTTCCATTCGGCTGATTTATTGTAGCCGCCGATTAACAGATTGATGGCGACTGATTTACCGGCAATCACCTGTGAGAAGAAAGCGCTTCCCTTTGCACCGTTGCTGAACCGGAAAAGAACATTGGCATTATCCTCCGTATCAATAGGAACATCTTCATAATCCTCTTCCCTGAACTTTTCCTTGGAGAATGCGAGAACCACACCTTTCGGCTTTTTGCGGCTTTTATGAATGGTTGAGAAATCGGCGTTTACAGCTACTATTTTCTGCCCTGTTACATATTCGGCCAGATCCATCCAATGGGAGCCGATGTCCGATACCGCACGCGTTCTGCCTGATTCGGAGGAATTCAGCCTCCAGCTGTAATCAGTTTCATACAAGAGCCAGTCCTGTGTATAACTGCCGGTAATAGAAAAGACATTACCAAGCTCACCATCCTTTATGATGTTTTTCAAATGATTGTTCATGGGATAAAACCGGTTGTGGAAATTGATGGCTGCCACCAGGCCTGTTTCCTCTGCTTTTGCTACAAGCTGTTTTGCTTCGTCTATGGTGGTGCACATGGGTTTTTCACATAACACATTCACATTGTGATCCATAGCATACATGGCAATTTCAAAATGTGTATTGTTAGGGGTGCAGATGTGTACCATATCCAGATTCATGGTATCGATCATCTCTTTATAATCTGAGAAAAAATTGGGTACATTCAATTCCTGTGCTGTTTTATCCGCATTGAATTTGTCGGCTAAAGCTATGACCTCTACGTTGCCCAGACGTCTCAGTGTTTCTATATGAACCTTGCCGATAAAACCTGTTCCTACAATTCCCGCTCTGAATAATTTCATAAGTAATACCTTCCTTCTGTATTATTTTAGATTAAATTGATTGGTAAAAGATGCATATTGTTTTTGCTATTGCTGTATATGATGAGGATAGTATTCAATAATCGGAAAGGATCTTGAAATTAATTTGCGTCCTTCTTCAATGGACTGAATCTGTCCCTCTGCCAGAAGCTGAACCAGAATATTGCCGAGAGCGGAGGCTTCTAACGGACCGGCTGCTTGTATATCTGTAAAATATCCCAGTAAAGACTGCCGTTAATTGAGGAGGCAGAATGCTCAAATTTATTGAGAATTCTTATTTCCAGACGATTGCCGGACAGAACCCCTAATATTACTTTACCGCCGCTGCCGCCTAAATCAAATGCTAAAACATTCATGATTACCTCCGTTTATTTAGCTGTTAATATCTGAGTTTTAATTATGTTAGAAAAGTTTAAATAGGTCAGGTCGCTTTTTGAATCGGTGATCAGATAATCAATATCTACAAAGGAACCTAAATAAACAGGACCGATTTGTCTGAATTTAGAATAATCGGCAAGCAAAAATACTTCCTGCGAACTTTTTATTAGGGTTTTTTTAATGTCGATTTCCTGGACCCCGGAATCGGTAATTTGGGTTTCAGATATGATTCCGGTGCAGGAGATAAAGGATTTGTTGGGAAAATACTGCTGTGCGTTTTTGATTGTCGTATTCCCGTATATGGATAAATTGGTATTTTTGAAAATCCCTCCCAGACATACGATGGTATGGTGGGGACTCAGGGATTTTGAACATTCAAGCAGAAATTGAATCGAGTTAGTAAGAATAGTAACTTGAATGTCAGACGGAATATATTGATATGGTGGAGATTTGACAATCGGTACCTATGGAATTGTCGGTAGAATCACTATGGTTTTGATTATTCCACTTCAGGGAATCCTGAAGGGAGTGCACCCGATGATTGGATATAACTATGGAGCCGGGATGAAGAGGAGAGTTGGTGAGATTCTGAAGCAGTCCTGTATCATGGCAGCCTATTATGGTGTTTTTGTATCACTATTCTTGTTTGTTTTCTCTGATCAGTTTATGTATCTGTTCAGCGCTGATACCGGAATCATCGGCATGGGATCCGTTATTCTTAGAATTACCTGTCTGGGAACGGCATTTTCGAGAATTCAGATGATACAGACAGCATTTTTACAGGCAATAAGTAAATTCAGAATATCATTTCTATTATCCTTATGCAACGGTATTCTGTGCTTCCTGCCCGTGATGCTTCTTTTTTCTGTATCATTTGGATTAAAGGGGGTATTACACACCGGTAATGGCGGTAGAAAGCTGTGTGCCCAGCATAGGTGTAATCTAATGGGTGAGAGTCGCCTATTCTGAAAGCTGTCATTAGCTTACTGGTGAAAGTCAGGCTGAGGTAATCGCCAGTGAGACTTGTAGCAAGCCTCCAGTGCTTTTGGGTGACCGATTGTGCTGAAGCGAGGTACACCTATGTAAAATAGGTGCAAATTAGCAGTCTGTAACATTAAGTGAATTCTGTAGCATCGTTACCATGGACCTCGTAAGAGGGCAAGAGGGAGTCGAGTATTGACTTTCTCACGAAGACCATGGAAGATGTGAAGATACTGGAAAGTAATGATAATTTCCTGATACAGTTCAGTTACCTCTTTCGTCGTCTGGGAAAAAGCGATCCAAAATCTCCAGACAATCCTGAGATGTGTAGCCCCATAAGACGGAACTTAGGGCTTCAATAGCTTCCTGTCTTTTGCGGTAATATGTTCTGAAACTGATGTCACGTAGATGGGGATGTAATTTTTCAATAATCTCCTCTACATTATGTAACTGTTGTGGAGATATGAAAGTGTAATAAAGGATCCAATAATAAACTTCACCATTTTTGTGTTTGTTTCTAAGTAAATCAATCGCTGACTCCATAAGTTTAATCATTTTATGACTACGTTCAATACAGTTGGCATGGTGTTCAAGTTTACTGCCAGAAATATCAGCACCGGCCAAATATATTGAATCCAAGAAATCTTCTATATTGTTACCATATTCTATTTGAAAATTGGTTCGTACTTGCTGAACTGAGAGTTCCAGACTCCATACAACATCACGATATTTTTTTAGAAGTTTCCAAGTGTCATGAAAGAGCGGATTTTCAGATACATATATATCAGTGTGCATACTATTCTTCTTCATTCAATTCCTCCTTAAAGTAAGTTTAAAGCTAAATATAAAACCCTCTTGATCCTTTCCGCAAATGATTTTTAGTAGAAAGTATTGGATATCAAACGTTTACCCATTGTTTTTAAAAACTGTTATTATAATATCAATTTTTGGGTATGGAGACCTTGTACTAAACCACTTGCTAATCTTATTCAGCTGGTAGATTCTTTATTCAAGGTAGAAAGTATAGTTGATTTACCCAGTTTTTTATAAGAGGTGAAAATTTTCATAAGAGTATAAAAATACAAAGCCGAAATAGTCGCTTTTGCGGTTACTTCGGCTTTGTATTTAATTTTTATAGAATTTCCGGTATATCTGATATCGTTGATTCTCCATAATTTGTTTGGTTTTCAGATATTCAGGTGTATTAGTCATTTCTTTATCAGCGAATTAATAATTATAAATGTCGAATGCCACTTAATAGTGGAATCCCTTAATAAGTCAATGTGAATAGGTAAATAAAACAGACTGTATACCTGATAAATCCGCTTTATTAGAAATTTTAGTATTCGCTTAAAGATGAGAATATCGTTATGAAATGAAACCATTTAAAGTTTTATCAAAGAAGAATAATCTTTGTAAAAATCAAATATGGTTTCCCTTTGCTTTTGGGATTTGTATTTGAGTGTGCGATACTCGCTACCCACCATAAACTCAATAAGACTAACCTTTGGTATCATGTATGAACTTCCCTTTTTGAAAGCTATGAATTTTTTATCTTTACACCAACGGTTAATACTTGTGTGTGTATGTCCGGTTATTTCTGAAGCTTGTGCGACTGTTATAACATCCGGGAATAATTTAAATTGTTTATCGTAGAATGTTTCTAACATATGTGAGAAATTTTCAGGCATAGTAATCAAAGGAGATACTTTTAACATTATTTTTCCTCTACTGGAAGACGGTATCGGTCCTATATCATATTTTTCGGGATAAGTTTCTCGTTCGCGCAGGTATTTTATAATATCAGTCATAGCAATTGTGTATTGGCGTGTCTGCTTTCCGTTATTTTTACAGGGAATAAATCCTTTGATAAGTAGTTCCCGGGCAACACGCTTGCTAATATGAGCTATCAGCCGCAAATGTTCCTTGCTTACATATTCAGGATATCGATATATAAGACCATTTAGTTGCTCTTCAGAATACATCATTGCTTACCTTCCTTTGTTACATATTCAGGATAATTTTCAATTATAGAAGAGTAGTAATTTAATAAATTCATCATTTGACCTCATTTTATTGTGAATATTTGTTAACGGCAGGAGATTAGACATGATGAATTTGTATTAATTAAGCGATTTGTTATTCTCGACAAGTATCCATTTTATTTAACTGGCATTCTTTTTTGTTCCGTCCTTGTTCCGTCCTGCGAGCAGATTTTGGAGAAAAAACAGCTACTTTAAGAACTTCAGTAAAGATCGGGATAAACATAAAAAATAAGCCTAGAACCCCAAGATTTTCTGGGTTCTAGGCTTATAGTATAGTACTATAAAATCTGCTTACTTCCAATTGGCTCCAAGATATATAACACACTCGAAATCAGGTAGCCCTCACGGGCTCGTGGGTTCGAATCCCACCGCTTCCGTCACAATTTGTCTGAGAACCCTTGAAAATTAAGGGCTTTCAGCATTTTAAGAGAGAAAATGACACTGAATTTGAAGGAAAACTTTCAAATTCAGTGCCTTTTTTGTATTTTGTTGAGAAATGATGAGGAATATCTCCTACATTGCAGCAATCAGCCTCTTAACTCCCACCATATTGATCGCTCTTTTCATATTGTAGGCAAGAAAACTAAGCCCCAGCTCCGCTGTGGCCTTTTCTTTGCCTTTACATAACAGATAATGTGCTCCGTGATACCACTTGACTGTTCCAAAGGGGTGTTCCGACAAACACATTCGCTCCTTTATCTTTGGGATATCTTCTTTTATTCTCAGAACTATCTTTCTTGGAGCATAATCTTTACGGTCAAGGGTGTGGTTAAATGGATTGAGCGGTATGTTATCTGGAATAGGATTAAGCTTAATACTTGGACTGCCGTACATACGCACCGGAACATATTTTGTATCAGGTCCAAAACTGACGGTTTTTGGGCTCTTCCCCCCGGTACAACTGTTAGGACACTGCCTACAGGCTTCTTTACTTCCATAGATGGTGTTTTTACCTCTCATTTTTAGTTTCGGTAGAATATTTCCCATAGGGCAGGTTACCGTACCATCATCATTTAATGTAAAACAACTGAGAGCAGACTGCTCCTGTAGTTCTATTCCTATAGCAGTATTTTCATAGCAGGTTGGAAGCACTCCTGATGCTATACATTTTTGTATATCCTCCGGTTTGGTTGAGTTCTTTATTTCTTCCGTTATTTCTGCTTCTTCATAGTCTATTGCATAAAGTCTTTCATGCTTGTCATATTTTAAAGCAACATTCGGAACTATTCCGTTCATGACACAGTTTAAAATATCTTCACGGCTTTCATAGCCTTTATCTGCCACAACTTCAATAGTTTCAACATCAAGGGCTTCTCGCGCACTCTGAGCTACTTCTTTCAGCAGTCCCTGATCGGTGTTGTGATTAGTTACTTCGTATTCTGCGATTAGATGGCTGCCTTTATCCACTGCAGTCTGAACATTGTAGCAGCAGTGGAATCCATCCTTGCTGTGCATCCGGCGGGCTTCAGGGTCGGTAAGCAGCAACTGTGTTTCTCCGCTCTCCAATAATTCTTTTAGGTAATCCTGATATTTTTCCTTCCGCTGAGTCAATTCTTGAAGGGCGGCTTTAACCTGATCAGGGCTCAGTGCATCCGGCTCGGCTTTATCTTCTCTATCCATCTGGGAGAGATACTCTGCAATATGTTCGTCAATCCTTTTCAGCTTCTTTTCAAGGATTTCAGCATTGTATGTATTATCTTTACTGTTAACTGCTCTGAATTTTGAACCGTCAATTGCCACGAGCTCCTTTTGATATAGCTCCAGCTTCATGCACAGCTTTACAAAGGCACGGAAGACATTCTTCAAGGCCTTTGCATTGTCCTTCCGGAAGTCTGCAATAGTTCTGAAATCAGGAGTCAGCTTTTTAAGAAGGTAAAACAGTTCAACATTCCTTGTAGATTCTGCCATTAGCTTCCTGCTGGAACGTATCTTGTTAAAATAGCCGTAAACATATAGCTTGAGCAAATCTTTAGGGTCATAGGGTGGTCTTCCTGTTTCCTTCGGAGCAGTCCGGCAAAAGCCTGCTTCAGTGAGATTAAGACTCTCAACGAAAGCGTCAATTACACGTACCGGGCTATTTTCATCTATGTAATCTTCTATGCATTCAGGGAAAATTGAGATTTGGTGGCGGTCCTGGCCTTGTATGTATTTCATGGCTCACCTCCAGATTTATTCGCTAGTATACCTATATTATACCATAAAATTCATTGGGGATTACACAAAATGGCTATTTGACTGAGTTTTCGGACACTCTGACCATCAATTTAGGTGAATATAGATGCCATGCGGTTAAACCCGCATGGCATCCGCCTTTTCGGGGTATTTCCCCTCGATTTTTTAAAATGTACCCTAGGAAATGGACAGCATGGGTTTTTAAAACCCTTCAATTTGAACCTATTCCCCTGGACGGGACATTGTGAGGTCTGTGTGCGGATTGAGAGGGCGGAATGCTGATGGATAGAGGATTTCAGGTACTTCGCTACCTTGCCATTTTTGCGTAACCCTTGAGTATAAAAAAGATATTTATCAATTGATCATTTTGCAAAATTGAAATTATATCAAAGAAACGACACAATTGATCTCTTATCCTATTCACAGTGGTTGAAGAATATGGAATTTCCCTTGAATAAGCATTATCTTAATGTTAAAAGATAATGCTTATTTTATGGCAAAAATAAATTTTTAAATTTTAAATCCTTTTCATGCCTTTATACGTTAATAATATATAGAACGTTCTATTTACAAACTCAAAAGGAGGTGGCGGTTATTGAAGATATACTATTAATCTTAAAGGTTCGTAGTGGCAATAAAAATGCACTTAACACTCTAATAAACAAATATTACAACAATATTTATAGCTATATCGCACGCAAAATGGGCAATGAGCAGATAGCCGCTGACCTTACACAAGATGTTTTTCTAAAGCTTGTTCGTAATATTCATCGTTATCAAATTACTGGCAAGTTTTCAAATTTCCTTTTTACAATTACAATAAATACCTGCAACGACTATTTCCGCAAGAAAAAGATGGATTATGAGGATATTGACAATTTAGAGGAAACCGATGTTAGCCATCGCCCAGATAACCAAATACTTGATAATGAGAGGTCAGAGATGATTAAAAAGGGATTGGTGATTTTGTCCGATGCTCAAAGAGAGACCATTATTCTGAGGTTCTATCACGATATGAAAGTTAAGGATATTGCAAAGGTTACAGGTGTTTCTTTACCTACTGCAAAGTCAAGACTGAAACAAGCAATTGATAAGCTAAGATTATTTTTTGATAAGGAGGGATATTTTGAATAAAGGAGATATTTCTAGGATTAAAACTACACTCTTGGAGTATAAAATCGCATCGCCCCGCGATGAAGATAGACTAAAAACCATTGAGCTAGCACAAGCTGCTCTGGAGCGTAGAAAAAGTGTAGGAACACCACTATCATCCTTATTTACTACTCAAGCAAAATATATGTCAAAGTTCTTATGGGTTACCCAAATATTAGCTATTATCTTTACGGTTATGACTTCAGACGGTTTCTCAACTATAAACGAGATACAGGGCCTAATATTTACAGTGGTACCAATTTTGACATTCTATGCTGTGCCGGAAGTAATGAAAGCAAAGATTTACGGGATGAGCGAGGTTGAAGCTGTTTGCAAAAATAGTCCGGCTAAAATAATGATAATAAAATTAATCATCATTGGAACAGTTAATATTGGGGCAATTTTGGCTATCACTTTATTTTTAAGCAGTAAATTTGATGTGCGGTTTATAGAACTTTTGGTTTATGGGCTTATCCCATTTAATATCATGAATATCATGAATTTGTTAGTGTTAGATGTTTTAAAATTGAAATCACCTTTTGCTTTTCTATCAACCTCACTGGTAACTACTTTGCTTTTGCATCTAACAAGAATTTATTTTGATATAGCTCAACATGTGTGGAATGGTCTGTTTTTTGTTAGTGCCATTCTACTGATTTTTGAATTGTATAGACTTGTAATTACTATGAGAGAAAGGCAGGAACTGTTGATATGGAATTAAGTATTAACAATGTAACTCGTCAATATGGCAATAAAATTGCGGTTGATAACTTCTCTGCAACCCTAACTTCCGGCGTTTATGGGCTGCTTGGGGCAAATGGTGCGGGAAAGACAACGCTGATGCGGTTGGTCTGCGACATTCTAAAGCCATCAGCAGGAGAAATCACATATGGCGGAGTGAATGTTACAGAGCTAGGCGAAGATTATCGCGATCTTCTCGGTTATCTTCCACAGCAATTTGGATATTACCCAGATTTTAGCGCTTATGATTACATGATGTACCTTGCTTCTTTGAAAGGACTTGACCATTCTGCTGCCCGCAAAAAGACGCTGGAGTTACTGGAAACAATAGGCTTACTTAATGAGAAAAAGAATAAGATTAAGACTTTTTCCGGCGGTATGCGCCAGCGTCTTGGTATTGCGCAAGCAATGCTGAATGACCCGAAAATTCTTGTACTTGATGAGCCAACTGCGGGGCTTGATCCCAAAGAGCGAGTTAATTTTCGTAACCTCATCAGCTCATTTTCCCAGGATAGAATAATTATTCTTTCTACTCATATCGTGTCTGATGTGGAATACATTGCAGATGAAATTATGATGATGAAAAGTGGGCAGTTGCTTAGTCGAGGTAATGCACAAAGTATTATCAAAACAGTTGAACACTCTGTATGGGAGGTTACTGTCAGTGCGGAAGCTGCTGAGAAGATAAACGCTAAATTTATCATCAGCAACCTTAAACATAGTGATGACTATGTTACGCTCCGCATCGTGGCTGAGAACAAACCACACGAACAGGCTGTAAATGTACGTCCAAATCTCGAAGATTTATATTTATATTATTTTCAGGAGGTGGAACCAAATGATAACATTAATCAAATACGAGTTGACTAAATTATTCCGAAGGCGTACTACAAAAGTTCTACTCATCGCTTCATTTGCACTCTGTCTAATCTTACTTGTAGGTTCGCTTTTGACTTTTGAAATAACGGATTCCAATATGAATATACGCAGAGGTATGTCGGCAATTGAGTATGACCGCACGACACAGAAACAATTTGCAGGCGAATATTCAACTAAGGAAGCAACGGCACTTCTTGCAAAAATCGAGGCCGTTAATAACAATCCCCAATATAAGCGTACGGAAAATCAGCCTGCAAACAACCCCTCACCACTAACTGACGAGGCATATTACAAATACTTGAAAAAATATGACCCTGTTTGGACAATTATCAATTACCAACAGGCTTTTCCGGAGTTGATTACTGAAGTTGAGCGGGGTGATTTATTTCAGATATACCAGCAGAAGGCAAAATCCTTGGATGATATGAAGAACATTCCCGCCCCTGATCCTAATAACCCTGTTGCCCAAAAGCTCACGGCGATGTATAAAAACGTCAAAATTCCCTTTCATATCGACTATATTGAGGGATGGAACAAACTAATATATGGGTTTTCACAAATCCTTGCTCTACTGATAAGTGCCATAGTGATTATATGCCTGTCTCCGATGTTTTCTGATGAATACAGCACCGGCGCAGCAGCAATTTTGCTGACAACGAAACACGGTAAGAATAAACTAATTAAAGCTAAAATAGCCGCTGCATTTGCATTCAATACGAGCGTGTTTTTGATTTTTGCTCTTCTATATACTGCTTTCTATGGCTTGACTTATGGATTCTCGGGCGCTGCCAGTAACATTCAGACCAGTGCAGATTTCTTAATATCGCCATATAACTTGACAATGAGTGAGCTATTTCTGCGAGTGCTTGGTATTGGTTACCTCGGTTTAATGTGCCTCACGGCGATTACACTTTTTATTTCATCAAAATCCAGAAATGCATATACAGCACTTATTCCGCTCGCAGCCATTCTGTTTTTGCCACTCATAGATTTCTCTGGAATTTCTAAAGTGCTCCAGAAGATTTTGCTGCTGTTTCCAATTCATGTCATGCGGGTCTCGGAAATATACCCAATGGCGAACTTTTATAACATTTTCGGTTTGTTGTTTGACCAAGCTTCTATGGCGATTATTATTTCAGTTTTATTAATCATAGTATTTGTCCCCCTTTCTTATCGAGCATTTAAGTCTTATCAGGAGCAAGGCTAATAAGATTTAAATTACAGTTTATCATGAGCGCATCCCCGAAGTGAAGGACATACAGAACTCCCAACTATATAAAGAGCTGGTAGAGGACTGCGGCGGTTCCGACTACATCACGGTGGTGGTAAAATCCTTCCGCGATGGCGAGTCTGAAAATGCCTGCGCCGAGGATCTCCAGTGGCTCAAGTCCCATCCCGAATTTTTGAAAAGCGAGGCGGTCACGCTTATGCAAACCGCAACCTTCGCCATCCTCTATCCCGATCAGGGAATGCAGATGAACATGTAGCGCTCTTTGGTTTTATCAAACCGAGGGGCGCTTTTTGTATTTAAGAAGGAGTTGATCAAATATGACAGCAAAAGAAAAAGTGATAACCGTGACGCTCATGTGGTCAGACTTATACGATGTGCCAGCCTATAATGGCGCATATCTCACCCTGCCCGCAAGCCAGGGCGAGATACAGGATGCACTGCAGCGTGCAAGGATTATAGGCATTTGGATAGTAGAATCCTATATGGCCGAAGAGCATACAAAAATTGAATTTAACCGATATCCTTTGACAGAGTGCAAATTGATCGAAAATATTGTAAACAAGCTTGTTGGATTAAAGGTTGATCGTTACTTTTCTCAGAATGCCATGAAAATCACGATGGGACCCGAAGGGTGTCCGAATTTAATGACACTTCTCAATATATCAGTTTCGGGAATCATATATTACCATTACCCCTATAAGATGAGCATTGGCCAAATCACAAAAGATCAATTCTTTGAAATATTAAAGGAAAAAGAAAAAAATGCCTGTCTTGCACATACGATGATGTTTTCGGAATAGTGATATTAGATACAATATTTTATTTATGAAGTGCAGAAAATGCTAATTACGGCATCTATATTCACCTAACTTCCCAATATTTTTATGTCGAAACAAGTCGAATGCAAAAGTGCACTCGACTTGTTTTGTTATGTCATCTCTATTGCATCCATCGCACTATTAATGCTTTACTGTCTTCATGATAATCTGTGATCTTTATGAAAACATTTGTTGAAAATATGACATGCTGTTGTCGGGTTTTATATGTTATATTTATAATTATAACAGGCAAAGAACTATTGATATTCATTAAAAGGCGGAAGTGAGCTAATAGGATTTGTCGAAATAGGTTCAGCAATGCAGATAAATTGTTGGTCTTTACAGGGGAGGCAGTTGTATGGGAAGTGAATATATCAATCTGACATTAGACAATGTAGACAGTGAACATTTGTGCTGTGCCATATCTGATAAAAAACATCAATGTGGTGTTGATGCCAAAAGGGCTTGGCTGAAAGAAAGAATCAGCGAAGGACATGTTTTCAGAAAGTTGGATGAAAAAGGCAAGGTTTTTATAGAATACGCTCCTCTTGATAAAGCTTGGGTTCCCGTTATCGGCGATAACTATATATACATTTATTGCTTGTGGGTTTCAGGAAGTTTCAAGGGTAAAGGTTATGGAAAGGAATTACTTGAGTATTGTATAGCCGATGCGAGAAGGCAAGGCAGGTCAGGAGTATGTATTATCAGCTCAGAAAGGAAAAAGCCATTTTTGTCGGACAAAAGATTTATGGACAAATTCGGATTTAGAACTGTTGACACTATTGATGGCGAGTACAATTTATTGGCTTTGTCATTTGATGGAACAAAGCCACAATTTACAGATAGAGCAAAAATGAAGAGCATTGCTAATGAGGACTTAACGATATACTACGGTATCCAGTGTCCATATATCCCGAATTGTATCGAACAAATTGAAAGCTATTGCAAAGCAAATCGTATACCGCTAGCTTTAGTAGCAGTTAACACGTTGGAAAAAGCAAAGTCGATTCCTTGTGTTTTCAATAATTGGGCTGTATTTTATGATGGTAAGTTTGAAACGGTGCATTTGCTGAATGAGGGATACTTGAAGAAAATGCTTAAACGATAAGATTACTGATATAATCCGCAGAAAACCGTGGCATCTATATTCACCTAACTTGCCACGATAATTTGTCGAAAGAAGTTGATTGCGTTTGCGGTCGACTTCTTTCTCTTTTTATGGTAAACTTTAGGATAACATTATTTATATGATTTTCGATTAGGAGATGAATATATGCATTCAAAAAAGATGACAGGAAGAAAGTGTTATGACCATTTAGGTGGTAAGCTGGGCGCTGAATTATTAGGATTTTATCTGAGCCAAGGGTGGATTGAATTGGATGAAGGAAAGTCTACTGTTTATGTGATAACAGAAAAAGGATATGATGGATTTAAAAAAATAGGCTTAAAAATTGACAGAGATAACGAAAATGATTTAGCTTGTTGTGGTTGCATATGTGATGGATGTAAGGAATTCAAAAAATCATGTGATGGATGTAATACCGTAAAAGGGAAACCTGTATGGACTACTTATGCCGGGTTAGATAAATGTCCTTTGTATTTATGCTGTGTTGAAACAAAAGGGCTGAAAAATTGCGGGCAATGTGAAAAGTTACCTTGTGAGATATTTTATCAATGTATTGACCCTGCAATGACAAAAGAACAACACGAAAAGACTGTTCAAGAACGAGTTGAAAACCTAAAAAAATATTAAAGTTATGAGCATAAACCACAGTAAATGGATGGCATCTATATTCACCTAACTTGCCATGAAAAACCATCTCCATAAAGTCAGCCAATCTATTTCTGATGATATCCGAAAGTCCGTATTTATCATAACCACAGTTGGATATGTTGACGGATGTGGACCATATGAAGTTATCAGACAATTACATTCGAAGAATAATTTCAAACTGAAAGGATATACCAGCCTGAAGATTGCGAACAACATCTCTACACCCATGTCAAAAAGTAAACCGATACCGCCTGATGAAATGAAAAGGCGTATTGAAAAAGCTAAATCTAAAATAGCCAGGATGGTTGAGAGCCTTGAATCAGGGAAAAAGAGAATTGATTCAGGCGTTTATCCAATTGTAGTTTTCAGGAAGAAAATGAACAAGATTGTTACGGATGCTTATAAACAGCTTACCATACACCATCCAACCTGCAAGAAATGTATGTGCTGTTCCGAACAGTGTCCCTCCAAGAGCATTGTATTAAGCAATGATGAGCTTGTAATTTTGCCTACCTGCACAGCATGCATGCGTTGCTATAATATTTGTCCGACTTATTCAATATGGCATGGCGGAAAATATGCCGATCCTGATGAGTTTAGCAGATATAAGGGCCCTTTGGTAGATTTGCAGGAAAGCACATAAAGTCTTTTATATGTAACAGCATAATGAGGGTATATCATAAAAAGTGGAGGCATCTATATTCACCTAACTTGCCATTCAGAAGAGAAGCAAAAGGACTTGAACCCTCGTGGTTGAAGCCCTTTTGTTTTATATGATTTAATACTGATATTCATATAATTTATATTATACAGGTCTTACTGTTGTTCTGTTAACTGTACTATGCTTAAAGCAAACGAAAAAGGTGAGAGATACGAAAAAACAAAGTCATTAAAAATTATCTTCTTTTTTATATCGTTTTATAAAAAATGATAAAACCAGGCCAATCACAACCATGATGAGCGCCGCAGTAAACGCCGTGTCAACGCCGGAAATGATTGCCGCATGCTGCTGCAAAATATCGGGATTTTTGATTTTTTCAAGGTGCTTTGCTTGGACAGCTCCCATCAAACCAATGAACAGAGAAGAACCGAAGGATGCGGAAATCTGTTGCATGGTATTTATAATTGCGACGCCATGTGCGTTATACTCTTTCGGAAGCTGATTTAATGAGTTGGCCTGGATTGGCGTGAAAATCAAACCAACTCCTATAAGCATGCAAACCTGTAAAGCAATCAGCATTATCAGTGTTGTCGCTGAAGAGATACGCGATAAAAAGAACATGGCTACGGTTAAAGCCACAAATCCGGAAACTGCCAGCGGCCTGATCTCGATTTTATCGTAAAGACGGCCGGACAGCGGCGCAACAATTCCGTTTATAAGGCTACCCGGCAATAATGCCAACCCTGCTGCCATTGGTGTTATTCCCAATACGCTCTGCATATAGGTCGGCAGAATGATATTTACTGCAAAAGGCATCATAAATGTGATAAATATCATAACAGCTCCCAAAGTAAACAGGGGATGCCGAAAGACCCTGAGCTCCAGCATGGGCTGCTTTAAGGCAAACTGACGTTTTGAAAATAAAACCAACCCGCCGATTCCGCACAGCAGGGAAACCACAACTGTTGCGTTCAAAAAGCCTTTGCTTTCTATCGAACAGATTCCAAAAATTAACCCGGCAAAACCAATAGAGGAAAGCACGACTGACAGAATGTCAATTTTTGGCTTAGTCAAAGTTGTAACATTCTTTAAGGTTATCATACCTAAGATTATTGCGAGAAGAGCAAACGGCAGAATAAAGAAAAACAGCCAATGCCAGTTAAAATATTGCAAAATAAGGCCGGAAAGTGTCGGACCGATTCCCGGTGCTACCACAACAACCATCATGCCTATGCCTATTGCGGTACCCCGTCTGGCAGGAGGATATATTTCTATGATTGTATTCATCATAATAGGAATCAGCATACCGGTACCTGCGCCCTGTACCATCCTGAAAATCAGCAAAACAGGGAATGACTGTGAAAAACCGCAGAAAATTGTTCCGACAGTGAATAAAATCATAGCGGTCAGATACAGCGTTTTTGTCGAGAATGTTTTCAGAAGAAAGGCAACTACTGGAACCAAAACACCTATAATCAGCATGTAAGCAGTGGCTAGCCACTGAACAGTGCTTGTGGAAACATTTAAGGTCGACATCAATTGAGGAAATGCGACATTTAAAAGCGTTTCATTCAATAAAGCAATAAATCCGCCAATCAGCAGCGGCATCATAATCAGTGTCCGTTGTTTGTCAGTAAGGTTCAACTCTTTTTCCATATCCATTAGTTGTGATATTCCTTTCAGTTTCTATTGTCCTGATAGACATTTTTCATTGCCTGATAGACTTTTTGAATGGTTTCTATCATAGTTATGCAGTCAGCTTCATTAAGCTTTAAAAATTCCTTCTCCAAACCATGGTGAAAGCTGAGAACATATTTCTGAATATATTCCTCACCCATCTCGGTCGCCTGCACCAATACAACACGTTTGTCAGAAGCCTGGGTAAATTTTTCAACGACTTTTAATTCAACCAATTCATTAATAAATTTGGTCGTATTGGGAAGCAAAAATCCCGATGCCTTGCTGATATCGGAAACGCGTGCACTGCCGTTATCATCGCGGATTTTATAAATTGCATTCAAAATACGAACATAGACCGGTTTCATCTTTGGCGGCAACGGCGGCAGCAACGCATTCGCTTCCTTGGCACATTCAAGCGCTTCCAAGATATTGGCTGCCAGCTTTATATCATGACTGTCCATTTTTAATCCCCCATTTACTTATATAATATAATTATAATATATAAGTAAATGGGGGGATTGTCAACAATATTTATCAATTATTCGGATCTTGTAGGAAAACTGTAAAAACGAGTATAATCCACAGAAAAACAATGGCATCTATATTCACTTAACTTCCCAAGACAATATTTTGTCGAAAGTAGTCGATTGCATTATAGTCGACTACTATTCGTTTCTATGGTAAACTTTAGGTACATTATTTATGTGATTTGAAATTTGGATATGGTATATATGTATTCAAAAGAATAACAGGGAAAAAATGTTACGACCATTTAGGTGGTAAGTTGGGTGCTGAATTATTAGAATTTTATCTGAGTTTGTACGGCATACCCAGTAATTTAATAAAAAAGTCGGACGCCTAAATGCATTCGATTTTTTCATTTTACATGCTATGATACGGTCAGGCATATATGTTTTTCCGTCAGTATTTGTCTATGAATTGACGGGAAGGTATTAATGCAACACTGTATAATAAATGTGAAAGGAGGTTGTGTGGTGGAGTGGGTTGACAGGATGAATGCCGTGATTGATTATGTTGAAGATCATTTGTGCGATCAAATATCCCCCGATGCGGTCAGCAGAATTATCGCAAGTCCTTATACAGTATTCCAGCGGTCCTTTGTGCAGATTACAGACGTTACTTTGTCGGAATACATTCGCCGGCGAAGATTAACAAGCGCAGCGTATGAGATTCAAAACACGGATAAACGGATAATGGATATCGCTGTGCAATACGGTTATGAATCAGCGGATGCCTTTGGCGTTGCATTCAAACGTATGCACGGCATTACCCCAAACATGGTACGAAAGACGGACACGCAACTGAAATTCTACTCACGACTTCACTTTACTTTGACAATTAAAGGGGTTGATGAAATGGACTACAGAATGATCGATAAGGATTCCTTCAATGTGGTGGGAGTACGGCGCACGACCCCCTATGGAGGTGGCACATGGGCCATCGTCAAATCTGACGGTAGTATCGAAAAAATGCAGGAAATCGCGGGGGAAGGCTTTATTTCACTGGGCCTGTGCTTTGACTTCGGTGACGACGGCAGCAACGATTACATGTGTGGCTTTGAATACGGTGGAAATGAAATACCAGGCTTTTACAAATACACATATCCGAAATCCGCGTGGCTGGTGTTCGAGGCAAAGGGAGCCATTTCGGAAGGTGTTTTGGGAAACACATGGGACCGTATATATGGAGAGTTTCTTCCACAAGGTGAATACCGGCAGAGTGATTTGCCCACAATAGAAAGATACATCGAGTGGGATGAGAAGACCGATAAGTGCAAAGTTGAAATCATGATACCGATCGAAAATTAGCCAGGTCGCTTGGCTGGCTGTGTGGCATTTATATTCACCTAACTTGCCACGTGTATTTTGTCGAAAACAGCCACATCATTTGGGAAAGTGATGTGGCTGTTTTCATTCTGCAGAGTATCTTTATAATAATAATGGATTATTCAAATTGATAATATACATCGAGAAAGATCCCAAGAAAAGTGCTATTATTATGTCGTGGGGGCGCGCCAGCTCGGTGTGCATAATATAGTTGGGTGAGAATCCCGGCCTGACAAAGCCTGGCAAGTGGTCAGTACCAAGCCTTGGAGCCAAGAACTTCTATGTAAAAGAACCACACCTATCGAAAGATATTTGGAATTGGAAACCGATGTTGGTTTTATGAGCCATATACGGGAAAACTGCACGTCCGGTTCTGTGAGGGGCAGTAGACAATCCCTTCACGTGTAAATGACTTGAAAGGAGTGTCGAGACTGTCTACTCGACTGAGATAATGCCAAAAGATCAGCATATGCTAAAAGTCTTGGATTATATTGATAAAAATATTACCCAGAATGTCAGCCTTTATGATATCTCTCGTGAAGCAGGATTTTCGGTGCCCCATTTCTATCGACTATTTAAGAGATTAACAGGAGACACTGTCGAGGCTTATATCTTGAGGCGAAGAATGTCAATGGCTGCCAGAGAATTGATAGACAGTGCTAAGTCTATAACCAGCATAGCTTTTGAATATGGGTTTGAATCACATGATTCAATTCGCGCGACCTAAAGTCAGATGGACACAATCGTTATGAAAAATCTGATTTAGTGACATTGGGTTAGTTTCGGAAAATGAACATATTCCGCAGAAAGTCAATGACATCTATATTCACCTGCTACAGTGTAGTCAAAAAAATCTTGACAAACAATATTTGAAATGCTATACTCTGAATGAATATTAAATTATTCATTCAGAGTATACAAAATTGATTTATCTCTTAAAAATAATTTATCTCTTTAAATATCTTTTTAAGTTACAGACGATTTCTATAAACTATGAATCATAAAAATATATGCGATTTGAGGGTTGACTAAATGGAAGACAAAAGAACGGTATTATTCAATTGCGCGAAAGAACTATTTGCGACGAAAGGCTTTAAGGATACAAATGTTGCTGATATTACCAAACAGGCAGGCTTTAGTGTAGGTACGTTTTACAACTACTATGCCTCCAAAGATAAGCTTTTTGTGGAGCTTCTTCAACAGGAAACGGCTGATTTAATGAAACGCATCATGAAGTCTATCAATCTGGACGACGATCCTATTAAGCTGATCAAGCAGCTTTTGGTTTTAAATATGGAAGGGATGCTCTCCAACCCAATCCTGAGTCAGTGGTATAACCCTGATGTTTACAGTAAAATTGAAAAGCTTTTCCGGGAAGAAGACGGAATTCAAGCGATGGATTTCCTATATCGGGACTTTTTGAGCCTGGTTCAGAAATGGCAGACGGAAGGAAAAATGAGGTCAGATATCAGCAGCGAGATGATTATGGCTATATTCGGAGCCATTATCCGGATAGGTTACCACAAAGAAGAAATCGGACTGCAGTATTTTCCTGAGCTTCAGGATCATATGACGGATTTTGTTCTAAAGGGCCTAACTGATTGTACGAGATAAGAAACAGGCTGAGGCGTATATGTGAAAGTTACACTTTCAGAAGGAGGGACAGATGGCGGACAACAACGCTGCGGTTGAAACTGCTCATACCGGCATGGGTACGGAAATGGCTCACAAGGCTTATGGTAGGTACGCAATGACAGCATTGCAAGCCGTTGAAAAGGAAGCTCAAAGATTGGAACATTTGCTGAGCCGGTATCATCCGGAAAGTGATGTCAGCCGGATCAACCGATCTGCAGGCATAAAGCATAAAAAAATCAGCTCTGAAACTAATGAAATTCTTTTACATGCAATGGAATGTTCAATCAAGTCTAGGGGCTTATTCGATATTACCATCGGTCCGCTGGCTGATTTATGGGACTATAAGCACGCGTTGGAGCCTCCTGCAAAGAACAAGATAGAGCAGCTCCTTACTCTAATCAATTATAATGATGTGGAACTTGATACCGTTAAAAAAACTGCGAAACTAAAAAAATCCGGACAGTCAATCGATCTGGGGGGCATCGGAAAGGGTTTTGCCAGCGATCGTTTCATGGAGATATTCCAGGAATATGGCGTCGAATCCGCCTTTTCCAATATTGGAGGAAATGTATCCACCCTTGGTAATAAGGCTGACGGCTCGCCCTGGATTGTGGGTATCCGCCATCCCCGGCTAAATGAGCTGCTTGGTGCTGTGGCAGTAACCGGAAAGGCTGTGGTCACCTCCGGCGATTATGAGCGGTATTTTTTCGACAAGGAAGGCAATCGGTTCCATCATATTCTGAATCCAATTACCGGATATCCGGCAGAGTCAGGGCTCGTCAGTGTGTCTATAGTAGCGGACAGTGCAATGACCGCAGACGCGTTGTCTACTGCTGTATTTGTTGCCGGCCTGGAGAAAGGGCTTGCCTTGATAGAAAAATATTCAAATACCGAAGCGATTCTGGTAGACGAGAAGCTGCGGGTATATGTCACGCAGGGTTTACGGCAGAGTTTCCGGGCTTCTGATGAAATTAATGTATATTATATATAAGAAGGGAAAGATTATTTCATGAAAATTGTCAAAAAGAGAAAGGGGAAAAGTAGAGTGTGGATTATAATATTGTCAATTGTTGGTGTGATTGCATTGGGGATGGCGGGAGCAGTTATTTTTACCGCCCCTGGCCGTAACGAACTTCAAAATATGATCATTACGGATGCGGATTTTAAAAAGCTGCGCGACGGGGTCTATACGGGCGAATACAGGGGAACCAAGGACAGCTTTAGAAACGCCGCGGTTGAGGTAACTGTAGACTCGGGAGCTGTTACGAAAATCAAGGTGACAGAGGGAGCGTTGGCCAATGAAAAGCAAAAGACTGAAATCAGAAATGGACTGACGATAAATAATGTATTTGACGAGGTAATCAAATCACAATCCTTGCAGGTAGACGTTATCAGCGGTGCGACCCTGACAACCAAAGCACATCTCAAGGCAGTAGAAAATGCGCTGGAGAAGGCAGAAATAAAATAGTGTATTTACTTAAGGGTTACAGTGCCTACAGTACTCATCGATATTGTGGCTGTGTCAAGCAGACGTTCTGTTTGCTTCTGTATCTTACGAATTATGTATTAAAAGAAAGAAGGAATTTATTATGGGTAAAATAGGCATTGGAGTTGTTTCTTACTCGCTTACCGGCAATAACGGGAAATTGGCTGACGCCGTTGCTGAAGCGCTTCCGGCTGAGCATGTTACAATTTTAGAGACAAAACCACGAAAGACGGGAACTATCATGCTGGACATGATTTTAAACCGTACGCCCCAGGTTCAGCCTCTCCCTTCTGAGCTGGAACAATATGAGAGAATTCTCTTTGTCGCTCCGGTTTGGATGGGTATGGCTGCATCACCGCTTCGTCCTTATTTAAAATATCTGAAAGAGCATCCGAAGCCATATGCGTTTGCTTCCATCAGCGGCGGTGCGATGAACACAAATCCAAAGCTTGCAGAGGATCTTGTTAAGAGAGCCGGCACTAAGCCGACGGCATTCATCGACTTGCATATTGCTGATTTACTGCCGACCGAACCAAAACCAACGATGAAGGACACGAGCAATTATCGCCTTAAGGATGCAGAAATATCAAAACTGACAGGAATCATTGCAGCTTCTGTGAAAAACGCAATGGGGCTTTGAAAAATTCAGAGTTATTATAATCACATAATTTTCTATAAAAAAGCTTAAACTCGTTTATTTATACGGTTCTAGGCTTTTTTGCGCTCTGTACCAATAATTTAAGAGGGATTATCGGAACCCGACCTATTTCTGTATTTTTAACTGCTTTTGTGTTATGTCTGTGATAGTATTATTCTGTGAAAACTAAAAAAGCTTGAAACCTGTTTAATAGATATGGTTTTGAGCTTTTTTGTGCTCTGTACCAATAATTTAAGTGGATTATCTAAACCAGACCAGACCTATCTCTATATATTTAGCTGCTTCCGCGTTATGTCTGTGATAATAATAATACTATTATGTGAATATCAAGCTTGCGAGTTGAGGTAAGGCCTGCTTATGCCAAGCATTGTTACCTACTCAGAATCTTGAAGTAATTAAATTTTTATACTTAATGTTTTGGCTTGTTTTTAAGATTTCTCAATGGAAGATTGCAGTTATGATTATATTTCATATTCCGAAGGGAATATCTGCATGTCCTTGAATCTGCTGTAATCTCAGGAAAAATATATTAATAATTCTCAGAAAAATGAAACCATGGAATATTCTTCTTCGTCTAATGGACGAGAGCAAGAAAACAAAACATAATTTGAAAGGAGAATTTATATGAAGAAATTATTAGCATTGGTACTGAGCGGTGTTTTATTAGCCTCCTCAGTTCCTGCATACAGCTTTGCAGCTGTTAATGCAGCAGTAGAACCAACCATTGTAAAAGGAGAGCCTTATCCGGCTGGAAGCCAGACAGAGCCGACAACTGCAGGTCTTGAATCGGCCATTTATGCAGTGAAAGAGAAGATTACAATACCAAAGGATTATACCCAGTTTAATTATTATTTTTATGATGCAAGCACATATTCCGATGCATATTGGAGCCTTAGCTGGAGCAATCCAGACACGAGCGCATATATCCAGGTAAATTGTGATTCTAAATATCACATCACCTATTTTTATCAATATGATTATAAGAACAAAACCACCGGCGTATCCAAGTATTTAAAATCAGAACTTAAAGCTACCGCAGACGAATTTGTTAAAAAGATTGCACCGGAAACCGCGAATAAGCTCGAGTTCCTGGATGCATCCTATGAGGGCGTTTATAGCGGTAACTATGTATATAATTATGAGAGACGCAATAATGGTATTTCTTTCCCCGAGAATACAGCATCGGTTTGGGTGAATGCCATCAGCGGTAAAGTAACGGCGGCTTCCGTAAACTGGCTTTATGATGTAACAGTTCCGTCCTCTAAGACTTCCATTACGAAAGATGAAGCAATTAAGTTAATCAAAGAGAATATGAAAATGAAACTGGTTTACCGTTCGAATTATTATGGTATTTATGATAAGACAGGTAACAGAACATCAAAAGCATTTTTAGTTTATGAACCAACATTAAGCTATATTTCCATTGATGCCAAGACGGGTAAAGTTTACCTGACCAAATCCCAATGGGTAGATACCCTTGCTTACGGTACAACAAATGAAAAGGCAGATACCGCCAATTCAACTGCCTCCGATGGGTCTACCACACAGACCTTGACCGAAGAGGAAACAGCCAAAATTGAAGAGTTGAAGAAGCTTATAACTAAGGAAAAGGCAATTGATGCTGTAACCGGTAATTCATATCTGTATCTTGACAAAAATCTGAAGTCTTATACGGCAACCTTAAGTAAAAATGATAATTCAAACGGTAAAACCTCTTATATATGGAATATTACATTAAGTGATCCGAGAGCGATTGATTATGAGAAAGATACCGATACCTACAGAGCTTATGCATATGCAACGGTAGATGCTCAGACGGGAAAGATTTTATCCTTTAATGCTTCTACTAAGAGTTATTATGATGAAAAGAATAATACCTGGAAGAGCGTAAAGATTCCTTATAATAAAGAAGAAAGCAAAACCATCCTTGAGAAGTTTTTAAAATCTCAGGTTAAGGATCGTTTCAGCAATTCCATTTTTGCCACCGAATCTGATGGTTATGTTGCATATTACAAAAATGATGTCCCGGTATACGGAGGCTACAGCTATCAGTATAACCGAGTAAACGAAGGTGTTGAATATCCTTATAATAATATCACTGGTTCCGTGGATGGGGTTACGGGTAAGATTTATTCCTATAGCTGTTATTGGGATGACAGTGTAGTATTTGAATCAACTCAAGGCGCAATAAGTGCTGATAAAGCAATGGATTATTATCTAGCAAACGATGATTTTGGCTTGAAATATGAGATCAATGTGATCAATCAATATGATTCCTCCTTAACAACGAAGGACAGTTATAGTGATTATGCTAACTCCTATAAGGTAAATTATGAGATCAGACTGGTTTATAATTCTGATATGTCGCCGGCATATATTTCACCTTTTACCGGTGAACAGTTAAATTATAACGGAGAAATATATCAGGAGACAAAGCCTTATACCTATTCCGATATAACAGCTACACCGGAAAACAGAAATATTCTTCTCCTGGCTGATATGAATGTTGGTTTTGAGGGAGACAAATTCCTTCCGGATCAGACAATCACCATCGGTGAATTAAACGGACTGCTTCAGGATATCGGTTATAGCTACGATACCTCCACAGTAAATGATAGCAGGAAAGATATACTTCTTACGAGAGAAGAACTAGCAAAAATGTTTATCGCTCAGTTGGGCTTGGAGAAAATATCGAAGTTAAGCGGAATATATACTACCGGATATGCCGATGAGAAAAATATCGGTGATGATTATCTTGGAGCAGTAGCATTGGCTAAGGGTCTTGGACTTATTCCTGCAGATGCTGATAATAAATTCAACCCGAAAGGCACGATTACTAGGGCAGATGCAGTTGATTATATTTTCAATTTCATTTCTACATCACAGTCAGGAGTACTATATTAAGCTGCAATTCATTGCTTTTGTAGCTGGTAGCTCATGTAATACATTAAACTTGTGTCATATCTGTATCATATAAATGAGTCAGTTGCACATTAATAAGAAAGCCAGGTACCGAGAAATCGGAAAGAGCTGAAAGTCCTGCTAGTACACAGGGGCAACTGCAAATCATTTTATTCAGAAAGGACAGCGGGCTATCATATTCGTATCGGGTCAGATAAATGTAACGCTACATCAATCTGATCAGATGCGAATATGATAGCCCGCTGTCCTTATGCCGGAAATTATGCAGAAATCCAGTAGAATAGAGGCGTTGTCAGCAATTTATTCTGGCTATATGACTGAAAAGGAAATTACGACCTATGAAATAAAATGCTCTGCATGGATACACACTCAGTGCATAGCAAATTAAATTTTCGCTGGAATTATGTCAGCTAAGCTGCCCGCGCTCGGTGCGAGAGTTTACCAAGGTTAATTCTTCGTTCAGGCTTTCGTATACAAACACAGAAGAGTTGCCTTTCTCAATAATAATGAAATAAAAAAGCTGTCCGGTAAGGACAGCCTCTTATCATCATATAATAAGTTATGCGATGTTATTGATAGCCTTGGATAAACGAGATACTTTTCTTGCAGCTGTATTCTTGTGAAATACGCCCTTAGAGCAAGCTTTATCAATCTCGGAAACTGCTTCAACTAAGTTAGCCTTAGCAACTTCTTTATCGCCGGATGCAACAGCAGCATCAACCTTCTTAATCATTGTCTTAACTTTAGACTTGATTTGCTTATTTCTAACAGCCTTAGTCTCGTTAACTAAAATTCTCTTCTTTGCTGATTTTATGTTAGCCAATTCGTACACCTCCAAATATAAATTATTATCAATCAGAGAGCCAAGGACACCAGAGTGAGAGTGAGATGTCATGTTGGTTATGATTGTTCGTATACTTTTGTTTCACTAAATCCGGACACGGACGTTCTAATGGAAACATACTATTATATAGTAGTATATCGGTATTGTTCTGTCAATACATATTTTAAAAAACTTTGCAGAAAATATAGAAGAAACATGCATGAAATCTTCTGCCATATGCCATAATGCTAGAGGTAATAGGTTGAAAAAGCATTTTCAGAAAGCGAATTATACATTACATAATTCGCTATGGCAAAAAGCACCCGGTGTGTTTTTCTCAAAGTGAATGAAAAGCATAATTCACATGGGTATTTGAGCTGCCTGACAACAGAATGGAGGTTATGATGAATAATAAAATTAGAACGGACTTAGCACTGGAAGCAAGAGAGAGTTTTCCCGAGGATGATGTAGAGATTAAAGGTGTCATATTGACTGAAAATTATGATGAAAAGAACAAAGTCAGGGTATCAACCGTAGTGATAAAGGATGAAAAAGGTGCCAAAGCCATGCAGAAGCCGATTGGAACTTATATTACCATTGAGGCTCCCGAAATCAATAAAACCGATGAGAGTTATCATAAGCCTGTTTCGGACGAGATAGCAAAGCATTTAAGAACCCTTGCGGGAGATTTAAAAAAAGAAGAGGTGCTTATCGTAGGACTTGGGAACAGAGAGGTTACCCCGGATGCCTTAGGACCTCAGGTTGTAGATAATCTGTTTATTACGAGACATCTGATTAGGGAATATGGAAAAGATTTCAAGGAGAAAAATCATCTTGGCAGTGTTAGTGCCATTTCACCGGGAGTTATGGCTCAGACCGGTATGGAAACCGTAGAAATCATCAAGGGAATTGTAGAACAAACGAAACCAAAGCTTTTGATTGTCATTGATGCTTTGGCTTCTCGGAGCGTCAACCGGGTGAATACAACAGTTCAGTTAACAGATACCGGCATCAGTCCGGGATCCGGAATTGGTAACAACAGAAAGGCTTTGAACGAAGAAAGCCTGGGTACGAAAGTAATTGCCCTGGGAGTTCCGACAGTTGTCGATGCTGCAACCATAGTAGCGGATACCTTAACCAGATATATGGAACAGAGCGGCTTTAGTGAAGAAGATATTGATAAATTCATATCTGAAGTAAGGGAACAGCAAATAGATAATATGTTTGTGACACCAAAGGATATTGACGAGTCCATCAAGAAACTCAGCTATACTGTCTCAGAAGCAATCAATTCCTGCTTTGCACAGATGGCTTGATTTCATAAAATTGCTTTGTCCATCTTGTCTTTCAGTTATAAAATAAAGCTTCCCGAATATAATGAATCAGGCTAAGTTATGTAAGCCGATTATTTTAAGGATGAGTAAACCGTCATATCGGTTTTCTTATAGTTATGGGGGCTTTATGCGTAAAATACGATTTAGGTTAAGATTAAAAATCTATCCGGTAATTTGGTCCATTATCACTCTGGCAGCCGTATATATTTTATTACGCTTTGCTATTCTATCATTTTCAGAAGATATGGGCCAAGCCGGCTTTGGTGAAGCACTAGTTGCTAAGTTGTGTTCCCAGGTCATTGAATCGGGTTCCTCCTTTGTCAGTTATGCAGCGAGTAGTGGAGAATCAAGCTATTCTTTTCCAGTAAAGCTGGTGGACAATGAACTGGCACTTGGCGCATTTACAAAGGAGGACACCCAGTCCACGGTCGTCTTGGCGAAGGAGGCTTCGTATTTTCAATCAGATTATGCTAAACAGCTAGAAGATAATAGCCTTACAACACAAAAAAGCAATAGCGTTACAACACAAGAAAGTAATGGCGCTACAACACAAGAGAATAATAGTACAACAAAGGAGAATAATAGTGTGACAGCACAAGAGAGCAGTACTGGGACATACGGCAGTCTTGGTATCTATCCGATTGACAGCAATGTAGTGGGCTTGGAATATATATTAACCAATGGTGCAATACTTCGAAGCGTTTCTGCC
Source organism: Mobilitalea sp. (assembly GCA_035564175.1). Lineage (GTDB taxonomy): Bacteria > Bacillota > Clostridia > Lachnospirales > Lachnospiraceae > Mobilitalea. Next base: position 29,846 of record DATMUM010000217.1, read on the forward strand.
GGAGTATTGCTTGGCGATGAAAAGATTATAGCAAATCAGCTGCAGATTGGTTATCTGAAGGGAGATATCAGCCAGAAGGAGTCAGAAGGCGAGAATAACGATGACAGTGCGGTTGCAGCTTTAGGTACGGGTGGTACAGTAAAATATACGCTTAGCCAGCTTAAGGATACGAGCTTTCTGGTGCGTAACTTCTACATCGTAGATGCTTCCACGGAAGTTACAGAAAGCTTATTCAATGCTGAAGACTTCCTGAGTAAAGACATGAAGATGAAACAAACGAATGATGCTCCTCAGATCCTGATATATCATACCCATTCCCAGGAGGCTTTTATAGACAGCAGACCGGGAAATGAAGATGATACGGTTATAGGTATAGGCAGCTACCTTACTAAAATTCTTCAAGATGATTATGGTTATAATGTCATTCATGATAAAACCAAATATGATATTGTAAATGGAAAGGAAGACCGTAACTTAGCTTATAATCAGGCGGAGGACGGCGTTACTAAAATTCTGAAGGATAATCCAACCATAGAAGTAATCATTGATTTACATAGAAACAGCGGTGCGGGTAAAACGGTAAATATTAATGGCAGGGATACCGCAATGGTAATGCTTTTTAATGGTCTTTCCAGAGATCAGAACGGTCCGATCACGTATCTTGATAATCCTTATCTGCCAGACAATCTGGCCTTTAGTTTTCAGCTGCAGCTAAAATCGAAGGAACTGTATCCGGGGCTGTTCTATAAGAATTATCTAAAGAGCTATCGCTTTAATATGCATTTGCGGCCAAAATCACTTCTGATTGAGCTGGGAACGGTCAATAACACCGTTGAAGCAGAAAAAAATGCGATAATCCCTTTTGCTGAAATCCTGAATGATGTATTAAAGGGTAATTAATTTGGCAATAATTTATGGCTGAATCGGATATGGTATATTGATGTTAAAATCCGTAAAAATGAAAATCTCATTATCTTGCTAGTAGTTCGTGGTTGTGTTATAATCAAACAGATAATTTATGGATAGAATTTACGCAGGAGGAACAAGATGGCCCTAGACCAAAGTAAAATAAGAAATTTTTGTATCATTGCTCATATAGATCATGGTAAATCAACCCTGGCAGACCGTATCATAGAGATGACCGGTCTGCTGACCAGCCGGGAAATGCAGGCACAGGTTCTGGATAACATGGACCTGGAGCGGGAGAGAGGAATTACAATCAAAGCCCAGACAGTTCGTACTGTTTATAAAGCAAAGAACGGTGAGGAATATATCTTTAATCTGATTGATACACCGGGCCATGTAGACTTTAATTATGAGGTTTCCAGAAGTCTTGCGGCCTGCGAAGGAGCAATCCTGGTTGTAGACGCAGCACAGGGTATCGAAGCCCAGACCTTAGCTAATGTATATCTGGCGCTGGATCATAACCTGGATATCATGCCTGTCATCAATAAAATTGACCTTCCAAGTGCTGATCCTGAGCGTGTCATCGCTGAGATTGAAGATGTCATTGGCCTTGAGGCCCATGAGGCTCCGCTAATTTCTGCCAAGATGGGTACGAATGTGGACCAGGTGCTGGAGCAGATAGTATCGAAGATACCTGCACCAAAGGGAAATGCGAATGCTCCGTTGCAAGCATTGATTTTTGACTCTATTTATGATTCCTATAAAGGAGTAATAGTATTCTGCAGAATTAAAGAGGGTACTGTCAGAAAAGGCACCGAAATCCGTATGATGGCGACCGGTGCAACAGCCGAAGTAGTAGAATTAGGTATCTTTGGCCCCGGCCAGTTTATTCCTACCGAGGAGCTTTCCGCCGGCATGGTAGGTTATATCACGGCCAGCTTAAAGAATGTAAAGGATACCCGTGTCGGCGACACCATTACAGATAACAAACGTCCCTGCGCTGAACCGCTTCCCGGTTATAAGAAGGTTCACCCGATGGTTTATTGCGGAATGTATCCGGCAGACGGTTCAAAATATCTGGATCTTCGCGACGCACTGGAAAAGCTGCAGCTAAATGATGCTTCCCTGCAGTTCGAACCGGAGACCTCGGTAGCTTTAGGCTTTGGTTTCCGCTGCGGCTTCCTGGGACTACTGCATCTGGAAATCATTCAGGAAAGATTGGAAAGAGAATATAATCTTGATCTGGTAACGACTGCACCCAGCGTTATCTACAAGGTTCATAAGCATGACGGACAAGTTTTTGATATTACGAACCCGACGAATCTGCCGGATCCATCTGAGATCGCATTTTTGGAAGAACCGGTTGTATCTGCGGAAATCATGGTAACGACAGAATTCGTAGGCTCCATCATGAACCTATGTCAGGAGCGCCGTGGTATTTATCTTGGCATGGAATATATGGAAACGACCAGAGCTCTGTTAAAATATGAGCTGCCGTTGAATGAGATCATTTATGACTTCTTTGATGCCTTAAAATCCAGATCCAAAGGCTATGCATCCTTTGATTATGAATTAAAGGGTTATGTCCAGTCCGATCTTGTGAAGCTGGATATCTTGATTAATAAAGAAGAAGTGGATGCACTGACCTTCATCGTTCATGCAGAAAGTGCCTATGAACGCGGTAGAAGAATGTGTGAGAAGCTGAAGGATGAGATCCCGCGCCAGCTGTTCGAAATTCCGATTCAAGCGGCTATCGGAAGCAAGATTATTGCAAGAGAGACAGTAAAGGCTATGAGAAAAGACGTTCTTGCGAAATGCTACGGCGGTGATATCACCCGTAAGAAGAAGCTTCTCGAGAAACAAAAGGAAGGTAAGAAGAGAATGCGCCAGGTTGGTAATGTAGACATTCCCCAGAAAGCCTTCATGAGCGTTTTAAAGTTGGATGATGACTAGTACAACGTTCTGTAAATACCTATGCATATTTTCTGGTCTGATTTCCCTTTTTCAGCATCGGCCAAGCCTCGGTGTAGCCCCACTACACCTGCGTTTGTCCGATACTGACTAAGAAAAATCATCCTCAGAACTATGCACAGGTATTTAGCAAACGTTGTACTAGGATATATAAGACTCTCCCATGAGAGACTTCAGAGTACACAATATAGAGAGCTTTTGCACAATTATACACGTTTGGATAACAGGTAAACTCCTGGATCAAACTGGAAGTACATTTTCGTGCAAAAGCTCTTTTGTTTTAAGGAGTAATTACTTATGCAAAATTATAATACCGAGAATGAGAAGCAACGGGATTTGGGACTGTATATCCATATTCCCTTTTGTATAAAGAAGTGTGATTATTGTGATTTCTTATCGGCACCGGCGACAAAAGAAGTACAGGAGGATTATTTTGATGCGCTTCTTACGGAGATTAAAAGCTATGCAGGTAGAATGGAGGATTATACTGTACCTACCATATTCTTTGGAGGAGGCACTCCTTCCTGTGTAGATGCTGAATATATCAAAAGAATTCTATTGTTAATACGCAAGGTATTTCATGTGGATGATAAAAGACTGGAAGCTACGATTGAAGTAAATCCGGGAACGGTGACGAAAGAAAAGCTTCTTACCTATCTGGAGGCAGGCATTAACCGGCTGAGCTTTGGATTGCAGTCTGCGGATGATACGGAATTGAAACTTCTGGGAAGAATTCATAATTATGCTCAGTTCAAAGAGAATTATTTGCTGGCAAGGGAGCATGGTTTCCAAAACATCAATATCGATCTGATGTCAGCGCTGCCTGGGCAGACGCTATCCTCTTGGGAAGACACATTAAATAAAATCATAGCTCTAAATCCTGAGCATATATCTGCCTACAGCCTGATCATTGAAGAGGGGACTAAGTTTTATGACAGATATCGGGAGAGTACCGATGGATACCTGGAGTTACCGGATGAAGAAACAGACCGCCTGATTTATCACAGAACGAAACAAATACTTGAATTACATGGTTATCACAGATATGAAATATCAAACTATGCAAAAATCGGTTATGAATGTGCACACAATATGTCCTATTGGATTGGAACCGAATATTTAGGGATTGGGCTAGGTGCATCATCTTTACTTAATGGTGCAAGATATTCAATAATGCATGATATAAAGCAGTATATTCAAGCATGCAGAGAATATATAAATGTTAAAATAAACAATAATCTATTTCATTTGGAAAATGCACAACAAAATGATGCCATAGCAGATCCTATTGGTTTAATCCGGGATTTAGAAATATTGACGAAGGAACGGAGAATGGAGGAGTTCATGTATCTGGGGCTGCGAATGTGCGGAGGAATCAGTGCAGATGCCTTTTTACAAAGGTTTGGGCGAGATATTAATTCAGTATACGGTGATGTAATTAAGCGATTGATTAAGGATAATTTGTTGATTATAAATGGTGATAATATACATTTATCGGAATATGGAATCGATGTTAGCAACTCGGTTCTTTTTGTATTCTTACTTAATTGAGCAGGATGGTGCAAATTTATTACACAAAATTTGATTTTGCTAATAATATGCACAAAAAACTGTACGATTATTATGCGTTTTGACGATGTACATCCTTAATGCCATATGGTAAAATATGTACGTAATGATGGTGCGGATTTCCTGTGCCACAGAAAATACATATTTAAGAGGAGGAGTTATTACATGATGTTAAAGAAATTTTTATCAGTAGCAGCAGTATTGGCACTTGTTGTTACAGCAGTTCCTGCTAAGGCTAAAGCAGCAACAGATGTAATTGATTTTGAGGATGGTAATATTCCGGCTGGTCTCGTAATGGCAACAGTAAACGATGATGGTGTTACACCTGATGGAGATCCATCAACATTATCTGTAGTTGATTTCGCTGGCTCTAAGATGCTTAAAATTGATACAACAGCTAACGGCACGCCCAAGCTTAAATTCGTACTTGCTGCATTAGTAGGGGAAGAGAATGTAACTAAGGTTCAGGGTATCGAGTATGATTTAGTTATCGAACAGCCTAGCGGTGAAGCAGCTGGTTGGAATGGCGGTACTATTGCAGCAGGTCCTTGGGCAGCAGGTGGCGCTTGGTTCAATGGTGTTGGTTATACTCTTGAAGATAAAGAGAACAGCGTAACAGCAGTAACTCATTTCAAAGAGATGGTTACTTCTGGATTTGGTTTTGCAGATTCAACCGGTTTCTTCATGTTCATGAACTGGGGTAACAACGGAACAGATGATTACATCGATAACATTAAGATTCTTGATGTTGACGGCAATGCAATTCCGTTAGTATCCGCAGCAGCTGTAGAAGCTACTGATGATACAGCAGCTACAACAACTGATGCTGCAGCTACTACAGACGATGCAGCAGCTACAACAACTGACGTTCCTAAGACAGGAGCAACTTCTTTTGCATTATTCTTCTTAACAGGTGCAGCAGTTATGGGTGTTGGCGCTTTAGTTATCAAGAGACGTAAGGCAGTTGAAGAATAAAATAAAAAACTGAAACCTACATAAATGATGCACACTCCCGTAAGCCTGAACCGCTTACTGGGGTGTGTTTTTATGTGGAATTCAGTTTGTAACTTGCGAGCTGAGGTAAGGCCTACTTTATTCCTATCACTTGTTTAATTACAGCGGAGCCTTTGGAGTAAGGACATTACTTTTTCTATAAAAATATAAAACTTCCTTGACAAATGAAAATGATAGTGCTATTTTATTTATAGATGTTAGCACTCTATCGAGTCGAGTGCTAACAAAGAAAACTTCCTGATAACAGTTGTACTTTATTACACGATGGAATGAGGTAGGATATGCAGCAGTTGGATGAAAGAAAAATGAAGATTTTACAGGCAATCATCCGCAATTACCTGGAAACCGGAGAGCCTGTTGGTTCAAGAACCATTTCGAAATATACCGATTTGAATTTGAGTTCAGCAACCATCCGTAATGAGATGGCAGATCTGGAAGAACTGGGTTACATCATACAGCCGCATACTTCTGCAGGCCGCATTCCCTCAGATAAAGGTTATCGCCTCTATGTTGATATGCTTCTAAAGGATAAGGTCCAGGAAGTAGAGGACATGAAGATGTTATTGCTGGAAAAGGCTGACCGATTAGAAAGCATACTCCAGCAGGTGGCAAAGCTGCTTGCAGTGAATACCCAATATACAACAATGGTATCCACACCTCAATATAAGAAGAAGGTTAAGTTTATCCAGCTTACCGAGGTCGATGAGAATCAGTTGCTGGCTGTCATCGTATTTGAAAGAAATATTGTAAAGAATAAAATCATTCATATATCAACATCCTTAAATAAAGAAACTCTATTAAAACTAAATATTATCATTAATACGTTTTTACAAGGACTTGATTTGGGAGAAATCAACCTGCCGGTGATTACACAGATGAAGGAACAGGCAGGAGATTATCGTACCATCGTTAATGATATACTCGATGCAATTATGCAGGCAGTATCCGAAGAAGATGATTTTGAAATTTTTACATCAGGAACTACCAATATCCTAAGATATCCGGAATTGAGCGACAGGGATAAGGCAGCTGATCTGCTCTATACCCTGGAAGAGAAAAAGGTACTCACCGAATTTATTCAAGATAAGATGGAGGATGAGGAAACAAGAGGAATTCAGGTATATATCGGAGATGAAACTCCGATAGAATCCATGAAGGAATGCTCTGTAGTCACTGCGACTTATGAAATCGAAGAAGGAGTATACGGAAAGGTCGGAATCATTGGACCGAAGCGAATGGATTATCAAAAGGTAGTAAACACCCTGCAATCACTTATGACGCAATTGGATGATATTTTTAAGAAGAAAACATAGCGAAATACAAGACAATCTGTGGTAATAAGCATAGCCAGATTGTGATTGGAAAGGTGGTATTCAGGATTGGAGGATATGGATAAAGCGATAGAAATAATGAAAGCCGCTATGGAAAAGGAGAAAGCAATGAAGGAAATGTCAAAAGATACTATGAATCAGGAAATCGATGAGGAGACACAAAAAGAAGCACAATCATATGAGATTTTCGATGAAGCTGATGAATTTGTGGACGATTCAGAAGAAACTGAAGCAGAAGTTAAGGCTGACGGAACAGAAGGAACGGATGCTAAGCATGATAAGGCAGGAAAATCCTTCTTTAAGAGTTCTAAATCCAAGGAGCTGGCTGCAAAGGATCAAAAGATCGAAGAGCTTACAGACCGCTTAATGAGAACCATGGCGGAGTTTGATAATTTCCGTAAGCGTACCGAGAAAGAAAAAACTATGATGTATGACACGGGAGTAAAAAGTATTATTGAGAAGATTCTCCCCATTGTTGATAATTTCGAAAGAGGTCTTGGCACAATCACAGAGAAGGAGAAAGAAAGCTCCTTCGCACAGGGAATTGAACTCATATATCGTCAGTTGGTTACCTCGCTTGATGAGATTGGACTAAAACCGATTGACGCAGTAGGCAAAGAATTTGATCCAAACCTTCATAATGCAGTTATGCATGGTGATGATGACAGTCTCGGAGAGAACATTGTATCCGATGAATTCCAAAAGGGTTACATTTACCGTGACATGGTAGTTCGTCACAGTATGGTTAAAGTAGTGAACTAGTAGATGATTATATAAAATATAGGAGGAAACGAACATGAGTAAAATTATTGGTATTGACTTAGGAACAACAAATTCATGTGTTGCCGTTATGGAAGGTGGAAAACCGGTTGTTATCGCGAATACAGAAGGTTCAAGAACAACTCCTTCTGTTGTAGCATTTACAAAGACAGGAGAGCGTTTGGTTGGTGAGCCTGCAAAGCGTCAGGCTGTTACAAATTCAGAGAAGACTATTTCTTCCATCAAGAGACATATGGGCACAGATTACAGAGTAAAAATTGATGATAAGAGATATTCACCTCAGGAAATCTCCGCAATGATCCTGCAGAAGTTAAAAGCTGATGCAGAGGCATATCTTGGTGAGAAGGTAACTGATGCAGTTATTACTGTTCCTGCATATTTCAACGATGCTCAGAGACAGGCAACCAAGGATGCAGGTAAGATCGCAGGTCTTGAAGTTAAGAGAATTATCAACGAGCCTACAGCTGCTGCATTAGCATATGGTCTTGATAACGAACATGAACAGAAGATTATGGTTTATGACTTAGGTGGTGGTACCTTCGATGTATCCATCATCGATATCGGTGACGGTGTTATCGAAGTATTGGCAACCGCAGGTGATAACAGACTTGGTGGTGATGACTTCGATGAGAGAATTACCAGATACATGATTGATGAGTTCAAGAAATCTGACGGCGTTGACTTATCCCTTGATAAGATGTCACTTCAGAGATTAAAGGAAGCTGCTGAGAAGGCTAAGAAGGAATTATCCTCAGCTACTACAACCAACATCAACCTTCCTTTCATCACTGCAACCGCAGAAGGACCGAAGCATTTTGATATGAACTTAACCCGTGCGAAATTCGATGAGTTAACTCATGATTTAGTTGAAAGAACCGTTGTACCGGTACAGAATGCTCTTCGTGATTCCGGACTTACACCTTCTGACATCAAGAAAGTATTATTAGTTGGTGGTTCTACCCGTATTCCTGCAGTTCAGGATAAGGTTAGACTTTTAACCGGACAGGAGCCTTCCAAGACTTTAAATCCTGACGAATGTGTTGCAATCGGTGCTTCCATCCAGGGTGGTAAGTTAGCAGGCGATGCCGGTGCAGGAGACATCCTTCTTCTTGACGTAACTCCGTTGTCACTTTCTATCGAGACTCTTGGTGGTGTAGCTACCAGATTAATCGAAAGAAATACAACCATTCCTACGAAGAAGAGCCAGGTATTCTCTACCGCAGCTGATAACCAGACTGCTGTTGATATCAACGTAGTACAAGGTGAGAGACAGTTTGCGAAGGATAATAAGAGCCTTGGACAATTCCGTCTGGATGGTATTCCGCCGGCAAGAAGAGGCATTCCTCAGATTGAAGTTACCTTCGATATCGATGCAAACGGTATTGTTAATGTATCCGCTAAGGATCTTGGAACAGGCAGAGAGCAGCATATTACGATTACTTCAAACTCCAACCTTTCTGACTCTGATATAGATAAGGCAGTAAGAGAAGCAGCTGAATATGAGGCTCAGGATAAGAGACGTAAGGAAGCAGTTGATGTTCGTAATGATGCTGACTCCATGGTATTCCAGACTGAGAAGGCTTTAAGCGAAGTTGGCGATAAGATTGATGCAGGTGCTAAGTCTACTGTTGAAGCTGATTTGGCAAGACTGAAGGAATTAATTGAGAAATCCAATCCTGAGGTTATGAGCGAAGGCGAAGTTGCTGATATCAAGGCTGCAAAGGAAAAATTAATGACCGATGCCCAGGCATTATTTGCAAAATTATATGAGCAGAGCGGTGCAGGTGCAGCAGGCGGTCCTGGTCCTGATATGTCAGGTGCAGGTTCTTCCGGAGCAACCGGCGGCTATAACGATGATGTAGTAGACGGAGATTACCGTGAAGTATAATTAAGCAGATCTATATGAAAATGTAGAGAATAGCTTTACAAATTGAAAGAAATTAACTATTTCTCATTTTGAAGAACTTTAACATGATATTCTGGTGATATCATGTTAAAGTTCTTCCATAAAAAATGTTGATGGGCGGTCAAAACTGACTGCCTGTTTGCCTATGAATGGAATTTGGCTATGCTGAATTCATCAGGAGAATGTGAAAGCATACTCCGTTTTACAGAGAAGTATGAAAGGTGAAGGAGAAGATGGCAGATAAACGTGATTATTATGAGGTCTTAGGTGTCGACAGTACAGCGACGGAGGATGAACTTAAAAAAGCATATAGACAGCTTGCGAAGAAATATCATCCTGATACCAACCCGGGGAATAAAGAAGCAGAGGCTAAATTCAAGGAAGCATCGGAAGCATACGCAGTACTTAGTGATGCGGATAAGCGTAGACAGTATGATCAATTCGGACATTCCGCTTTTGATGGCAGTGCAGGTGCCGGTGGCTTTGATTTTTCCGGTATGGATATGGGCGATATTTTTGGCGATATCTTCGGAGATCTCTTCGGTGGCCGTACAAGACGTCCCAGCAATGGGCCGATGCAAGGTGCAAACCTCCGTACAGCTGTCAGAATCACCTTTGAAGAAGCAGTTTTCGGTACCGAGAAGGAAATAGAGCTTACGCTGAAGGATGAATGTGCAACCTGTCATGGTACCGGTGCAAAAGCCGGAACCACTGCAGATACCTGTCCGAAATGCGGTGGTAAAGGCCAGGTGGTTTATACCCAGCAATCCTTATTCGGAATGGTTCGTAATATTCAGACCTGTCCGGATTGTAAAGGTACCGGAAAGATTATTAAAGATAAATGTCCTGACTGTTATGGAACTGGATTTATCAGCAGCAAGAAGAAAATTAAGGTTTCCATCCCTGCTGGTATTGACGGCGGTCAAAGTGTAAGAATCAGAGGTAAGGGTGAGCCTGGTACGAATGGCGGCCCGAGAGGAGACCTGCTGGTTGAAGTTGAAGTAAGCAGACATCCGATCTTCCAGCGTCAGGATTATGATATTTTCTCAACAGCACCCATTTCCTACGCAATTGCAGTCCTGGGTGGTGATGTGAAGATCAGTACAGTTGACGGAGAAGTAATATATAATGTGAAGCCGGGAACACAGACCGATACGAAGGTGCGTTTAAGGGAAAAAGGTGTTCCGAGCCTTAGAAATAAAGCGGTAAGAGGCGATCATTATGTTACCCTCGTCGTTCAGGTTCCAACCAATCTGACTACTGAGCAGAAGGATCTTTTGAAAAAATTTGACGATGCTATGACTGGTAAAGTAACTCCGGGATCTGATGACGGTGATAATAAAGGAAAGAAGAAGTTCTGGAAATAATTACTTAACATAAACAAGGATGATTAACCCAAGTATGGTAATGGAGAACTCATATGAAGTGGAAGAAATTCACGTTAGAAACTACAACAGAAGCAGTCGATCTGATCAGTGATATGCTGAATGATCTTGGAATTGAAGGTATTGAAATCAGCGATAACATACCGTTATCGGAAGAGGATAGAAAACGTCTGTTCATCGATATCCTCCCGGAATTGAAGGAGGATGACGGTACTTCCATCGTCAGCTTTTATGTTGATGAAGAAGAGGATATGGATTCACTTTTAGCAAAGGTCAGAGAAGGACTAGAGGAACTATCCAGTTATGTTGACATCGGTAGTGGTGATATTTCCGTATCAGAGACCGAAGATAAGGACTGGATCAATAACTGGAAGGAATTTTTTAAACCATTTCGTATTGATGACACCATCGTTATCAAACCAACCTGGGAAGAGCTTACGCAGAAGAAGGAAGGAGATATCATCATCGAGATAGATCCCGGAATCTCCTTCGGAACCGGCTCACACGAGACGACGAAGCTCTGTATCTCAGGAATGAAGCAATATATCCATGAGAATTCGGTTGTTCTGGACGCAGGAAGCGGCAGTGGTATCTTATCCATCATTGCTAAGAAGTTAGGTGCAAAGGAAGTACTCGGAATTGATATTGATCCGAATGCTACGAATTCTGCCACCCTGAATGCTGAGGTAAATGGTCTACCTATAACGGAAGGTCAGCTTTCCTTTACTACAGGGAATATCATTGAAGATGATGGTATCCGTACACAGATCGGTAAGGAGAAATATGATCTGGTTGTTGCCAATATACTGGCTGATGTCATTATCCCATTATCCGATGTCATTGGTGAGAATATGAAGCCCGGAGGCATATTTATCAGCTCCGGTATTATTAATATGAAGGAAGAAGCGGTAAAGGCTGCAATCTTAAAGAACCATTTTACCATTTTAGAGGTAAACAGAATGGGCGACTGGGTTTCCTTTATCGCACAGAAATAGATATAAATCGGTATTATATTTTAATATTGTAATCCATCCTGCAGGAATATGATGTATAAGAAGAATTAATCAGAGTGTCGAAAGTATCCTGTGAGCAAACCGGATACCATATACAGAATCTGATACTTGTTAAGTTAAAATATATGGTATCTTTGCTTGTCAAGCTAAAATATATGGTATCTGATGCTTGTTATGGTAAAATATATGGTATCCGATTTGTTCTCGAGTTTATTAACGACATTCTATTCAAGAATTCCTAGTTTATAAATTATATACTACAATCGATAAAGATTATTTCTTTATCGTTAAAATACTCCCGGTACATCCAAGATGCACCGGGAGGTTTTGATTCTAGATGTTCAATGTTTCATTTGGTTTTATGATCCAACTGGAATACAGATAGAACAAGAGGCTGATCACAAGGATTAAAACTGCTGCAAATAAGAGTGTCAGATATATGCTCTGTGTTAAAAACTGATAGATATAACTGATGTCTCTGACATATACAAAGACATAATCATTTGCTTTAGTTGACCTCCCGGTTACAAAGAAGTAATGACAGCCATCATCCTTTATTACCTGAACCTGCCTTGTTCCAGCATGCACAGAAAGCAGCCTTTGATATTTTGACTGACTTACTGATGTAAAATTCGAATAAAAGGGCTCATTATCCCGATAAACCAGTAGATGAATTCCCCGTTTTGAGTAATACTCTGCATAATGGGAGTATAGCAGCTTCTGATTATTATCCTCCACTTGATAATCGATGCCATTTTCCAGGGAACTTATAAGAAAGGAAAACTCATTCAGGGAACGTTCCTGTTCCCTTGAAATGTTATCAAGATGACTCCGACTGGTCAAATAGTAGGAGCTGACAGATAAGGTTGTTAAGGATATTATCAAAATACGGATATATATTTTCGTACACGGCTTCAAATCAGGTTACCTCCAGGCTTAATTATATTTATGTATTATCTTTATTGCGGCCTCTCAATCAAACTTTTTCTTAAGATGCTGGATATGTTCATTAGGATTAGATAATAGCAAAAGTATATAGCAAAAGTATATAGCAAAAGCATATAACAAAAGTATAACAAAAGCATATAACAAAAGCATATTATAAAAGATGGCATATCGTTTTTATTAAATAATGCTTTTTTCCTTTGGCATAATAATATAACCATTAATTAAAAAACATCTCACCCAGATCCTTAATTGAAACTTAGTATAAGAATGATTATGAATATTAAATAAAGTACCCCAAAATATTATACCATTGATATCGTCTTACCTTTGAAAACTTCCTTCCGTCATCTTTAGCTGAAAAATATGTGATTAATTATTTGTTATATGTATATGCCAGTATAAAACCGGCAAGAAAGTGAAAGTTATTATAGGATGAGATCATTAATATTTTACTGGTTAAGTATAGTTGTCCGTAGATGTCCTGATATCGAAATGGCCTTAACTTTAAGAAATAGTTATTGAACATATGTTCTTTTTGCTATATAATAGTATTGTATGAAATTTATATACGAAGGAGATCAGGAATGCATCGATTTTATGTAGCCCCATCACAGATAGAAGATGGAACTGTAACAATTACAGGCTCTGATGTTAATCATATAAAGAATGTTCTGCGCATGAAGCAAGGCGAGGAAATTGTAATTTGTAATGGACAAGGAAAAGATTGTTATTGTATAATTAATAAGGTGTCGGAGGGAGTAATTACCGCCAAAATTGAATCCGAACAAGATACCGGAACAGAGCTGAAATCAAAAATAACCTTGTTTCAGGGAATGCCGAAGAAGGACAAGTTGGAGCTGATTATCCAAAAAGCTGTAGAGCTTGGCATTCACGAGATAGTACCTATTATGACCAAACGTGTCGTTGTAAAATTAGAGGATAAGAAAAAAGAAGAGAAAAAGCTGGAGCGATGGCAGGCAATTGCAGAAGAAGCGGCCAAGCAGTCAGGCAGAGGAATCATACCGCTAGTCAAGCCGGTGGTCAGTTATAAAGAAGCAATTGCAAGGGCGAAACAGATGGGACTGGGTGTAATACCATATGAGAATGCAACTGGTATACAGCATACCAGAGAAATCATGAGCAGCTTGGGACAATATAGTACAATTGGTGTATTTATCGGACCTGAAGGGGGCTTTGAAGAGACCGAGATTGAATTAGCAATACAGAATCAGATTCTTCCTATTACTCTTGGAAGAAGAATCTTAAGGACGGAGACTGCTGGTTTGGCGGTATTGTCCATGATGGTACTGATGTTAGAAGAATGAGAGTAAAGATTACTCATTTTTGTATTTCAGATGGGTATTTAGGAGGTAAGCTTTAATGGAGATACAACTCTGGAGAGAAATTCTAGACCCGTATTCCTTAGCTGTTGACGAGTTAATTACGAAATTTAATCATATTATCGATGAATATAAGCATGCTGGTGCATACTCACCCGTAGAGCAGGTAACCGGCAGAGTTAAGACAATATCAAGTATACTCGAAAAGGCACAAAAGAAGGATATAGATATTATAAATTTTGAAGAAAATATTGATGATATCGCTGGTATCCGTATTATTTGCCAATTTGTTGAAGATATTTATAAGGTAGTGGACATTATCAGAAAACGCTCCGATATGAAAATTGTGAATGAGAAGGATTACATTAACAATGCTAAGAAGAGCGGTTACCGTTCCTATCATTTAATCGTTTCTTACGCAGTTGAGACGTTAAAAGGGAAAAAGGAGCTTTTGGTAGAGATTCAGATCCGAACCTTAGCGATGAATTTCTGGGCAACTATTGAACATTCCCTGCAATATAAGTATAAACAGAACATGCCGGAACATATTCGGGAGAGACTTTCTTCCGCAGCTGAAGCTATCCTTATCCTTGACCAGGAAATGTCCGTTGTCAGGGATGAGATTATGGACGCACAGAATTCCTTTACGATTAAAGCGAATATTGTAGCTGATATTCTTACGAATATCCAGAATTTATATAAGGTTGCGAACAAGCAGGAGGTTATTAAAATTCAGGATGATTTCTTCCGTATCTACCAGAATGGAAATCAGGAAGAATTGGCACAGTTTAGCCGCGATTTGGATATGATTTCAGCACGTTACCGTGCTCAGAGCTTAAGATAATGTTAATGTATTGATATATCTGGGCTAACATGCGTAGCATTTTAATGAACAAAGAAGAACCTTCTTAATCGAGGCAGTACTTGCAATGAAACAAAGAGGAAACATCTCTTAATCAGGGCAGTACTTGCCATGAAACAAAGAGCAACATCACTTAATCGAGGCAGTATTTGCCATGAAACAAAGAGGAACATCTCTTAGTCGAGACAGTACTTGCCATGAAATAAATAAACGGAGTGAGAAAATGAATTTACCGAAATTATTTGAGGACAGAATGAAAACTCTTTTGGGTGAGGAGTACGAGGAGTATTTACAATGCTATGAAAAGCCGCATTTTGGCGGGTTGCGTGTAAATACCCTGAAGATAACCCCAGAAGAATTCGAACAGATCTGTCCTTTTTCTATAAAACGAATCCCCTGGGTGAAGAATGGCTATTATTATGACACAGACGAACAGCCGTCAAAGCATCCCTATTACTATGCAGGTTTATACTATATCCAGGAACCGAGTGCTATGACACCGGCAAGCCTATTGCCGATCAATAAAGGAGATAAGGTACTGGATATCTGTGCTGCCCCCGGAGGTAAAAGCACGGAGCTTGGAGCTAAGCTAGGAGGGGAAGGACTCTTGGTATCGAATGATATCAGTAATTCCAGAGCCAAAGCACTGCTGAAAAACATTGAACTATTTGGTATCCGTAATGCACTCGTAGTCTCAGAGGCACCGAATAAGCTAACAGAGTATTTTCAGGAATATTTTGATAAAATATTAATCGATGCCCCCTGTTCCGGTGAAGGAATGTTCCGAAAGAGTCCTGCCATCATGAAAAACTGGGAGCAATATGGAGTTGAATATTACAATAAACTGCAGAAGGAAATCATACTTTTTGCTGCCCGGATGTTAAAGCCAGGCGGATATATGCTATACTCCACCTGTACCTTTTCACCGGAAGAGAACGAAGGAACGATATCCTATCTGCTTGAACAATACCCGGAGTTTCATGTCGTAAATGCATTGCCCGAGGAAGAAACGAGGAAGAGACTGGGCATTTCCTATGAGGGCTTTGATTGCGGCAAGCCGGAATGGGTGGATGGTAAGGAAGAATTAAAGCATTGTATCCGTCTGTGGCCGCATAAAATCAATGGCGAAGGCCATTTTGTAACCTTGCTTCATAAGGATTCGAAGGAAGGTAACGGTAACGCCTATATTGATTATTCCGGAAGCGCAAATGTAAAAAGCAAGAATGGCTTATCGCAGGAAGCACTGGAATTTATTAAGGAATTAGCTATCCCTTATAAGCAGGAGCAGCTGATGGTGCATGATGAGAGGGTATATCTGCTGCCGGAGGGATTACCGAATTTAAAGGGTCTTCGAATTCTTAGACAGGGCTTGCTTCTTGGTGAAATGAAGAAGCAGCGTTTTGAACCTTCCCAGGCACTTGCAAATGCGCTGATGACTTCAGACTATCCGAACATCATACGTTACAAGGTGGAGGATCCGATTGTAATCCGGTATCTGAAATGTGAATCGATTGAGCCGGAAGGCGATTATGAAGATGGCTGGTATGTCATCTGTGTGGAAGATTATCCTCTTGGCTGGGTGAAGATCTCAAAGAATAGTTGTAAGAATAAATATCTCCCGGGCTGGAGATGGGTATAAGAAAGAGGATAGTGTACCAACGCCCAAATTCGCGGGTTTTTGCAGAATGGAGATTATTATGGCGAAACAATTACGTCTGGATAAATATCTTGCAGATATGGGAATCGGAACTAGAAGTGAAATCAAAACCTGGATCCGAAAGGGCAGGGTGAAAGTTAACGGTTTTGTATGCAGCAAGCCGGAACAGAAGGTAACACTGTCAGACGATGATATCAGCTTTGATGATAAGAAGATCAATTATATTGGCTATTTGTATATCATGCTTCATAAACCTGCAGGTGTAGTATCGGCAACCATGGATAATGTAAGCAAGACGGTTCTAGACTTAATTCAGGATAAGCAGGGAAAAGACTTATTTCCGGTCGGAAGACTTGACAAGGATACGGAAGGTCTGCTGCTTCTTACGAATGACGGAGATTTGACTCATCAGCTGCTTTCCCCCAAAAAGCATGTGGACAAGGTATATTACTCTAAGGTGAAGGGAAAGGTAACTGAGGATGATCAGAGGGCATTTCTTAAAGGTGTTGATATAGGAGAAGAGAGTCTTACCCTGCCAGCAAAGTTAACAATATTGGCCTCCGATGATATATCAGAGATTGAATTGACGATCCAGGAAGGCAAATTCCATCAGGTAAAGAGAATGTTTGAAGCAGTTGGCAAAGAAGTTATTTATCTGAAGCGGCTCTCCATGGGAAGCTTAGTATTGGATCCAAATCTTGAGATAGGTGAATATCGTGAGCTGACGAAGGAAGAAGTGGATAAGCTGAAGAATATTAATAGAAATGAATAAGACATCATGTTTATAGTTAGGAGACATCATGCTAAAGAATATAGATGCAGTAATTTTTGATTTAGACGGAACTTTGGTTGATTCTATGTGGATGTGGGAGAGTATTGATATCGAATACCTTCAGCGCTTTGGTATCGATTTGCCGGAGGATCTGCAGAGGATGGTTGAGGGAATGAGCTTTTCCGAAACAGCTCTTTATTTTAAAGAACGCTTTGATTTGCCTGACGGTGTAGAGCAGATTAAAGATGATTGGAATCAAATGGCTTGGGATAAATATTTGAATGAGGTACCTTTGAAGGAAGGCGTGAAAGAACTCTTACACTACCTGAAGGAGACGAATATTCCAGCCGGGATTGCAACGAGTAATTCCAAGGAGCTTGTGGAGCTGGTTGTTGAGAGACATGGAATGAAGGATTATTTTACATCCATCCGAACCTCCTGTGAAGTTGCGAAGGGTAAACCGTCACCGGATATATACCTGCTAGTGGCAAAGGATCTGGGCGTGGAGCCTTCCAGGTGTCTGGTATTTGAAGATGTATTGCACGGGGTTATGGCCGGAAAGAATGCGAATATGAAGGTTTGTGCTGTCTATGATAAATATTCGGAGCGCGATCAGGAAGATAAAATCAGAATGGCCGATTATTACGTAGACTCAATCCGTCAGGTACTTGAGTTTTAACTGCTTTAAATATTTCAATACTCGTTGGTTTATATAAAACAGTTTAATTACGGTGACATAATTATGTTATGTTACTCATTCAGGAGATATCATCTATGAAACAATTTTCTGTACAGCAGAATGAAGCGGGGCAGCGTCTGGATAAGCTTTTAGCTAAAATACTGAATAAAGCACCGAAGAGCTTTATCTATAAAATGCTCCGTAAAAAGAACATCACCTTAAACGGTAAAAAAGCAGACGGATCGGAAAAGCTGTTAGTATCGGACGAGATTACGCTTTTCCTTTCGGATGAAACGATACAACAATTCAGTGAGCCGGTGAAGGCGGAAGAGGTTGATACTACAAAAGTAGAACTTAGTATAGACGTAATTTATGAGGATAAGCATATATTGATTGTGAACAAGCCTCTCGGGGTTCTTTCACAAAAAGCAGAGAAGGATGATGTATCCATGGTGGAATACATTATCTCCTATCTATTAAAATCAAAACAGCTTACAAGGGAGCAGCTTGTAAGCTTCAAACCTGCAATCTGCAACCGTCTGGACCGTAATACGGGAGGAATTCTGATTGCTGGTAAATCCTTGCTTGGCCTTCAGGAGATGGCTCGTTTATTAAAAGACCGTTCCCTGAATAAATATTATCTATGTATTGTCAAAGGAAAAGTAGAGGGCAAAAAACGAATTGAAGGCTATCTGAGTAAGGATGAAGAGAAGAACCTGGTGAAAATATATCCTAGCCAAGTAGAAAACACGGAATATATCTGTACGGAATATGAGCCAATCGCTTATTCTAAAAATGCGAGGAAGGATGAAACGACTGCCAAGGAAGAAGCTTATCTTAGAAATCTGAAGAAGGCAACAAGAGATAATAAATTATCTGATCTTGCTACAGAATTTTATACGGATGAGGAGACAGAAGGAAGCTTTACATTGCTTCAGGTAAAGCTGATCACGGGACGTTCCCATCAAATAAGGGCTCATCTGGCGAGCATCGGTCATCCGATAATCGGAGATTTTAAATACGGAGATCAGAAAACCAACCATTATTTTAAGAAGAGATACGGGTTAACCTATCAACTTCTGCATTCCTACCGTATGGTGTTCCCGAATATAAGTGGAGAGCTTTCTTATTTATCAAAGAAAGAGTTCGTAGCTAAGGTTCCGGAGCTGTTTCAAAAGATTAAGAATGAATTGTTTCAAACAGGAAAATAGAAGATTATTATTTTACATTTCATTGAATGATAAATTTGATAATTTACTAGGAGCAAAAATTCATAGAATTGTAATAATAGACAATAAACCAGGGGTAAAAATGTAGAAATAAGGCAATAAACCAAGGGTAAGAATTGTAAAATAAGGCAATAAACCAGGGGTAAGAATTGTAAAATTAAGCAATAAACCAGGAGCATGAATTAGGTAAGGAGGGCGTAGGTATGCCGTCATGGAATTCGAGAGGGTTACGAGGTTCCATGCTGGAGGAGATGATCAATCTGACCAACAGCAAATACCGGGAGAAGCGGCTGGCACTGATACAGAAAGTGCCGACGCCTATCACTCCGATTAATATTGATAAGGAAAACCGACATATCACATTGGCATATTTTGAACAAAAAAGTACCGTAGACTACATCGGAGTGGTTCAGGGAATACCGGTCTGCTTTGATGCGAAGGAATGCGCGGTAGATACCTTTAGCATGAACAACGTCCATGAGCATCAGATTGAGTTCATGAGGGAGTTTGAAGAACAAAGTGGCGTAGCTTTTCTGTTAATTTATTATAAGAAATACGATATCTATTATTATCTGACCTTTCAACGGTTGTATGAATTCTGGAACCGAGCTATGAACGGCGGCAGAAAGAGCTTTCGTTATGACGAGCTGGACAGTAGTTTTCAAATCAAAGTCCAGGGCGGGGGCAGCATACATTATCTGGAGGCCTTAAATAAAGACCTCGAGAGTAGATAATATTTAAATAAAGGATAAATTATTCAAATATTGTTATAGGAGCATGAAAATAAGCTGATGTATTACGTATAAGAAATAGTAGATATAAGTTGTAAAAATATGAATGAATTACATATTTTATTATTTGATGTAGTTAAATTATTAAACTGGAGAAATTATTTTAAGAAACTAAACATACATAAATTCATAAAATTACAAAGGTGAGTAGGTGATACGATGAAGATACATATCGATCATACGATATATACAGGCAGACCGGATCCTGCGACAAGGCTGGAGAAGGAGAACAGAACCTATGACGTTCTAGAAAAGCTGGGAATCCCCTTTACAAGACTGGATCATGAGGAAGCAAAAACGATTGAAGACTGCAATGAAGTAGACCAGCTTTTGAAGATTACGATCTGTAAAAATTTGTTCTTATGTAATACACAGAAAACAAAATTCTATTTACTAATGCTTCCGGGTGAAAAGAAATTTCAGACAAAGGATTTGTCTGCTCAAATAGGTTCTGCCAGACTTTCCTTTGCACCTTCACAGTATCTGGAGGAATTCTTAGATATTACTCCAGGTTCCGTCAGTATCATGGGGCTAATGAACGATACCGGGAATAAGGTGCAGCTCTTGATTGATAAAGACGTGTTGAAGGATGAGTTCATCGGATGCCATCCGTGCATCAATACCTCCAGCATCCGTATTAAGGCGATTGATATCATGGATAAATTTTTACCTTACGTTAATCATGAACCAATTTTAGTAGATATATAATTTTATATTTGACTTGTGAGATATGGAAGATGAGGCAGATTCATTTCCATATCTTTTTCACATCCGGTTATTTTTATTGAATATATTTTCATAATATATTGAATATATTTTCATAATATTAGGTTGACATCATAAATATTATAATTTATAATTGGGTAACATGTTAGCATGGTAGCGAATTATCACATTACCATACTAAAGTGATTTGACTAGTAGTTAATAATGGATAAAGCAAATTGTGAAGGAAAGGCTTGGTGTTTTTATGAAAGAAAAGTTACTACACACACCTGAGGGAGTAAGAGACATCTATAATTCGGAATGCGCAACAAAATTAATGCTGCAGAGTAAACTCCATCATGTGCTGGAGCATTACGGCTTTCGCGACATACAGACTCCGAGCTTTGAATTTTTTGATATCTTCAGCCAGGAGCGTGGAACGGTAGCCTCAAAGGATATGTATAAATTTTTCGACAGAGACGGCAATACCTTGGTTTTAAGACCGGATATTACACCTTCCATCGCGCGCTGTGCCGCGAAATATTATAAAGAAGAAAATTTGCCAATCCGTTTATGTTATATCGGAAATACTTTTATCAATAATTCCAGCTATCAGGGTAAACTGAAGGAAGCAACCCAGCTGGGCGCTGAATTGATCAATGACGACAGTATCGAAGCGGATTCTGAGATGCTTGCATTGACCATTGAGTGCTTACTGCAGTCCGGCCTAAAGGAATTCCAGGTGGAGATCGGAGATGCTGATTTCTTCCGAGCTTTGATTGAAGAAGCTGGATTCGAGGAGGAAGAAGAAATCACCAACCTTCGCGTTCTGATCGAGAAGAAGAATATGTTCGGGGTTGAGGAAATCGTTAAATCGAAGAATATCAGTACAGAACTGAAGGAAATTTTCTTAAAGCTTCCCGAATTATTTGGTACCTTGGATATCTTAAATTTCTCTAAGGGCTTAACTAATAATCAGAGAGCAATCAAAGCAATCGGACGTCTGGAAAAGCTGTATGATCTACTGACGGAATATGGCTATGAGAAATATGTATCCTTTGATCTTGGCATGTTAAGCAAATACAATTATTATACCGGAATTATCTTCAAAGCCTATACCTATGGAACGGGTGATGCAGTAGCAACCGGAGGGCGTTATGACAACCTGGTTGGTCAGTTCGGTAAGAATGCACCCGCGATTGGTCTGGCTATTGTCATCGATCAGTTAATACTTGCTTTATCAAGACAGAAGCTGCTGACCGAACCAGAAACAACAGATACCTTAATCTTATATAGCAAAGATTACCGGAAACAGGCAGTTTCACTGGCAAATCATTTCCGTAAGAGCGGAATGAATATCATTCTACAGAGGTCGGATGACCGGAGGAAGCTGGAAGATTACTTGTCCTATGGAAGACGAATGAATGCCGGAGGTATCTTATATCTGGATAATGATACTGAGATTAAGATAATTAATATTGCTACCGGTATAACACAGATAGCTTCCATCAATGATTTATTAGCAGAATGAGCTGGATGTAGTATCGATGTTACTGCCTGAAGCTGATGACATGACAGCTTTTGGGAATAGAAGGGAAGGTTTGCATGAGATATATAACAATAGCCCT
>DATMUM010000218.1:0-22778 GCA_035564175.1 Mobilitalea sp.
ATAAATTTTCCTCCGCGTGGTATTATTTGGTTTGATTGACACTTACTATTATACTACTACCGGAGAAAAATTTATATAAAACGAGTAACAAAAACCCAGTAAAATCAATGGGTTGAAGGCATTTCACAAATGCCTATAAAAGGTATTATAAAAGGAGGTAAACTGTATGACAATAGCGGAAGTAAGCAAGAGATATAATCTTTCTCAGGATACACTGCGATATTATGAGCGGATTGGATTGATTCCTAGTGTTGATGAAAATGCTGATCGATCGAACAGTACCCAGATATGAAGAAATATCCGGCAAGGAGTTCTATTTCATCGTTACTGCTGCAGACAACAGTAAAAAATCCATGGAACGGACGCTGGAAGGCTTTCGTGGCTTTACCTATTGCCTGAACGATGCAAGCGAAAAGGGAATTGTCTATGATCTGGGGGCATGGCGTAAGGGTGATATCCTCGGTAATAAAGCGATGAAACAAGCTTATGAGATGGTCAAGAATGTGTAACGAAAAATCCGGCTTAATCGAAAGTCTGCAGTATACTGCAACAAAAGAAGAAAGGGAAGATGTTTCATAGATATATGAAGTCCTGCGATAAAGGACCTCATATATCTATGATTTTTTAATAAGAGAGGACACTTGACATATATTATAGTAAAACGATGTTAGCGAGAGATATATGCCAAATAGATTAAAATATAATCAAATAGAAAATAAAAGGTATATTAATCCGAAAGATATAACAATAGAAAGCGGATATACCATTGATGTTTTTGCAGAAGCGATTAATACTCCTTCCAGCATCCTCTTTACGGAGGATGGTGATCTATTTATTGCTAACTCAGGGTATACCTCAGGAAAAGCAGATATTTCTATATTCAGAAACGGAGCCTTTGAACTGTATGCGGAAGGCTTTAAACCTCCATTGACCGGAATTAATTATAGAAATGGTAATTTGTATGTATCTCATAAGGCTACTATTACAGTAATTAAAAAAGATGGTTCCAGAGAAGATATTATTCAGGGTTTACCTAGTTATGGTGATTACAGTAACTGCAGAGTTGATTTTGGTCCCAATGGTAAGATGTATTTTGGAATAGGAACTGCTACGAATTCGGGTGTGGTAGGTAATGATAACCTTTGGTTATCTGACTATCCAACCTTCCACGACCGCCCCGGATCTTATATTATATTAAACGGACAAAATTTTCCCACTGACAATGTCCTTGGAAAAGCCAGTGAAACAGTATATACTGGTGCTTTTTCCAGTTACGGTGAACCTAATCAGCCCTTCGAAATAAAAAAAGGAATCGTCAAAGCTTCCGGCAGCATTCTGCGTGCGAATATGGATGGCACTGATCTTGAGCTTGTAGCCTGGGGCTTAAGAAGTATAGCTTATATTAAATTTGACGCCAGTCAAAGATTGTTTGCATCGAATAATGGATATGATTTAAGAGGAAGCAGACCAATTGCCAATGCACCGGATGAATTTTGCATTATAACGGAAGGTTCCTGGTATGGGTTTCCTGATTATGCAGGAGGTGATCCCGTAACCTTATCCAGGTTTCAGCCGGAAGGCGGGCGACAACCAGAATTCTTGCTCTATAGTCATCCATCGTTACCTCCGAAGCCATATGCAGTTTTCCCTCCGGAGTCAACAATTATTGGCTTTGATTTCACAAAAGATTATCGATTTAGTAGTATTGGAGATATTTTCATCGCTGAATTTGGGTCTGTTCATCTAAAAAGTATTGGAGGTTTTTCAGTGCAATACCCATCTACCGGTTACAGAGTATCAAAAGTAAGTAACAATGGTGGTGTCTCAACATTTGCAATGAATAAGTCAGGTTTTCCTGCTTATATTACGAATGAAGGTGGATTTGGCAGACCTGCTGATATCGTTTTTGGTTCAGATGGTGCATTATATATATTGGATACGGGTACCTCCAACAGGGAAGATCCAAGCGACATTATTCCGAATACAGGAGTGATTTGGAAAGTAACAAAGTCTGGTTAATGATAGAGAGATTATAATACAGAGATCATAATACAGAGATCATAATACAGAGATTATAATACAGAGATTATAATAGAGAGATTATAATACAGAGATTATAATTCAAAGATTATATACAGCGATTATAATAAAGAGATTATATACAGAGCATCGGTGATTAAGATCATACGATGCTTTTATTATTATATATATCCTCAGTATTGGCAACAGCATGATTTTTGTCCTGTTTTTCCTTAATATATCTCCAAAAGGTTTCCGAAGTAAGCAGATGGTTCTGGTGTCGGGCGCTTGGAATTACCTTCAATATCAAGACAGGATTAGGAATACCGTCTATTATGTATTAAGTATCAATACCAGATAGATCGCTAATCCTGGAGACGGGATTGCACATACAATATCAGAAGCTGCGGGAAAAACAGGGGATACATTTAAATAATTACGGTTTATCAACCAACCTTTTATCGTTTCTGCACGTGTAATTAATTATGAATTGATAAATTATTATGAATATAAGAATTAATAAAAATAGAAAAATGATTAATGAATAAAAACTAATGATGAGGAAAAGGAGGAAAGATTAATTATCGCCCTATCATTTTTGTTCTATGAAATGTTTAGATAATGTTTATAAATCACCATCGATAAATTTATTGATATGAATTATGATAGAAAAGATAAGAGTTATGGAGGAGATACGACTTATTAAAAAATTTGACTTAATACAGCATGACTTATTATAAAACATGATTCTTTATTGAACATAATTGAATGATATAGAACATGCTTCACGATAGATCATAAGAATGGAGAATTTGATATGTTTCAATATTTATATAATTTAGATGTGAATATATTGCTTTTTATTCAGGAATATATAAGATATCCGGTACTTACACCAATTTTTAAGCTTATTACAATTTTAGGTAATGGGGGTATGATATGGCTGATTATTATCCTCGGACTGCTGCTTTATAAAAAGAGCAGAACGACCGGAATGGTTTCCTTGATAGCTTTTGCCATGAGCATATTAATAAATAATATTATTCTTAAAAATGTAATTGCCAGACCCAGACCATTTGCTGCACTGACTCAGCTGCAGGTATTAATAGCAAGACCAACTGATTTTTCATTTCCTTCGGGACATACAGCAACAGCCTTTGCAGTGGCTGGAGCTATCTACTTTATGGGAAATAAGAGATGGGGAATTGGGGCATTGATATTTGCAGGATTAATGGGATTTTCCAGATTATACTTAGGAGTGCATTATCCAAGTGATGTGCTCTGTGGTGCCATCGTCGGATTACTCATCAGTATATCTGTAAATAAAGTACAGATATACTTACAGGAAAAGCAAAAATTAAAAACGGTTAATTAATTTTCAATCAAAAACGCATGATTTTGGAGGGATAAGTGATGACAATTCGTAAACGTATCTTTAAATCGAATACCTGGATTGTACTATTATCCCTTCTTGCTTTGTTAATCATCGGCGGAACAGTCATATGGATTTTTGAGGATACCTATGTAAAGTCCCTGACTGAAAATGCGATTATGCAAGAAAATGCATACAATGTTCAAACATTGGTTAATGGATATAAATTTGAAAATAATACGGTCACAAAGCAAGATTTTAAAAAGCTATCCCAGATGCTGGCAAAATATGATTATCAGTTGTATGTATCCGAAGGCGGTAAAGAGATATATGCAAATTTACTGCACAGTCAAGCTGAAACAGTTGAAATTATGAATACTGAAATTTCCTACCCGGATAAATCTGTCTTATATGTATGGGAAGATAAAACTATAATTGCACGTAAAATATTAAATGGATCAAGAACTTATGATTTGATCGTAATTAATAGTGCAGAAAAAAGCGGAATCTATCGACTGAACGGCGGAACTTTTGAATTACTGATTCTATCTTTTATCATCGTAGGAATAGGTTCCATTCTGGTTATCCTTTATATCAGTCGTTTTTTTACCCAAAGGCTTGTCAATAATATCATGCTTCCAATTCAAAAATTAATGGACGGTGCCAATCGTATAGAACAGGGCAATCTGGAGGAACCAATTCAATATGAGGGAGAAGATGAATTTGAGATGGTTTGTAAAGCCTTTAATAAGATGCAGGGCAGCTTAAAGGCTGGTATGGAGAAGAATGCAGCATATGAAAAGACAAGAACAGATATGGTGTCTGGTATTTCCCATGATCTTCGTACACCACTTACCAGTGTAAAGGGTTATATCAAAGGCGTGAAGGATGGAATTGCCAATACTCCCGAAAAACAGGAGCAATATCTAGATATTGCTTATAAAAAGGCTTGTGAGATGGATGTGCTTCTTCAGAAGCTGTTTTATTTTTCGAAGCTGGAAACAGGAAATATGCCATTCTATCCGGTTAACATAAGCCTAATTAAGTTCCTGGAAGAATTTATAAGAGAAAATGCTGAATATTATACAGAGAATAATCTGGAGGTTGCATTGTCTTATCAGAAGGAAAATCATTATGTGAAAATAGATAAAGAACAGATGAGCAGGGTTATTGCCAATATCATGGAAAACAGCATCAAATATAGAAATCAAGATAAGATTAAGGTTGTTATGGAAGTAACAGATAATACGTCAAATGAGACTCTAACCATAACAGATAACGGAAGCGGTGTTCCGGAAGAAAAGCTGCCCCATCTGTTTGACCAATTTTACCGTGTAGATGAAGCCAGAAGCAGCAAAAATAAAGGCAATGGATTAGGCTTGTATATTGCCAAATATATCGTTGAGCAGCATGGCGGTAGAATCACAGCAAAAAATAACGGAGGTTTGTGTATACAAATCATGCTGCCGAAAAGTGAATGAATTAAGATTGAACTTTGAGCAGCATACTTAGCAGAAAGGAGACATGCATGCCTAAAATATTGATTGTTGAAGACGAAGATGAAATAGCAATGCTTGAGAAGGATTATCTAGAGGTTAATGGGTATGATACTGATATCGTTTCTGATGGAAAGGCAGCTATTGATATGGCTCTAAGTGAAAGCTATGATCTAATGGTCTTGGATATTATGCTGCCTGGAATGAGCGGATATGATATTTGTAGAAATGTAAGGGATAAAATCGATATACCGATTTTGATGGTAACTGCTAAGACAGAATCAATTGATAAGATACGAGGTCTTGGATTGGGTGCTGATGATTATATTGCGAAACCATTTGATCCGGCAGAATTGGTAGCCAGAGTTAAATCACATCTTGCCAGATATAAACGATTAACCGGCAACCGGGCAGCGGATATGAATGAGAAGGAAGAAGGGGTAATCACTGTCGGAGACCTTCGAATTTTATGCAGGAGCTGGAAAGTATTGAAAGGAAATGAGGAGATAAAGCTTCCCAATAAAGAGTTTGAATTACTGAAATTCCTTGCGATGAATCCGAATATCGTATTTTCAAAGGATCAGATTTTTGAAAAAATATGGGGTTATGATTACGTTGGCGATGCAGCTACGGTTACCGTACATGTGAATCGAATTCGGGAGAAAATAGAGGAAGACAGCAATAATCCAAAATATATAGAAACAATCTGGGGTGCAGGATACCGCTTTAATATTTGATAACCGATTAATTCCGTATACAAAAATCGCGGGAAGGAAAGAATTTTAACATAGGATAAGGTATTTCTATTATGCAAAGTTTAGAAATTGTTTAGAAAAGCCGCATGATCAGTTTATAAGCTTTGTTTATGATTAGCCCATACTCATATTGGAAGGATAGGAGGTAATGAGTTACAAAAGTAAAAGTAACAGGAAATATTTATGCCAATAAAGTTCAGCACAGGAACAGCGGATGTTAAGCAAGCCATTGAAATCTGCGTGTTAAGGAACATCTATATATTGGCAGTATTGAAAAGCATAAAGAAGAAAGGATAAAGGACATGAATTCAGTAGAACAAAACAAAGCTAAAATCATACTTAGCAAAGTACCAGAGGTTACAGTTTTTTTCTGGATAATCAAGATTCTTTGTACAACTGTTGGTGAAACATTTTCAGATTTTATTAATGTCAATCTTGGCGTTGGGTTAATTAATACTACGATAATTATGGGTATTGCATTTTTTATTGTAGTTTATCTTCAATTTAGAGCAACGAAGTATATTCCCGGCTTATACTGGTTAACGGTTGTACTTATCAGCGTATTTGGAACCTTAGTCACAGATAATCTTACAGATGGGATTGGATTTCCTCTTGAACTAAGCACAATTATATTCAGTGTATTGTTAATGTTAACTTTTCTTTTTTGGTACCTTAGTGAAAAGACGCTCTCCATACATTCCATTTACACAAGAAAGAGAGAAGCATTTTATTGGCTCACCATTCTTTTCACCTTTGCACTTGGTACAGCAGTAGGCGACTTATATTCCGAACAGCTAGGCTTGGGTTATCTGCCTACTGGATTAATTGTTGCCAGTATCATAGTAGGTACATTTTTGGTATGGAAATTCTTAAAGCTTGATGCAGTATTAGCATTCTGGGTTGCCTATATTTTTACTCGCCCCCTTGGAGCATCACTTGGTGATTATTTATCCCAGCCTTCAAAATACGGCGGTTTAGGATTAGGTGCTACAATTACCAGTGTAATTTTTCTAATAGCTATTTTAGGAATTATTATTTTCCTTGCTGTTACAAAATGTGATACAAAGCCAGGAGATAATGTAGTTGTACAACAAGTAAATAGTGAAAAGAAAAATGTTATGATCCAGACAATTGTGGTGTTATGTATTTTCCTGACGGTAGGTATATCCGGTTATGCTTTGCGCAGTCATTATATTGCTCAACAATCGGATTCCTCACAAACAACATTAAAAGGACAATTAACCGATTTTATTACTATTGAAAATGATATAGAGAGCGCTGTTAATGCCAACGACTTTACTACTGCGAAATCAGGAGCTGATGACTTGGAACATAAGTGGGATACCTCAGTATCTCAGTTAAAGAAAATTGATAAATCAACCTGGACACAAATTGACGGAACGATTGATAGTGTATTAGCTTCTGTCCGCTCAAGCAGTCCTGATGCCAGCAAATGCACAACTTCGATCAATGATTCCCTTAGTGTCTTAAATACTGCTAATAATTAATTTGAGAATATAAGATAAGGATTAGTGTGAATAAAAAGCAATTCACACGGGAAGAACTGCGAAGTTCGCACAAAGGTGCTCACTCCTTGTTCTTCCGGGCTTTTTGAGATGCCGCGAAGCGGCATCATGGACGTTAGAGTGTCGAAAGTATCTAATGAACTAATCGTATACTATATAGTTTAACTTGACAATTATCTGATACTGTATATGGTATCCGGTTTGCTCACAGGATACTGATACTCAAATCAGATAAGAATATTGAATGAATAAAACTTTCTTGAAATGGCTTCTTTTGATAATATATATCATTAGAAGCTATTTTTATAAGAAGAAATGAAGGGTAAACCAGTCGTAAAACGAATATTAAAAAAGTATTTAAACCATGAAGAATTAATAGTATACTGACTAATAAGATAAACAGTATATAGGAAGCAAGATAATCAATCTAAAGTAATAATTATAAAGCAATCATTAGATTACGGAGCGTAGATGAGAACGGGCTCTGGGAAGTGGGTGTAAAATATGTGGATAATATTTGCCTTTGGTTCAGCATTATTTGCAGGAATTACGGCTATTTTAGCCAAGATAGGAATTAAGAATACAGATTCCCATGTTGCAACAGCATTTCGAACAATTATCATATTGGTATTCTCCTGGTTAATGGTGTTTATCGTTGGTTCTCAGAATACGATCTTTGATATCAGCAACAAAACACTCGTTTTTTTGATTCTCTCAGGTATGGCAACCGGAGGCTCCTGGCTTTGCTACTTTAAGGCGCTTCAGCTTGGGGATGTGAATAAGGTATCCCCCATTGATAAATCCAGTACTGTATTATCCATGATATTGGCATTTATCATTTTAGGTGAAAGCATTACCGTTATTAAATTGATTGCTATGATAGTAATTGGCGTAGGAACCTATTTCATGATAGCAAGAAAAAATACTGAAGTTATAAATTTGACTGGAAACTCCTGGATCGTATATGCAATCTTTTCTGCTGTTTTCGCAAGTCTGACCAGTATCCTTGGCAAAATCGGAATTCAAGGTGTTGAATCAAATCTTGGTACAGCTATTCGTACGATCGTCGTTTTGGTTATGGCTTGGATTGTTGTATTTGCTGCCGGTAAGCAGAAGGAAGTAACAAAAATTGATAAAAGAAGCATGATCTTTATCTGTTTTTCAGGAATTACCACAGGTTTATCCTGGTTGTGTTATTATAAGGCATTACAGGAGGGACAGGCTAGTATCGTTGTCCCGATTGACAAACTGAGCATCCTGGTAACGATAGCCTTCTCCAGTTTGATATTGAAGGAAAAACTGACAAGGAAATCGGTATTTGGATTAGTTATACTGGTATTCGGAACACTTTTATTATTGATATAGAAGATATTAAGAAGTAATAGATGGAGAAAGTAGATTATTATAAGTACCCAAGCCGTTCATCAAACGGCAGAGTTATTCAGAGCTCGTAGACTGCAGCAGATGCATGCACAGAGCTTTAGTTAACTGTATTATCTTCTGTTGCAGACTTATCAGTATTTTGCTGGGAAGAAGATTTGCCAGTATTTTGTTGGGTTGAAGACTTATCAGTATTTTGCTGGGTAGAAGACTTGTCAGTGTTTTGCTGGGTTGAAGACTTATCAGTATTTTGCTGGGAAGAAGACTTATCAGTATTTTGCTGGGTAGAAGACTTATCAGTATTTTGCTGGGTAGAAGACTTATCAGTGTTTTGCTGGGAAGAAGACTTATCAGTGTTTTGTTGGGAAGAAGACTTGTCAGTATTTTGCTGGGAAGATAGATTCTGCTTTTGAGCAGCAAAGGTTAACATCAAACTTCCTATTGCAACAATTAAGTTTCCAAGTACATTTAATTCATCTGCTGATTTACCTTCAGAAAGTGAGATAGCTATCGTATTTCCTAAAATAAGCAAATCTTCCGGACACATGTTATCAATCATATTATAGATACACCTACAAACGGATAGTTTATATAATAAAATGTATGATTGTAAAAAATAAATGTGAATGATATATTAGTTAAAAAGCACTGCCAGTAGGATTATATACATTAATCACCGGCAGTGCTTTATTAGGTTAATAATTAATTAATCTGCAACTTCAGCTGAGCCTTTGGCTTTTTCCACATTGAAACTAACAGGCTGATATCCACTGGAATGAAGTTGTACTGCAAAGGTTAATCCATTCGTTGAGGTTCCGTACAGACCATTCATATTACCATAAAAATGGCCTGCCTGAGATAAATCATTATCAAAATGTAATGTAACAGATTCGCCGGCATTTACGGTCAAGCCATTTAATTTCTGATAATATCCTTCTACCTTGGTTGCATCCGCTTTGTCAGTAATCGTGTAATAGATATCGAAATTGCTTAAGTCTTCCTTTCCATTATTAACGAAGGTTATTTCCAGATGATCAGCGGTAGCATTATCTTCAACGCGGGAATCTTTGATTTCTATGGGTAAAGCTGTCGTACTGGTTTCACTTATCAGATTATCTGTATATAGAGGGTCCTGGTCCTCTTTATCATTGACACCGTCACCATCGGTATCGGCATTATGTGGGTTTGTGCCATACGTTTTCTCTACTGTATCCGGCAGACCGTCGCCATCTTCATCCTGGCTCTGTGAAGCAGCAGTATCCTGTGTAACATTACTGTCGGATTGCTTCGACGAATTTGCCGTGTTATTTCCGCTGCAGCCTGTGAATAGGGTGCTTGCTAATAATCCCGATAATACAATCGCATATAATTTTCTTTTCATATTCATTTCCTCCATTATTCTTGATATATATTTTCTCGTTTCAGAAAAACCATATAGGAACATAACCATAAGATAATACTTGGTGCCAAGAGGCCTAAAACATCAATCCATTTCATTAATACAACTTCCAGAACAGTATTCTTGTCAAATCCGGGCTTGATATTGAGCAAAGCAAAGCCAACTCTTTCATAATGCTTAGTCGGAGACATTTGCTCAATGCTGTCTCGTATGGTTTCATAGATCTTGAAATGGTCTAAAATCTTCTGAGTATCCTCTTTGTTCATTCCCATCGAGGAAAAGAAGCCGCCGGGAAGCTGATTGTCCATGTCCATCGTATCGCCTATCTGGGGTAGTATAAAAGAAATAACAAGCCATATAATGACGGTAATTAGTAATGCTTTATTACCGTTTGGCATCAGTACGGACATAAAGATGCCAAGGATTAGAAAAAATGCCATATACAAAAAAGACATGAAGAAAAACACGAACATTCTGCTGATATCACCTGCTGATAACGAAACTGTACTGATTATTGCGACGGAACCCAGAGTGATGATGGAGGTTAATAATGTAATAAAAAACAGTAAAATCATATTACCTAGAATTTTTCCGTTTAAAAAGGTGTCCCTGAAAATCTGTCTTGATAATATAAGCTTTAATGTACCGTTACGTTTCTCTTTAACAACCGCAGCATTTCCCAATACAATTGCTAAGAGTGCACCTAAAAGTCCGATATAATTAACAAAGCTTTTCGAGGAAGAAAGAGGATTTAAATTTGGAGCATCCGGGAATTCTGTTTTTCCCAAGGATTTTAAAAAGCTGACGGACTGATTATAGGTATCCATATTAATCCTTACCTGATAAGAACCAAGAACAACTGATACAATCGTCAATAGCAGCAACATACCAAGGATGATAAGGAATAGTTTATTTTTGAGTGCGTCTGTTATTTCTTTTTTAATTAGAGCTAGCATCGGGGTCATGTTGTTACCTCCTTCCATGTTTTTTAAAATATAGCAGTGTAAATATAGACAATAGTACTATTATGCCGGCGATCCACCAAAGTAGATTTATACTTGTTGAAACAGTAACAGGAACAGTTACTGAATTGCTGCTGACCTCTGTATTGGAACAGCTTATTTTGATAGGATATTCACAAGCCTGCTGAGATGGTGGAATCGTTAGCGCTAATTTATATAAACCGGTTTCGCCACTTTTTATATCTAAATTCGATGGATCCTGACGCTCAAGTATCCATTTATAGGGGAGCTCCACCTGCAGGGAAAGAGCTGACAAATCCTTATTTCCGGTATTAGCAACGCCTATCTCTAAGCTTATGGTATCACCATTAATCGCTTTGATTGATTGTAAATTACACGTTATCGAGATGGAATAATCCTGATTTAAGGTATAGTTTAGTGTGATATTATCTCTGGTACCATCATCTCTGAGGATATCCAGTGGAACTGACATATCAGAAATTGACGGGTTAACAGGTACCTCCAAAGAAAAGTTAATAATACTTTTTTGAGAGGCAGATAGTTGGATACTATCGATTACCTTTCCTTCAATTGAAAAATAGCCATGAAAGCCTTCCGTCAGCTGCTCGAAACTTAAGGAGTACGTGTGGGATTTTATATCTTTATTTTCAATAGATAATCTTGCATTTGCCGTTTCTCCGGGATACATTAGATAATTTGTAATGGTACTTGATTGGTCATTTGCAAATACAATACTGTATGTCTGCATACAGCATAATAATAAGGAGATGGAAAAGAATAGCGTATAAATAAGTTTTTTAACTTGATTCATAATGCATTCTCCTTTTGTACTGAAGTATAGGAGAGGATCAGAAAAACGATGGCTGGTATTATAATATTAAGGAAAGCCAGGATATCTTTTTTTATGATTTCAAGAATACTGATGAAAGCTGTTTCGGATACTACTTGAAGTAAATCCCTGCTGATATTTTCAAATTGAACTGCAGGTGATAAATACTCTATTGCTTTAGAAATGGCCGTATCCGTTGGAATTTGGGTTACAGTACCTGACACATTGCTAAGTGCATACGCAAAGTTCCTTTGCGTATCAGCAAGTTGTGGGATAACAAAACTAATAAAAATCCATGCGATCATCATAATCAGAAATCCGAATGCTCTGTCTGGAGTCTTAATTGAGACGTATAAGGAAGCAATATAAAACGACATCATATAGAGGAAGGCGAGAAGGATAAAAACAATCAAACGTAATACTTCATTGATACCCGGAACCAGACCGGTTGTAATAGCAAACAAGGTAAGGTTAAATACTAAAGTAATGCTTAATAATGCACCAATAATCATTCCTGCACCAAAAAGCTTTCCAGTCACGATATGATCCCGATAAAAAGGTCTTGTCAGCAATAAATGTAAGGTTCCGTTTTCACGTTCACCGTTATAAGCATCAAACCCCAGAAATACGGCAAGAACTGCGCCTATCATTGTAATATATTTGATGATGTTACTTAATATTGCGAGGGGATATATTTCTGGTGCGGCAGGTGCCGCTACTCCCTGTGACTGCGCTATGGAAACTACCTCTTCATATGCTCTCATTTCTGCATTTTTTGTAGTGGATCCAATGTATACGGAAGCTATGGACATGATTAAGAATAGCATTACTATGACTAAAAAGACCTTATCCTTATAAGAAGCCTTGAATTCCTTTTTGGCCAGCACCATGATACTATTCATTAACTCCACCTCCCTGTATGGTGAAATAAATTTCTTCCAGTGATTTTGCATCACTAAAATTTCTTTCTAGATTAGAAATAGAATCGGAGATTAATAACTTCCCATGACTGATAATACCAATGTCTGTACACATTTTTGTAACCTCTGATAACAAGTGGGTATTCATGAAAATCGTAGTTCCCCATTCTGCATTTATTTTAAGCAGGATATTACGAATGTCCATCGTGCCCTGAGGATCAAGACCTGAGGTTGGCTCATCAAGAAACAGTATTTTTGGTTTATGTAAAATTGCCTGTGCGATTCCAATTCTCTGACGCATACCTTTTGAAAATGTTTTTACTTTCTTATCAGTCCATTGGGTGAAGTTAAGAAGGTCAAGAACTTCATCAATATTCTGATTTACATTTTTCACGTTGGAAAGCTTGGCAAAAAACTGAAGGTTTTCTCTGGCTGTCAAATCACCATATAGCATGACGCTTTCCGGTAAATATCCTAATAAATCTCTTACCTTCAGATTATCTTTCACAACATCAAAGCCATCGATGGTGGCACTTCCTGAGGTGGGTAGGATTAGAGTTGTTAACATGGAAAGGGTCGTTGTTTTACCGGCTCCATTGTGTCCTAAAAATCCGAAAATTGCTCCATCCTTCACTGTTAAATTTAAATGATCAACAGCTGTAAAGTCCTGATATTTTTTTGTTAGATTATGTGTGACTAACATAAAGATTCCTCCTTAATCTGTTAAAAAACTGCGTTAGCTTATATACGTAGGATAAAACTTATAAATGAGAAGCAGATGAGAAATAAATTATTTTTTCTCATCTAATCTTCATTTGTATATGGTACAATATTTCATAATGGAGGTGCTTCAAATGAGGATCTTATTAATAGAGGATGATATTTCGCTGCATGATATTATATCAAAGAGGTTAGGTAGAGAAGGCTTTACAGTGGATAGCTGCTATGATGGGCAGAGTGGCTTTGATTATGCGGATGGAATTGAGTATGACTGTATCATTCTTGATCTAATGCTGCCGAAATTAAATGGAATAGAGTTAATGAAGAGACTGAGGGTGAAAGGAAATAAATCTAACATATTGATATTGACTGCAAAAGACAGCATTGAAGACCGTGTTCTTGGACTAAATGCCGGAGCAGATGATTACCTAGTGAAACCCTTTGCATATGATGAGCTTCTGGCAAGGATACGTGTACTTATGCGCAGACAGGGAGAAAGCAAGGATAATGTTCTGATATTAGAAGATTTACAGATGAATGTTAGTGAGCATCAGGTAACAAGAGGAGATAAAAATATTCAACTTACCTCGAAGGAATATGCTTTACTTGAATACCTAATGAGAAACCAAGGAAGAATTTTGACCAGGGCGCAGATCGCTGATCATGTCTGGAACAATGAATTTGAATATGATTCTAATATTGTGGATGTCTATATCAGATATTTACGAGGAAAGATTGATAAAGGATATGATATGAAACTGATTCATACAATCAGGGGCTTTGGCTATGTTATGAGGTGTGAATGATGAACCAGCTAAAGATCAGAACGAAAATGATGTTATGGTATACTCTGTTAACTTCAGTTTTATTAATTATTTTTATTCCTATTTTATATAGCTCGATTTCGAATTCTTTATACAGTGATGCAAAAAGCCTCTTACGCAGCACAGTTTCAAGTGCACAATCAGGAATTGAATATGAAAATGGTACTGTAAGCTGGGACGAGAATACTGTAATATCAGGCAATATGCCCACCTTTGTAACCAATAGGAATAACCAGATCCTTTATCAAAATAGCAATCTGCAGGAGCTTATGGATGTCCCCTTTGTACCGGGAGTGATTCGAACCTTAGAATATAGCGGGAAAAAATGGATGGTACTGGACGAAACAGTATCCAAGGAAAATACAATAGTTGCAGATGTCAGGGCATTTATCCCATTAAAATCGCTGGAACATACTTTATATAAAATAAAAATTATTATAATAATATCTATTCCGCTTTATTTGCTTATTACGGTTTTTGGTGGTTTATTCATTGCAAAGAAAGCGCTGCAGCCTATCAATACGATTACACAGACAGCAAAAATCATTGGACGAGGTGATTTAGCCAGTCGAATCACCCAGGTTGAAAACCACGATGAGGTAGGAGAGCTATCAGAAACCTTTAATGAAATGTTGGAAAAACTGGAGGAGTCTTTTAATAAACAGAAACGCTTTGCATCAGATGCTTCCCATGAGCTGCGTACCCCGGTAGCAATAATTATGGCATATTCTGAAGCTTTACTTTCGGATTCTGATTTACTGCAAAATAAGAGCGTTTTAGAAAAATCTCTTCATACCATATACCAAGAAAGCGAACGAATGAATTCAATTATTGCGCAGCTATTAATGCTGACAAGAGGATATGAAGGCAGATATCAACTGGTAAAAGAGCAGATAGATATTTGTGAAGTGATAGATAATGTTATAAATCAATTAGAAGAGACGGCAAAGGAAGCTAAAATAAATATATCTTTTATTACAAGCGAACCAATATTAATCAAGGCAGACCAAAGTCTGATTACCCATATGATGCTTAATTTGGTGGAAAATGCGATTAAGTATGGCAGGGAGGGCGGTCACGTCTGGGTGAGAACAGAAATACAGGAAGAGGAAGTTATAGTTACCATAGAAGATGATGGAATAGGAATTGAACCTGAGCATCTGAAGCATATCTTTGAGAGATTTTACCGCGCTGATCAATCACGTGATCGTAGGGGAACCGGACTTGGGTTATCAATTGTCAAATGGATTGTTAGTGAACATGAAGGAAGAATCGAAGTGAACAGCCAAATTGAGAAAGGGACAACCTTCATCATTCGTTTGAAGAGAACGTGAGAAAATCCTAAGTGCCGGATTTCAACACTTTATTTGGGGATGCCATTCCTATCCATGGAAACAATTTAATATTGTTCTGCTTACGATTTATGTTTATTATGGTCTAGTGAGAAATTCTACAACTGTCGTCCTTTTTTTATTTCATAGGAAATTGCGTCCTATGAAATAAAAATGCTCCGCATGGATGCGCACTCGCGCG
Organism: Mobilitalea sp.; assembly: GCA_035564175.1. GTDB lineage: Bacteria > Bacillota > Clostridia > Lachnospirales > Lachnospiraceae > Mobilitalea. The sequence goes on from DATMUM010000218.1 coordinate 15,757, forward strand.
ATTGGAATAATGTCAGCAAGCTGACCGCGCTCGGCGCGAGAGTTTGCCAAGGCAAACTCTTTATTCAAGTAATCTTGTTTAAGATAATCCAGGACACAAAAGAAGAATTCATACGATTACATAATAAAAATAAAAGTGGAGGAGAATAATATGAACAAATTAAAGTTAAGTGTTCTATTTATTTTTGCGGCATTAAGCATTGCGTCAGTTGGTTCAGCCGCTTTATCAAGTGTATCCTTTGACCGTAGTGCAAGTGCGGGCCAGATTCTCATGGATACTGATAAAAATGTAGCCGTACAGGTTTCGAACATCTCTAAATATACCAATTTAGTTAAGGCGGAATCCGATGGTAAAGTCAGTATTAGCTTAAACGAAGCTATCAATAACAATTCAGCGAACGGATTTAATACAGATGCTATTTTTGAAATTGGCTCACCAACAAGCGGTGTCGTTAGGATTAAAAATAACTCTGATATTCCAATTACAGTAACTCTGAATAATGATTTAAACAGTACGAATTCGATGTCTATCATTCCTGCGAATAATTCGAGTGCAACGATTGGTGTTGGTTCATCAAGCGATTTTTATTTTACGATCAATACCAACGGCCAAGACGCATTGAAAACCTTGAATGCAGTTATTCATGTAGAAGGTAATCAGTAGGATTTGCATCTTCTCAATAAGACATCTTAGGGAAAGTCTTTTGGGGGAAACGATATGAAGAAGTTCATGAATGGAGCACTATTTGGTTTAGCATTGGCTGTTATTTTTATATTTGCCGGGACATATACCAAGGGTGCTCCAATTTTATCCTATGTATATTCCAACAGCATGGAGCCCCTGATTAGGGTAAATGATGCTTTTATCGTGCTGCCGGTGTCAAAGCCTCAGGTAGGTGATATTATCATGTACCGACCGATTGTCTTAAATGCAGCCTACATTACCCATCGTATTATAGCTGTCGGTGAGGATGGATATATAACGAAGGGGGATAATGCGCCTTATCGTGATCAGGAAAGCGGAGAACCGGAGGTCATGAAAGATCGGATCGTCGGCAAGGTATTTACCATTCATGGGCAGCCCTTCGTTATCCCACGGCTTGGAAGTATACCTTCCAGCTTAAAGATAGGAGTGGGCGGTTATTCCGGATATTTATCAATAATATTTTTGATATTAGGGTTAGTTACTGCCTTTTTTGGAAGCAAAGGTTTTCTAAGAAAAAGAAAACCACGACACAGAATACGGTTAAGACATATTTACAGAGCGATTGTATGGATTACTATATTATCTGTTATGTTAAGCATCTTTCTGGGTTCCCGGGTGTCTCAGATTAAATATCTGGTCAGCGAATACCCCGGTACCTTAGGTGATCAAGTTGAAGTCAATAAACCCGGGCAATTAGTAATGGAAATAAGGAACAAAGGACTATTCCCCGAGTGGACGATTATTTCCGGAATCGCACCTCTAAGTATAGCAGCTGCTCCTGAATATCTCCCGCCGCGGTCTAAGGAAACAGTAGTACTGAATGTAATACCGCAGCGAAAAACAGGTATATATCAAGGCTATATCCAGGTTTACAATTATCCGATTGTTTTACCCAGGGCATGGATTGTCTTTCTGCATGGACTTCATCCCGTAATAGCGATAGTAATAACAGGAATAACAGCAGGGCTATGGGGAACGCTGTTGTTCAAAATATTAAGTCATGTGCATGGATTTGAAGAATGGATCCCGTTAAAGGCAAGGAAAGACAAGCTCCTGGAACGACGGATGAAGCAAGTAAGTGCAAAAGTGATAGGTAGGAGTAGAAAATAAATATGTTAAAAAAGGGAATAACTTTATTATTTTTCACTCTTAGTCTGATATTCTCCTTAGTTACATTACCAAATAGTGCTGCAATAGGCGCTGCCAGCTTCAGCAGGAATGCTACGGCTTCCGTATCTAAGGATAATCAAGCAATTCTGAAGCTGGATGGGTTTGACCTGTCACAAATATATAGTGTAGATAAAAATTATAGTAAAGTCGGTTCAATCACCAATAATTCAAATCAGATTTTGATTCTAACCATATCCATCACACCGGACCTTACGAATATTAACAATAAAAATTACCATATGGGAATAAAGATCGGGAATGCATCCTGTATGTTTATGAAAAATTCTGATTCAACGCAGCAAATTACTCAGACTATTATGCCGGGAGAAACACTTGATGTGCAGATTTATTTGTCAAAAAATCAATCAGATTATGTAACAACCTCATTCCGTATCAATGCCGTTGATACGGCTGGAACGTTTTCCATGTCACTGGATGATACCCAAAATACTCCTCGCCGTATGATAATTTATTAAAAGAATATAATAATTCATGAAAGCGCAGGTGAGATTTCATGAAGACAAAATGGTATCAGCATAATCTTTTATTAATAGTTCTATTGTTGGTTTTAATCATTTCCTGCATATGGATCTATTATGATATGAAAGCAGGATATAGGAATGTCCCGGAAACTGATGTTAATATGGCAATAACTCCTCAATATCAAATCATCTCCAGACAAGCCTTGAATATCTGGCCCGCCGGAACTGTATTTGATCAGGGTATGGCTGCTTATTTTTATGCTGCTAAACCAGAAGTTAAGGTAACACCTGTGATAGCATTATCCGGTTTAATCGAAGGCTATGTAGAAGGAACGGTACAATCTACGGTTATGCTGCAGGCAGTGAATGATAAATCGGAGATCTATTGGTCATATTTATTAAATACAACACCGGAAGAAACCTTTCGATTACAAAATGGGAATTCTAATGCAAATGGAAGTACATTTACTGCAAATGAAATCATCCTTGATCCAGCGGCAGATTATGATCTAGCGTCACAGATTGCGAATGAAATCATGTTTCAGGCAAATCTGTTCCAGGTGGCTGTAACCTCGAATATTAATCTTACTGGAACGATTTATGGTACACCCGTCCATAAATCTTTTACCCAAGAATTACCGATATCGTTGCAGCAGGTCAGCTTCACTATGCCAGGATCGCAGGATATAGTGACTAGCATTACATTGAATGAAAAGAACAACCAAACATCTTTTGTAAATAGGATTACTCAGAATATTCGTGTAAGCCCTTTACCATTTTACCTATTCATAATCACATTAATCTGTGTTCTCATCCTGGTATGGCTGAAATTCAAGTCCGCATCAAAGACAGTGGTCGAACATCGACGGTTTAAGGACTGGATTACGGAAGGAAGTGTAGAGATCAACAACCGAACGCCCATACAGATTCATGCGTTGGAGGGATTAGTTGATATCGCAATTGACCTGGATAAAAGAGTAATCTTCGATTCAAAAATAAATAAGTACTATGTGTTGACGGAAGACATCGTCTATCTCTATGATTCGAAACGTATCAATGAAAGCTATGATAAGAAGCAGCTAGGGAGATTATTGCTTAATCATGGATTGCTGCAGCCGGAACAGCTGGAGACAGGATTGTATTATCAAAATAAAATTGGAGCAAGATTAGGTGAAAGTCTGATTGCGTTAGGCTTTATCGATGAAACAACCCTATACAGCACTCTGGCATCCCAAAGTAATCTTGATTATTATGATATAGAAAACCTAACTCAGATAAACAAGGATGACTGGCTGGACAAGATGAACAGGAACAAAGCGAAAGCTTTGATGGCCATTCCGTTAGGAAAAAGAGCGGATGGTAGCTTGGTGATTGCCTGCAGCGAATTTTCCAAATATGGAATGCAGAAGGAACTTCAGGATATCTTCGGTTCACAAATTCATATGGTAGCAACCCGTCCTACAATAATAAATCGGATATTCGAACAACTTGCGCTGAGAGAAAGGAATAATTTATCCTTCCATGAGCTAAGAAGTACGGAGCAGGTTGCTCCATGGCAGCGATTATCAAAGGAAGAGCTTGAAGAATTTATTGCTTCTTATTATCGAGGAAATATTATTACCAGCTTATTATTAAAGGCATCTGGTATCGTTGATGAGACTGTCCTTAAGCAGATACCGAATAAGGAACCTCTTCTTAACTGGTTAATAAATAAAAGCATGATAAACAGTGAAATTGCTAATCTGATAAAAGGATTAGATAAGGCTGTCAAGTCGATGGAATGGAAAGAAAGACAGGAAATGAAGTGTCCAAATCTTATGGAATTATTGCTTGAAGCGAATTATCTAACTTCAGATACAGAGGAATGGATCAATAGGGAATTAAAGATACAAGGATTACCCATAGAACAGCTTCTGATCAATAATTTCCTTGCATCACCGGATACCATTAATAATGCAGGATTTTTATTAGAGATTTTGCACGGGATAATTAATAAAGAAATGATTTCAGAGTGATTAAATAGTTATTGGTATAGATCATTACTAAAATTTTGCTTGACATGGAGTTAACTCCAAATTGTAGCATGAATAATGTACCCGATAATATAAGAAAAAGAGGAACAATAATGGATTACTTAAATAAAAAATGCCTTGTGGCTTATTATTCAAGGAAGGGCAATAATTATGTGAGCGGAAGTATAGTAAATTTACCGGTTGGGAACACAGAGGTAGCTGCAACAATGATTCAGGAATTAACCGGCTGCGATAAGTTTCATATCGAAACCGTTAAATCATATCCGACAGACTACACGGAAACAACCGAAGTAGCACAGCAGGAATTACGTAAAAATGTAAGGCCGGAGCTGACCGGTCATGTGGAGAACATGGATTCCTATGAAGTTATATTTTTGGGATATCCGAACTGGTGGGGCACCATGCCGATGGCAGTATATACATTTTTAGAGGAATATGATTTTACCGGAAAGACCATCATTCCATTCTGTACTCATGAAGGAAGCGGTATGGGACACAGTGAAAGTGATATTAAGAAGCTTTGTCCGTATGCCGAGGTTCAAAAAGGACTTGCTATTCGAGGCGGAAGCGTGAAGGGAGCTAAGAATGATATAATGAGATGGCTATCTTAGAGCTTTACCAGGACATGGTAAAATAAATTGGAGAATGGTGGTTGTAGCAGCTCTGGCTGGGAAGAGGCGGTAGATATTCTAGCTAGATAAATATAATTCTTATTGAGTAAGTAAAATACTTATTGAATAAACAGCATTCTTATTGAGTAAACAAAGATTTTAATTATAGAAATAGGGCTTGATCAGATTCCTTAGGAATAGTTCAGGTCCTTTTCAATTACCAGGTGTATCGCGATATATAACAATATGTAACTTAAAAACTCCTTATGTTAAAATTGCTTTCAATGTTTGTCTAGATAATATGGAATAACTGCTGTATACTTTCATAAGAAGGTTAGACTATACCTGGATATCACATTACTGATAGCGGCCTTGACATTGTAGTGGCAACGATAGTTGGGTCTTATGTGGTCAACAAATTAATATCAAGTTGGACAAAATAAATTCCGGAAGAATATTACAGTTTTTTATGTATCATAAGATTTTGTGCCCCGTTATTGATTTATTTGTAGGTAAAATTTTTTGGTAGGACGTTTAGTATGATACTTTATAAAATTCTATAATATATTAACATTTTTTTAACATAAGCGTGTTATTTAAATATGTGTAGTTCATTTCATTTTTAAGTGAAAGGGAAGGGGTAACAATAATGGTTAATATACTTGTGGTAGAAGATGATGTGAAATTAAATCAGATTGTTTGCACATATTTAAAAGACAATGGTTATCATGCGACGGGGTGTCTTAATCCTCGTGAGGCATATGATTTAATGTATAATAGTTTATATGATTTAATTATTTCGGATATTATGATGCCTGAAATAGATGGGTTTGAATTTGCAGCGACGGTAAGGGATATGAATAAAACGATTCCAATTCTGTTCATGACAGCTCGTGATGATATGGCCTCCAAGCAAAAGGGGTTTCGGGCGGGAATTGATGACTATATGGTAAAACCAATCAATATGGATGAGTTAGTGCTGCGAGTTGCTGCGCGACTAAGGCGTTCGAATATTTCCAACGAAAAGAAGCTTGTTGTGGGAAATCTTACCTTAGATGCGAATGATATGACAGCTATTGTAGATCGGGAAGAAATTCCGGTTACGGTGAGGGAATTTAATATACTCTTCAAAATGCTTTCCTATCCAAAGCATACCTTTTCCCGTGCTCAGCTGATGGATGAGTTCTGGGGCTTAGAAAGTGAGACCAGCCTTCGTGCAGTTGATGTCTATATTACCAAACTGCGGGATAAATTCTCACATTGTAAGGATTTTAAGATTGTTACCGTTCATGGATTAGGATATAAAGCGGTGCTCTCATAGGACAGAATGCAGAGACGTAGCTATATGAATCATAAGATGCGTTAATAAACATAAATCATAAGATACAATTTTTATTGAGATATAATTCATCCGATAAGATAAAAAAATTATAAGAAAAACAGCTTTAAACCCATGATAACAGGGATTTTGAAGCTGTTTTTTTGTATATCAATTTACCTTACATAATTAATATTTCATAAACATTTCTCTGACAATTCGTAAACATTGTTAATCAATAATAAGATCATCAAAAGAAACAAACCACAAAGGTTTAGATTGAAAGGAAAAAATATTATGGAACAGGAAAACAAATATGTAGGCTATGAATACGTGACTGTGCTAGTAGAAAAGGATATGGAATTAAGAAAGCATATGAACTTGCCTAATAAGATTTCTTAAGAAGGGTGATGCAAAATATGCTAGAAAAAATTGCTGTATTATCCATTCTTGCAGCTGTTGTAATTGTTATTGCCGGCTTTATAAAGATAAATTTATCCGAGTGGTAGTGCAAGAATATATCCATGAAATTATTAACCAGTAGAAAATTATTAATCTTATTTTAGGTAATTGTTAAATGATTTTCACCTGAGATGTGGATAACTTTCCTCTATATAAGGAGAGAAAATAGTTCAATTATCAGATTAGTTCCTGAATTGATATAAAACAATGAATTTTAGGCGTATTTTAATAGGCTAAAACA
>DATMUM010000219.1:0-37270 GCA_035564175.1 Mobilitalea sp.
TTTTTTCATTAACCATAATCTGTTATATCTTAAGGATGAAAATTTATTATAAACAAAGGATAAAAGAAGTATTTGGCTTATTTATAAAATTATTATTGCATCTTTTGACTTAGAATGCTATAGTATTAAAAGCATTGAATTAGTGTTTTAAAGCATCGAATAAGAGTTTAAATTATAGAATTAGAGTTTTAAAGTATAGAATTTTAAAGTATAGAATTAAAGTTTTAGGCATAAATAGTTTAAAGCATTGAATTAAAGTTTTAAAGCATAAATAAGAGTTTTAAAAGGGAGTAGCTGCCATAATGGTGATAAAGTCAACATACTGACCTTTCCGGTCTGGCTTTATCGTGACTGATATCAGTCAAGTGAGACTTTTAACACAGGAAATTATTTGCTCAGGGTCTTCTTTCATGAATACATGAAAAAGATACGCAGATAGTTTTACTTGTGTTAAAGGTCTTTTTTATATATATTAATTCAATCTTAGGAGGTCATGTAATGACAGATATCATCAGTACTTTATTATTAGTAGTTGTAGCAGAAATGGGTGACAAAACGCAATTACTTGCTATGGCTATGGCTAGTAAGTACAAGGTTAGACAAGTTATGCTTGGTGTTTTAGTTGCAACGATTTTAAATCATGCACTCGCGGTAGCTTTAGGTTCTTATTTAAGTTCACTAATTCCTATGGATATCGTGAAAATTGTTGCCGCCATCTCTTTCTTAATCTTTGGACTTTGGACACTGAGAGGGGACAAGATTGACGAAGATGAGAAGAAAAAACAGAAGTTTGGACCGGTAATTACGGTAGCCATTGCATTTTTCCTAGCGGAAATGGGTGATAAGACACAGCTAATGACCATTGCTATCTCTGCGAAAAGTTCTTTCCCTGTGTTTGTTCTGATGGGATCAACCCTGGGCATGCTGATCGCTGACGGTATCGGTATCTTAGGCGGAGCATGGATGTGTAAACACGTCCCAGAGAAATATATCAAATGGGGTGCAGGCTTAATCTTCATCTTCTTCGGTACTTTGACACTCTTTAACGCCGTACCTGACCGGTTATTAAATCCTTTGTATATTATTTTGTATTTCATTGTACTAATTGTGCTGATCTATCTGATTGGTGTAAGATTCTCGTATGCTGAACAGATGAGCTGCCATGAAATAACTGAAAACGAAGAAATGTAATAGCGATTTTATATTAATAACCGGATATCGGATGAACAATATTGTTTACACCATCATAATATAAGACAGAACCACTAATAAGGATGTGTAATCAGATGCAATATGGACCTCCGGATTATCCGCCGCCAAGAAATATTCCGCGTAAGCCGAAAAACTCCTATATCGTTGACTGTTTATATTCCTATACGTATGTATGGACCACAAGGGGAAGAAACTTCTGGTACTATCCAACCAGAATAGAGTATGGGGAAGTATCCGGTTATCGATGGGACGGAAGACGTTGGACTTTCTACGGGTTCGATCCTTACTACATTGATCAGGTTGCATGTTATCCGGTGCCTACCTTGTATTAGAAGAAGCTTGAATCATGAGTAGGTATTCTTAACAATGCTATATAAAGTAAGTATCTATGATATCCTGCCAGGGTTTAATAACAGAGACCCAGTTACGTAATCTACAATCATAACATGAGGGCATTACTCTTCACTATAGCAGATTGCTTCTGCTGACTAAGTTATAGTAATGCCCTCATATGATTATTTATACCTTTTCGTCTACAGCAAGACCTTTTAAATCCTCCTCGGTAACCTTTTTTTGATTGATCAGATTCTGAGGATCCGTCATTATCTGGTCCTGGGGATTAATATCAAGATTTTCATTAACCTTTTTCTTCAATTCCTCAAGCAAAGCTTTCTGAATTTCCTCATCTACCTTTTGAAGCATATCTTCAGCTTCCTTCTTCGCTTCCTCCATCGGGCTGCTTTTTAAAAGCTCCAGCTTGATTGCACTGATGGTTCTATTCTCATTGTAGACACCCTCTGAAGCATTATCTGCTCTTTTCTGAAATACATCTGCCATTGAGGTATATTCCAAAGATACCTTCTGATACTCCGTCAAAGGCCCCATATTATTTAATCTATCCACTTCCTCTTTGCTCAGTGGCTCCTTACCCTTATACAGTTTCTCTAGCAGCTCCAGATCCTTCTGTTCCGCACTGTCATCTGAGACGGAATATGTTTTCTTCAGATCCTCCTTCAGACTGTTCAGTCTGTTAACCTCCGACTGATTTTCATGAGCTTCCTGATATAAGTCATCCCTGCGCTGAGCATGTCCCTTCAGGTTTTCATCTGTTTCCAGATCCTTATCAAACTGATCTGTCTGCAGCTTCCAGGCAGACTTTTTCGCAAATAATTCCTTTAAATTACTATTTGACTGTCCGACCAGATTAAGTTCATTAGCATTGATGTTCTCTGAGGATTTTTTATCCTTATTTCTTTCAGTTTTATTAACAGCTTGATTTTGCTGCTCCGTTATTGAATAATTATGTCCAACTGCTTTCCCCTGTAATGCTCCCAGTTCCATAATACGCCTCCTTGCATTTATTCATGTGATAATGTCTGTATAGTTATTAGGAATAATATCCCACTGTCAATATATCGTAATTTTTCCATAAAAAGTTTAGATGAAAAAGTGAGTTTGCCATGGCAAACTCGTGCACCAGGCGCGGTCAGCTTAGATGATATAATTCCAACATGAATTTTATTTACGTTTTACGCTGAGTACGCATCCATGCGGAACACTTTTATTTCATACGACGTAATTTCTATGAATTAAAAATGCCTGCTGTCGCGACAGCAGGCGAAAAATTGCAAATACCTCATATTTGGATACATATATCACTGGATCATAATTTTGTAAAATACTCTTTCATATCATCAAGATAAGCGGATATTCTATCTTTATCACTACTATAATACACCTTATTGGATATCAGATCGGCTTTGATAAAACCAATCTTTAATAGGGCATTGACATGATAGGAAATCGTTGCCGTGGAAAGATTAAGCTCATTGGCAATTTCTTTCCCATAGCATGGTTTCTTGCTGATGATCTCCAATATTTCCACCTTACTCTTATCACTTAAGAGCTTTCCGACATTGATGACATCCTCTTTATTAATTTTGCGTTCTGTTATAATGAAATCCTTATTCATCAGAAAGCTGATCCTGATGATATCTTCCATATCCGTATCCGGTTCAGTGATTGTTATGGTAATCCCATAGGGAAGGAATAGAAGCGGTATAACCAACGTTGTCTTTTCACTATTCCAGGATATCTTAAGCTTCTCATTAATCGTATCGAGGATATCGTTATCCTTCTGATATTCACTCCAATAATCATAAAACTCCTGCTCCAGCTCAGCTATCTTACTGCTATGCCTGCCGATAAGTTCCATTACCTCAGCCAGAATATCATAGACCTCTTTATAATATGGCTCCTGGTTATTATAAATCCGGATTGCTTCCCATTTTGCTTCCTTTTCATACGGTGTACCCTCAATAAAGCGCACCAGGTCCGACAGTGTCTGAAACTCCTCAGAAGATTTATTGACAGCTTCCTGATCATGAATAATGCCGGCAAATGTCTTAACCTTCTTCGCCTCATCAATATTATGGAAACGCTCTTCATAAGTTAACAGCTCATTATTATAATCATGTAATCCCCATAGAATTGCCAGGGCACCTAACGTCGAAAACTCAGAGCCCCGTTCTTTAAAATAATATTCAATTCTGTCTTTTTTACCCTTCAGCTTCTCAGTTACTTCATGAAAAACTGCCGTTATTATCTCATACCGTTTATTCTGACGGTCAATGCTACACAGATTATCATCCAAATAATTCATTTTCACTTCACTAATATCACCTTTATTTATCCAATAATAAAGCAGGAGCATGGCTTCATCCATCAGATTAACATGCTTCGCTATCTCCAATTGCCTCTTCATTTACCCTTTCCTCCTTCTCTTTCCTGTCCAAAGCAAGAAATCTCTTTTTACCGCATATTGCCGCATTATTTACTACGATATCGATATGATCCGTATATCCTTTGACAAGCTCTGCTGCTTGATTCACAGATTCTGTATCTGCTACCTCAAGAAGCACCGGAATTAATGCATCAGGATATTCTGTTTTCAGCTCATTAATAAAAGAAGCCGTCAAATCCCTAACTCCTGCTAATACTGTTGCTCCTTCTATCAGATATCTCTTTGTCAGGCATAGTCCAAGACCTCTGGATGCACCTGTAATTAAAACAATTCTATTCATATCTTTCTTCTCCTCATATTTATAATTTGTGTAGTACTGCCTTATTATAATTCAGCGATTATCGGTCTACAACAGGCCTCCATGTTTCGCTGATGTTTCGAAATAAAAGAACAGCCGACGCTCTTTTAATTATTATATCTTAATATTCCCTAATCAGACCACCATTCGAATCATAAAGATAGAGATTGCTGTTCATATCAAAACTGCGAGGGAATCTATATATCCGAAGTACATAATCAATATTCTCGATATTTTCTAAATAGGTTACTGTTCCATTTTCCATAGCATATTTAGAAGCATTCAAGGAAGAATTATCGCCATATACGATAATTAATACACCATTTGAATCAAAACAGTTATATGTACCGAAGCCGCTGCTTCCTCCACTACCGTCAAAATATTTATAACGATTTGATATAGTTGATTTTTCCATTATGAATAGTTTTATTGATCCATTGCAAGTATAAAGAATGCTATGAATATTTTCATAATCACTTTGCTTTATGATGGAAATATTACTGACATTATCTCTTTCTTCAATGAAACGCATTAAAGCAAATTCATTTTTATTATCGACGGAATGCGAGTAATCGAGACATAACATAAAGACAGAAATTGCCACCAGTACAAAATGGGAATTATCCGAACATATGTTTGACACATGTGTATGTGAATGTTATAATATGGTTATGATAATGATTAGAAACATGATAATGATTAGAAAATCGATACTAATAGACAGCACAATTATCAATGAATAAGGAGGTGTATTTCGCTTGTATATCACTCAAGACCATAACTTATCTTTGGATGAGAAAATTAGACTGATGCAGGAGGACGCCCGTTACGATGTAGCTGACGCCCAATTGTCTTATGGTACTGAAGCGCAGGAGCAGGAAGTGATTCCGGATCCCTCGATGTTCACGGATATTCATTCGAAACCTACTCCTCCTAAGGTTCCTAAGGTATTTTTGTCCAATCAGTGCAGTTTTAACTGCGCTTACTGCGGCTGCAGAGCAAGCCGTGATACCAACTCAAGATACTGCAATTCTCCAAGGGAAATGGCTGAGATATCACTTAAGACAGCAAACTCTAACGGCCATGGTGTCTTTATTACCTCCGCAATCTATAAGAATGCTGATTATACTCAGGAATTGATAATCGAAACCCTGCGAATTCTCAGGAAAGAATTATTCTACGACGGTTATGTCCATGCCAAGGTAATGCCCGGCGCAGATCTTTCTTTGATAGAGAAAGCAGGGCAATATGCCAATCGACTGAGCGTTAATATTGAAGTTGCTAAAAATGCGGGATATGAGAGAATTGCCAAACAGAAAAATAAAGAGAATATTTTAGTTCCAATGCAACAGATCAGCAACCTGGTTAAGTACTCAAGACAATTTAAAAGCAAGGGAAACCCCCTCATGGCCAAATCCCAGACTACGCAGCTGATGGCAGGCAGCGTTGAAGAAACCGACCGTACGATTATGACTTTATCAAAGGCCTTATATAAGAAATATAACCTTAGCCGTGTCTACTATACTGCCTTTCATTATGAGAACCCTGCGAAAGGTTATGATCTTCCATTTACAGCACAGCCTCAATGGAGAGTACGTCGTTTATACCAGGCTGACCGGCTGATGCAGCTATATGGCTTTACCTCGGATGAAGTTACACCGGAAGAGGCACCGAATCTCACAGAGGATATAGACCCCAAGATCAGTTGGGCGATCCGTAACATTCATCTATTCCCTATCGAAGTAAATACTGCCGATTACGAGCAGCTCCTTCGCATACCCGGAATTGGTCTAACCTATGCCCAGAAGATAATCCGAGCAAGACGTTACGGCACAGTTACGCACCAGACTTTGCGCAAGATTGGTGTGGCCCTCAAGAAAAGCTCTTATTTTCTTACCTGCAACGGTAAGTATGAAGGTGGGAATCTAATATCTAATCCAGAATTATTAAAGCAATTATTTGTAGAAGAAACTACGGAATCGCCAAAGGACATTCTATTAAAATAAGAAGTTTGTATACTATTAAAGTTTATATTCTATTACAGTTTAAATAAACCTAAATTAAAATTACTTGGTAACCAATAATTTCCATCTAGTTGGTAGATAAAATGTATTGAATGACGTAATATTTTGGTAGGAGATGAAAAATATTACGTTAGGAGAAAGAATTCAATATTACCGAAAGCTAAATAAGTATTCTCAAGAAAAGGTTGCGGAATTAGTAGGAGTAAGTCGACAAGCTGTTACAAAGTGGGAAAGAAATCTGTCATCACCTACGACTGATAATCTTATAAAAATGACTAATATATTCATTCATGATGGCTATTGGAATATTTAAATTAATCGATTTCTTTTGCTATCACAAGCCAAAAAGGAGGGAAATTGATCCCTCCTTACATAATTAGTCATACCAGTATTTTATCTATCAGAGCTAATTTATGCTTCATCTTACTCGATAATCTTAAACCCAATTTATCTCATGCAGTAATTGTTTACCTACCTAGTTATCAACTCTCTTCTTACTTCTTCTGCGAAGCTTCACTACTACCGTAATCGCGATAACTTCTAAAACCAGTCCTGCCGCAACGATAATTATGATAATCAACGTATTACGGTTTGACGGATTTTGTATCTGCGCCATAACTTCCTTGGCTACATCTTTCCTGTATCCTTTATCCGAGGTGAAAACTGTATAGTTGGATACGGCATTGCTGTAATTACCCTTATCCATACTGTCAATGATATATTCATCCTTCGAATCCTTTACAAGAAGCTCAACCAAGTTCAGTTTATTCTTATCTGCTGCCAAGTCGCTATCCGGTATTTCACACACTGCTTCACCATCTGTTACTTCTGCCGTATACTGATGTGTACCATTTACCTGGAAGGTCACGTAGGCAATGTCAGAATTTTTAACTTCTGCTGTAACCCGGACATAGCCGTCAAGGGATTTCGTATCTACCTCTTTCACCGAGAGATCTGTGCTTGGTTTATAGTAACCAAGAGAAGCAATCAATGTATCCAGTGAAGAGAACTGTTCATCCATCCATGCCAGACGAGTATTGATAAAGTCCTTCATATTCGTGATTGACTCTTCAAAGCCAACACTATTGTATTGCTGATAGGTGTAGCTCCATCTTGCATCATTGGCAGCTGCAGCGGTCTTTAATTCTTCCTCATAAGTATCAATCGTACCGCCTTCCTTAATTATATCTTCTATGATAGTTCCCCTGATTTCCTTATATTTCTCATAAACCTGAACAAGAAAATAAGGATCCCTGATCAAATTCCGGTTCCACTGGACTGTCTGATAATACTGTTCTATCGCAAAATCATCCTCGGTGGTCTGCCAGGAAGTAGGATACCAGGTATTCGTACCATACACATTAATATTTCCCCAGACCCAATCAAAATCCCATTCCGGTCCCATATGGAATAGACCATCCGTATCCTTATACATGTATACGCTGTTCTTCATACTATCCCAGTTCATGGAAAATTCACATACCATGAAATTCTGTACCAGGGAATCAAGATCAAAAAGTTCCGAATAATGCTTGCCATCATATTCAGGAGCTGTAAAATCACTTACCTTGTAACCAAGATCCTTGTAGCCCCCAGCTCGTCCATTGGATTCATATTTGATATCATTTTCATGGTAAATGAAGTCCGTACTATGCAAAGCATATTCAAAGGCCTGGATATATTTTTGCGTGTAATTATATAAGGTATTATTCGTTATTGCATATTCCGGAGTCTTAAAATATAAGGGCTGGGCATACTCCGAAATCATGGTAGATGTATTATGTCCGTCAAATGCAAGGAAATCCATCTCCAGTAAGACTCCGCCGGTTGCCTTAGGTAGCTTTATGTAATCCGTGATTGTATAGGTTTCCTTCGTTCCATCCTGGTCTGCATCATAGGAGAAGGTGTATGGGTTGGTAATCCAGCTCAAATCCTCACACATCGCATCCTCCAGATTACTTTTTACTTTATCTATCTTGTCCTTCTTAAGCTTTCCGTCAGCTGCAACCTCTTTGACGATTGCATCAGCTGCTTTCCCAGCAGTGTCTTCCCAATTATAGATATCAATCCGTTCCGAGCCTATATTAACCAGTTCGCATAGCTGATAGACCCCGTAATATTGATTATTAAAAATCAGCACCACATTTTCAGATTTTGAATATACATCCATACCGATTGCACCTGAAAAGTCATACAGAAGCTTATTACGCATCAGCGTGTGGTCGATATCATTAGCTAGCAGTCCCCAGTGCTTATTCTCTCCCATTCCAAGCAAATCTGCCTTCTTGTCCAATTTTATGTTAAATGGTTTTTTCTCTCTGATCTTGGTTGAATTTCCGCGCAGCCTGATATCAATATCACCGCTAAACATTAGGTCCTTGCTGTCGAACTCTGCATTACCCTGCATACTCATGGTCGCACCGGAATAACCATCACCAACGCCATAATATCCGGCTGTATTATTGATATAGATGACCGGTAGCGTGCTGTAGTAAATGACTGCTTCCGAACCCTCCAGACCATCCACTGTAACTGTGATCAGCTTCTCCAGATCAGCTTCTGTCGGAGTGTAGGAATTAACTGTGGTAGTAAAGGAATTTACAGCGTTGTCAGCACCTGTAATTGTCCATTGATAGGTGGATCCGTCTGGAGCTCCTTTTACTTTTAACGGTACTCCAGCTATTACTTTATCATTTTCAAAAGCGATGATATTGTTTCTTATTGTACTTCCTACCTCAGTCTGGAGTAGGTCATCAGCGCTGCCAAAGCCTCCTTCAAAAGCGTAAGCAGTAGATGAATGGTCTGCCATCAGAAATACTGCTGCCATAAACAAGACGCAAAACACTTTCCCCTTAACCCCCGTCAATATATTCCCTGCGCTGCTCCCCAAATGCATTGTAAGTCACCCTCAGTTTCCATGATATTTGTCTAATTATAACATAAAATTGAAAAAGAAAATATCAGAATGAATTTGCATCGAAAATCATTCTGATATTTTATAAAATACGATATTACATTTATTTAGCAGGTCACTAGATTAAAACCTACGTTAAGTCCTTCCATGAAACTATTTGTAAGAAATAGAATTCCATCTAAGTTCATTCTTAAAGTTTCTGATGGTAGTATCCTTATCAATATATACAGCTTCAATACCCATGAAGTCTGCCCAGTCACCCATCTGCTCTGCTGTTAAATCATAGGAGAATGCAGTATGGTGAGCGCCTCCTGCCAAGATCCAAGCTTCAGCACCGGTTGCCAGGTTCGGTTCCGGACGCCAGAATGCAGATGCTACCGGAAGCTTAGGCATCGGAATATCCTGAGGGAGACATTCCACTTCGTTAATGAGCAGACGGAAACGGTTGCCCATATCAACGAGAGAAGTAGCAACAGCTTTACCAGGCTTGGAGGTAAATACCAGACGAGCCGGATCTTCCCTGTTACCCATGGATAACGGAGCTACCTTAATACCAACAGAGCCATCAGCTATGGTAGGACATACCTCGAGCATATGTGCCTGCAGAATTCCTTCCTTACCCTTAACGAGATTGTAGGTGTAATCTTCCATAAAGGAAGTACCCTTTGCATTCTTGATGCCCTGTACCATGATCTTCATCAAACGAACCATAGCTGCTGTCTTCCAGTCACCTTCCGCACCGAAGCCATAGCCTTTTTCCATTAATCTCTGGATTGCAAGACCCGGAAGCTGCTGTAAGCCTGCAAGCACTTCGAAATTAGTAACAATTGCATGATAGTTCTTTTCTTCTAAGAATCTCTCAAAACCGATCTCAATACCAGCCTGTACAGCAACATGCTTCTTAAATTCAGCAGGATCTCTGCCTTCTAACAAAATATCATATTTGCTGTAATATTCCTCAACCAAAGCATTAATTTCATTCTGAGGAACAGCTTTTACGTACTCAGCGATGTCTGTAATATTATATGCATCGATTTCCCAACCAAATTTGATCTGAGCCTCAACCTTATCACCTTCGGTTACGGCAACATTTCTCATGTTATCGCCTACACGAAGGATACGGATGTGGCTGCTCTCGATAATACCGATTGCAGTTCTCATCCAATCAGCAATTCTCTTCTGAACATCCATGTCATTCCAGTAGCCAACAACTACTTTTCTTTCGATGCCCATACGGCTTACGATATGTCCGTATTCGCGGTCACCATGAGCGGACTGGTTGGTGTTCATGAAATCCATGTCAATGGTGCTGTAAGGAATTTCCTCATTAAACTGTGTATGAAGATGAAGCAGCGGCTTTCTGAATTCCTGTAAACCTAAGATCCAGGATTTTGCCGGGGAGAAGGTGTGCATCCAAGTGATAACACCTGCGCAGTTCTCATCTGCATTTGCATCATTGAATATTTTACGGATAGATACGTTGTCGATTAAAGTAGGCTTTAATACTACCTCGAAAGGTAAAAGTCCTGACTTATTTAAGCCTTCTACCATAATTCTTGAATGTTCTGCAACTTCTAATAAGGTTGCCTCTCCATATAAAGCCTGGGAACCAGTTGCGAACCAAAATTTGTACTCTTTATTCTTTAACATGATTATTACCTCCTTTTGTTACATTGTATAACTGTGGCAAAACCCTTACAATTGCGCTATCCTACTGATTTTTATAAAAAGTTACCTATTCCTACCTAGGTGCTATAAAGCCTGTTTCCGGTACTTGTAAGGAGTTGTCCCATAACGCTCCACAAAGATTTTATAAAAGTAACCTTTATTATGATACCCAACCTGATTTGCGACCTCATCTACGGTCAAGGAGGTGGTCTTTAACAGCTTTTCTGCTTGGGCCAGCCGGATATTCTGTACATATTCCGAATAGGTCATCCCGGTTTTCTCCTTCAACAGACGGTTGTAATAATCCTCATTGAAGTGGAAGCGCTGCACCAGCTCCTTTATCGTAATATTCTTATATTGTTCCCTGATGTAATTGGTTATTTCCTCAAAGATGATCCAATTCATCTTCTTACGCTGCTCATTGGAAAGGAAGAATTCATATTTCGTGCTGATGTGATGCAGGATCCGAATCACAAGTCCCTTGCAGACATATTTAGACGCAGCATCATTGCATTCCAATTCGGCAAGCAGGCTAAGAAGCAATTCTTCAATCTGACTATCCTCCTGATTTTTCGGTTTAAAATGAACGTATTGCTGGATATCCTTCTGCTTCATCAATGCCATCCGAAGAAAATTAAGGATACCCTCCTCTTCTATTTTATCTACCATAACTTCATCAAAGATTTCATTTGCCAGTCCGATAAACAGGATCGTGCTTTTGTGAAAGAACAGATAATCCTGATGAAGACAGTTCTTGTCAATCAGGCAGATTTCACCCTTTTTGAATTTGATATCCTGTCCCATGATCCGCTGCTGGAATTCTCCGTCAACCACATAAGCCAATTCAATATAATCATGAGTATGGAATTGCGTTTTTACACCGGGTCCAAAGGTGCTGTAATAAGCAAAGGAAGCTTTAGACGGCTTTATGGTTGCATAAAGCTTTCCCTCCGCCTCCAGCTTCCAACAAAGGATAAAAATATCATCCTTATCCGAAAGGGGGAAGGTCTTTACCTCAACATGATCAATGGAATATTCTGGGCACATAATACGTCGGCCGATTTTCTCATCGTTTTTCAGGATATTGGGTTCATATTTCGTTATTTTAGTGCAGTACTCTAATAGCTTCATTAAGGATACCTCGTATCATCCGTAAAATATTACTTTCATCCGTTTTCTGTAGCAAACCTGTTTGTCAGCAGTCTTCAAATTCTAGTATGCTGTAATATGAGTATGATAATACTTCCCTTGTTCCTTGATTTTTCGAAAATATTTTAATATAATGAAAGAAAGAAATGAATATATTCATCCAAAGAAAGGATTTTTATCATGAATAAAGTAAAGCGAATCGCTGCAATCATCGGCATTGTTTTAATATCTTCCATGTATCTGATTTCATTTATATCCGCTTTTTTTGCTTCCAAATATTCGAGTGGCTTATTCTTAGCAAGCATTTTCAGCACCATAGTAATTCCGATTATGCTCTGGTGGTTTATCACCGTCTATAAATGGGTGCATCGGGGTGACAATCCGACGAATCCGGAGGACACGGCTCCTTCTGACCTTGATAAGAAGTAATTTACTGCCAATTAGATAAATATATGATTTACCGGGGAATAGCTAAGACTATTCTCCTTTTATTTTCTTAAAATACTCCTGTATCTGCTTCTCATAGCCATTATCGGAAGGGACATAGAATATACGATCTTTGATCTCATCGGGCAGGTATTGCTGCTTCACATAATGATTCTTAAAATTATGGGCATATTGGTAACCAAGCCCATGGCCTAATTTGGCAGCACCTTTATAATGGGCATCCATCAGATATGCAGGAATGGTTGCTGTTTTCTCGTTTTCAACGACACTGGAGGCGGTATCTATGGCACAGATTGAGGAATTGCTCTTGGGAGCACAGGCAACATAGATTGCAGCCTGGGATAATACGATTCTTGCTTCCGGCATACCAAGGCGTTCAACAGCCAATGCGGCAGAGGTTGCTACCACAAGGGCGTTCGGATCTGCGTTGGATACGTCCTCAGCTGCGCAGATCATAATCCTTCTTGCAATAAAAGCTACTTCTTCTCCTGCATACAGCATTCTGGCAAGATAATAAACAGCCGCATCCGGGTCTGAGCCTCTCATGCTTTTGATAAATGCCGATATGGTATCGTAATGATTGTCCCCTTCTTTGTCATACTTAAGCACGCGCCTCTGAATACATTCCGATGCAACCGGTAGATTTATATGGATTAGGCCATCCTCGGATCGCCCCGTTGTCAGGACTCCTATTTCAATTGCATTCAAAGCAGCTCTTGCATCTCCATTCGAAATATCCGCAAGAAATTCCAGAGCATCTTCCTCGATGACTGCGTTATATACACCGAGACCTTTATCGCGATCCTTAACCGCTCTGCTTAACAGGATCTTTATATCTTCCTTATCCAGAGGCTTTAATTCAAAGATGATCGACCGTGACAATAACGCCGAATTCACCTCAAAATAAGGATTTTCGGTTGTCGCGCCGATCAGGATTACGGTCCCGTCCTCCACAAATGGAAGCAGATAATCCTGCTGCCCTTTGTTAAAGCGATGGATCTCATCGATAAAAAGAATGGTTCGCTTTCCATACCTTCCGAGGTTGTCCTTTGCTTCGTCAACTACAGCCTCCATATCCTTTTTACCGGATGAGGTTGCATTGATCTGTGTAAAAATCGAACTTGTCGTATTGGCAATCACCTTGGCAATCGTTGTTTTGCCGGTACCCGGTGGTCCGTAAAAGATGATGGAGCTCAATTTATCTGCTTTAATTGCCCGGTAAAGTAATTTGTCCTTTCCAATAATATGGCTCTGTCCTACGATTTCTTCCAGGGTTGAAGGACGAAGCCGGGAAGCCAAGGGTGCTTCCTTCTTCATTGTATTGTCTCTCATATAGTCGAATAAATCCATGATCAATAACCCCCTTGATGACCTTCGAATTCGCCATCTGTAACTCATATTTTATTGAATGTATTGAAAAATCTGCAGGAATGTGCATAATAAATTAAGTATAACGTATTAAGAAATAAAAGGAGCTGCTAATGAAAACACCAAACAATCCACATATGCTGTTAAGCTATATTAATACAAAATTACGTGACGATTACAAAACCTTGGGCGATCTTTGCAAAAGCTTAGATATTGATGAACTTCATCTAGAAAAAGCCCTTTCCTCAATTGATTATGCCTACAACAAGGAATTAAATCGTTTTACGGCAACGTTGTAATACTTGCTTTCTTTCTATTATTAAGGATATGCATCGCAACCAGGAAGAAAAACAATACTGCTCCGGTGGCTGCGCCTGTGGTATCAATCATAGCATCTGTGATTCGCCCGCTCCGTCCCGGAACGAAGGTCTGATGGTATTCATCCGTCGTCGCATATAAGGCACAGATAATGATTGGACACAGAATAAGCCATTTTCTATTTGCCCCGGCAACAAGCAGGTGAAACGCCAGTGCGCAGGCTAACAGGGCATATTCACTGAAATGAGCCCCTTTACGAACTGCATAATTAATATTCTCCAGGATAGCATCTCGTTTTGCAGCTTCATAATGGGTATTTGTAACAGACTCATAAGCAGTCAATACACTGTTTGCTATTGGTAAACTGGTTGCATTTGAACTAACAGCCGGTTTTGAGGAAAAAAGAAAGATCAAAACCATGATGATAGCTGCGGGCAGCCAGGATATATATTTTAATTTCATAGTAACCTCCGGTAATTTAATTATCTTCTCATATAAAGCAATGATACCATATTAAGCCACACAATAGCAACTGTGGCATTGATAGTTTAATATATTCGCAAGAATTATGAAGGGAGCCCTTCCTCTTATGAAAGAAGCTTTTAAAACTGTTTATGAAGGCGGTATTGGAGAATTTATCATGAAGAAATCCAGATTCATAGCTACCGTCCATCCAGTTGAAACAGAGAATGAGGCAATTGAATTCATCGACGGTTTAAAGAAAAAATACTGGGATGCAACCCACAACTGTTCTGCTTATGTTATTGGCACAGACAATCCGCTGATGCGCTGCTCCGACGACGGCGAACCAAGTAAGACCGCAGGTAGGCCAATGCTTGATATATTGCTTGCACAGGAGCTTACAAACCTTGTTGTAGTGGTAACCCGTTATTTTGGCGGGACCCTGCTTGGAACCGGCGGTCTGGTGAAAGCATATCAGTCCGCGACCCTTGAGGGCTTGAATCAGAGCAAAATCATAACAAAGGAACTTGGAATTCAGTTAAAAATTACGACTGATTATAACGCTGTCGGTAAAATACAGTATCAGATTGCTCAGGAGCACATTACATTATTATCTTCCGTGTATACCGACCTCGTCGAGCTCATCCTGCTGGTTCCTCCCAGCAGACTGGATTTTATAAATAAAAAAATAGCTGAACTCACGAATGGTTCAGCTATCCTGGAAAATTCAGGTCAGGTATACTTCACTATCCTTGATGATGAAGTAATCCTGTTTTGAGGATTAGATCCCCATTGTCACCATATCATCCACAATTTCGACCATGGAGATAGGCGTAACCTCAAATTGGCATAACTTTTTGATGATGGATACCACAGCATCCTTAGATTCTGATATGCCGGTAACTTCATCCGACTCAATTAGATTCTCCAGATACTTTGTGATTTTTACCCCGTAATACGGGGTTTTTTCTTCTTCTGAAGCTTTTTCAGTCAGACTGTAGTCTAACTTCATCACCCTTGCATCCTCAAGTAATACCTCGTTACTAAATAGTAGCTGTAACTTATTCATGTGTTTACCCCCATATTTATATAACAGAAAATAACTGACAATTTCAATTATACACTGATAATAACATTTGCAAAGTCTTTTTTAACGCACCATTTTATCGAGTTCGTTATATTTCGACATAATTTCGCGTTTCATGTATTTATTCTTGTTTCCGTTCTACTTTTCATTCGTTTTTGTGTACTTAAGTAGTAAATTTTTCACAGTAATTTAATAAATATTCCTTTTTCTGTTTTATATTACCATATTATGTAAATACTTATCAATACCAGAAGTAGATTTTCCCCTCTAAAAAGATTAAAATTTTGGTAATCATGTATTTAAATATTCACTTATATATTTGGTATCTTTAAAAATCCGACCCACAAAAGAATGTATCCGACCGACTTTTAACAAATAAATTCGAGAAATTTATTACGTACTTGTTGCCTAGATATTAAGTCTTATAATTTTACTTTATTTCACCAACAAAATTTGTTATAATGTACGGGATGAGCAAAAAAAGTGATGAGTACACCGAGAGAAAACAAATTGTTTACTCTCGGTGTATCCATCAGCGTATATTTTTATTAGAACAATTACCTGTAAGTATTATGCTTGGCAAAAGACTATCCGGGCAGACCGATTCGTAAACATGTAAGCTTTACGGGCGGTATGGCTATAACAAAAGAAATAAGGTAAGCCCCATCGTATCGCATTATGATACCATTTATTCCCCAATAATCCAGTCTTACCTTATATAGATACCCTTTACTAAAGATCATCTAACGCCACTTACATATACCCTTTGCTTATCAAATGTCCTATCGTGATTGGAGGTTAATATGGATTACAGCAAAAAAGGAATAGAACATAAACAACGATATATAAAATCAACATCCAGACGTATTGTATCAAAAACACGTATCACACTCTTTCGACTGTGCATCGTATGCATTGTTGCACTTGCCATCATTGGATCTTTTGCCGGATATGGCTTTGTAAAAGGTTTGATTGACAGCGCTCCTGATATTTCCCAGATCGACGTAGTACCTCAGGGATATACCACAACCGTTTATGATAAAGATGGCAATGAAATTGAATATCTCGTCGGCGCCAATTCGAACCGTGAATATGTATATCTGAAAGATCTGCCTGATTATATCAAGTATACTTTTATCAGTATTGAAGATGAGCGTTTTTATGAACACAAGGGTATCGATATCCGAGGTATCTTAAGAGCTGGTGTTACCGGGCTTGCCTCCGGAAACTTCAGCCAGGGCGGCAGTACTATCACTCAGCAGCTTTTGAAAAACCAGGTATTTAACGGTGGTCGTGAAGCTACCTTTTTACAGCGTGTGGAACGTAAAATCCAGGAGCAGTATCTGGCAATTCAGTTGGAGAATATTCTTGATAAAAATACGATCTTAGAGTATTACCTTAACACCATTAACCTGGGTTCCGGTACCTATGGAATACAGACAGCAGCCCAGCGTTATTTTAATAAGGATGCAAAGGACCTGACCTTATCCGAAGCAGCTACCATTGCAGCAATCGCGCAGCTACCGGTTTATAATAACCCGATAAACTATCCTGATAGAAACAAAGTCCGTAAGGATGACATTCTTAAGAAAATGCTGGAGCAGAAGCACTGCACTCAGGAAGAATATGATACAGCAATCAATGATGATGTTTATACGAGAATTCAATCGGTAAATGATCAGAAGGATACCACCTCCTATTACAGTTATTTTGTTGATGAGCTGATCGAGCAGGTAATGAATGATCTTCAGACAAAGCTTGGTTATACCGAGACACAGGCTTCCAGCCTGATCTACAGCGGCGGTCTTGATATTTATACCACACAGGATCCGGTTATCCAGAAAATATGTGACGACGTATATTCCGACGAGTCGTATTTCCCCACCATGGGAACCTCCTATTGGGAACTGACTTATGCACTGTCGATACAGAAAAAAGATGGTACAACCATTCATTATCATACCAATGATTTACTTGATTATTATAAAGATTACAATGATCCCGATAATCTATACGTTGATGATAAAGGAAGCAAATTCTCCGCACTCTTCCTCGATAAAGCAGATATGCAGAAAAAGATTGATGCTTTCCGTGAGGCAATGATGGAGGATGGTGACATTCTCCTGGGTGAAAAGGCTACTTTTACAATTCAACCTCAATCCTCCTTCGTAGTAATGAACCAATACACCGGAGAGGTTCAGGCAATTATCGGTGGAAGAGGTGAAAAGGAAGGTAACCGAACCTTAAACAGAGCGACAAATACACAGCGTCAGCCAGGTTCCACCTTCAAGATACTGTCCACCTATTTACCGGCACTTGATACAGGTAAATTCACACTGGCAAGTGTTAAGGATGACTCCGGCCCTTATTACTATCCCGGCACCAAGGAAGAGGTAACCAACTGGACGACCAATAAGGAATATAAAGGTCTCACCACCTTACGTGAAGGTATCTTCAACTCCATGAATATCGTTACTGTAAAGACCTTTGTTGATGTAACTCCTCAATTAGGTTATGACTACCTGCAAAAGCTTGGCTTCACTTCCATCGTAGATTCCAGAAAAGAACCCGATGGTCGTGTTGTATCCGATATTAATTACCCGATGGCACTGGGCGGATTGACCGATGGTGTAAGTAACCTCGAATTGACAGCTGCCTATGCTGCTATAGCAGATGGCGGTGTTTATACGCAACCCGTCTTCTATACCAAGATTTTAGATCGTAACGGCAAAGTTCTGTTAGAGAACAAGCCGAAAAAAGAGCAGGTTATGAAGGAATCAACCGCATGGTTATTAACAAGTGCCATGGAGGATGTTGTTAATAAAGGTACCGGTAAAAATCTTAAGCTTACTGCTATTGATATGCCGGTAGCAGGAAAGACCGGTTCCACATCAAATTATTATGACTTGTGGTTTTCAGGATTTTCCCCTTATTATACAGCCACAATCTGGTCCGGTTTTGATAATAACCGTACTCAGGTAGATAAAACTTATCCCAGGAAGATCTGGAAGACGATTATGGAACAAATTCATATTCAGCTGGGCCTGCAGACAAAGGATTTCACAATGCCTGATTCGATTGTTGAAGCGAAAATATGTACCAAGTCCGGTAAGCTGGCAATCGATGGTGTATGTGACAAATCTCCTGAGGGTGATACCACAAGGATTGAATATTTTGCAAAAGGTACGGAGCCTACGGAGAAATGTGACGTTCATGTTGTAGCCAACGTTTGTACGGAAAGTAAAGCCTTAGCAACAGATAATTGTCCTGCCAATAAAGTAAAAACAGGCATATTCCTCGTTAAGGATGAAACCGGTGTAACCGATGATTCACCTTATGTTCTTCCAAAGACCTATTGCAAGATACACAAGTCAGGCAATACACCGGCAACAACTCAGGATCAGCCGACAACAGGCAATAGTACGGATAATAGCACGGGTAATAGTACAGGTAATAGCACGGATAATAGTGATATTCCGAATACAAATGTATTCGATGATGTAGTACCATAAACCATAAGCAATGCGTAAATATAAAATCCGTTTTAGTAAGATATAATTCTTACTGAAACGGATTTTTTCATGAAAATATATTGGTTTACCAATTCATCTTATTTACGATTTCATCTTAGAATTAAAGAACCATGAGGCAATGTAGCTGAAGATCAATGCAGCTGATATGCCGACTGCCGAAGAAGTAAAACCTCCCTTAAAAATACCAATGAACCCATCCTTGTCTACCGCTTCCTTTACTCCTTTAAAAAGAATATTGCCAAAGCCGGTCAGTGGTACTCCTGCTCCTGCGCCAGCCCATTTCGCAAAGGGCTCATATATTCCTAGTGCCCCGAGCAGCGCTCCCGTGCAAACCAGAATCACCATCACTCTACCCGGTAACAACTTGGTTTTATCTAACAATATCTGAACTACAGCACAGATTGCTCCGCCTACCAGGAAAGCCTTTACATACTCCATAACCAAATCTCTCCTTTCATAGAAAGCTACCATTCTTATTCCTGTAAGACAATGTATCTCGATGTCTTACTGATGTCTTATTGTTGCCTAGTTTTCTTACTACTCTGCTTCTACAATTACAGCATGGGCGATGCCCGGAACAGTCTTCCCTTCGTTGAAACTTACCTGGGATAATAATGCGCCTGTCGGAAGGAACAATACTCTCTTCCAGCTTCTTTCCTTCAATTGCTTTAGAATATAACTCGCAAAAGTGATGGCAGAGCAGCCGCAGCCGCTTCCTCCTGAATGGGTATCCTGATCATCCTCGTTAAAAATCTCAATGCCGCAATCCATATGAATATTACTGATATCATAATTGTTTTCCTTTAAAAGATCGATCAGAATATTCTTTCCCACATAACCCAGATCACCGGTTATTATTTTATCATAATAGTTAGGATCCACGCCCAGATCTTGAAAATTCTGCTTTATCGTATCATAAGCTGCCGGAGCCATTGCAGCTCCCATATTCATCGAATCCTTCAGACCATAATCAACAATTTTACCTGTTGTAATTCCCTTAATGATAACACCGGGCTCGGAAGAGTTCTGATTTTTCTGTTTGGAAATGATAACTGCTCCGCTTCCTGTAACTGTCCAGCTAGCGGAATAGGGTCTTTGGTTTCCATAATCGAGGGGGAAACGAAATTGCTTTTCCGCTCCTGCAAAATGACTTGAGGTTATTGCCATTACTTTATCAGCGTAACCTCCATCCACCAGCATAGCTCCAATGGACATCGCTTCACCCATGGTAGAGCAAGCTCCATAGATGCCCAGAATAGGTATCTCCAGCTCAGCTATACCGAAGGAGGTAGCAATCAACTGCCCAAGAAGGTCTCCTCCGATCAGATACCGGATATCTGTATTTTTAAGTCCTGCTTTTTGAAGTGCAGTCTGAGCAGCTTCTTTCATTAATTCACTCTCAGCTTCCTCCCAGGTATTCTTCCCTAACATCGGATCCATCTGCACAAGGTCAAATAGGCTTCCCATCGGACCTTCTCCTTCTTTCTTTCCTGCAATTGAGGCTGAAGCCACAATATAAGGAGGATCCTTGAAGAAAATGCTTTGTTTCCCGACCATTTTTGATCCGTTTGCTCCATTCTCGGCCATTCTAACAACTCCTTAGCTTCTATATTTCTATATTTTTTATACTATTTTCAGCAGCTTCAATATATAATAGATTAGTCCAAGTACCCAGGATGAAAAGATTCCATACAAAATAACTGGACCCGCAATCGTAAATATCTTGCAGCCGATACCGAATATCTGACCCTCTTTCTTATATTCCACTGCAGGGGCAGCAACGGAATTCGCAAATCCGGTGATCGGAACCAGGGTACCGGCACCTCCGAATTTCGCCAGCTTTTGATACACCCCTACACCGGTGAAAAGCACAGCCAGGAATACCAAGGTCACCGTATTATATGATTTTGCCATATCTTCTCCTGCTCCCAGATATTTGTAGTAATTAATAAAACACTGCCCAATTGTACAGATAATCCCTCCGACGAGAAACGCCTGAAGCATATTTTTAGCCATGCTGAACTTTGGGGTGACCTCTTTTACATATTGGTTATAATTTTCATTTCTTTTTTTCGTATCCTGCTCACTAACTACATTGGATACTGAGCCTTTTTTCTGATTACTCATAGAAACCCTCCACATCCTACATAACATTATCGTGTTTTTACCCAGATCGTGAATTAGTCATCTGATTTATCCGGCATCAGATAAGTCGTGGAAATTCTAATTTTACTAAAGTCCCATCAAAATCTGATGTCTGTCCTTGTGTTAATAGACTGACGCATATGACTATGACAATTGCAGCAATAATAATCATAGCAGAAATCAAAAATACCCTTTTTTTCACCGACATTAAAAAGCACCTTTACCTTTTTGTTTATTTGTTAACGATAAAAAAGCATCAGATACTTCTATCTGATGCCTTTTACGATATCCACTTTCTTGATGATATTATATGAATTACAACATTTACTATACTGGTAATATCTTCTATATTTTTTATGCACCCAGCTTCTCCCGCATTATCTTCAATATACGTTTTTCCATACGTGATACCTGCACCTGTGAAATTCCCAGTTCTTTCGCAATATCCGTCTGTGTTCTATCTTTAAAGTATCTAAGCCTTATGATCTCCTGCTCCTTTTCATCCAAGGAAGCAATGATTTCTTTTAAAGCAAGCTTGTCTACTAAATCTTCGCTTTCATCCTTTGTTTCTGCTAATTTATCGATTAAATAAATGGGACTTCCGTCACCCTGGTAAATTGTTTTATATAAAGATTCCACTTCCGCACCGGTTTCCAGTGCCATTACGATTTCATCCTTCGCGATCCCTAATTCATCTTCTATTTCATCAATGGTTGGGTCACGGCCGTATACATTACCGAACCTTTCCCTGACCATCCTTATCTTTGTTGCAGATTCTTTTA
This sequence comes from Mobilitalea sp., assembly GCA_035564175.1. Taxonomy (GTDB): domain Bacteria; phylum Bacillota; class Clostridia; order Lachnospirales; family Lachnospiraceae; genus Mobilitalea. The sequence continues at coordinate 22,211 of DATMUM010000219.1, forward strand.
AAGATCTGCTCACCTTTATCATTCCGTCATCCCTTAAAAACCGCTTTATTTCTCCGGTAATCATAGGTACAGCATAGGTAGAGAATCTTACTTCATAGGAAGAATCAAACTTATCGATAGCCTTTATCAAGCCTATGCTGCCAATCTGGAATAAATCCTCCATCTCATGGCCTCTGTTTGCGAATCTTCTGACGATGCTCCACACAAGTCCGACATTTTCCGTTACAACGCGGTCTCTGGCTTCTTTATCGCCTTCCTTAGACCGTTTTATTAATTCAAGCGTATCCACATTAAACCTCACTCCCTTTCTACCGTCACAAGTAATAACGGTGAGCTAAATCCCTTTTTTACAGGCTTCCTGCGCATACTCTTTAAGCTTATCAGGCTTCCCCACTTTTTTTCTCATTTTGATTGTTGTTCCTTTGCCGATTATTGATTCTACCTCCAGCTCGTCCATAAAGGCCTCCATAAAGGAAAAACCCATTCCGGAGCGTTCCAGCTCAGGTCTTGTCGTATAAAGCGGTTCCATTGCTTTCTCAATATTCTCAATTCCAACTCCATCATCGGTAATTTCAACGGTAAGCTCGTTTCCACTGATAATGCAGTGCATCCGGATAATCCCCAGGCTATCGGAATATCCGTGGATAATGGAATTTGTTACTGCCTCCGATACTGCGGTTTTGATATCAGCCAATTCCTCGATGGTTGGATCCAATTGCGTTGCAAAGGCTGCAACAACTGTTCTCGCAAAGCTTTCATTCTGTGATCTGCTTTCAAATAATAAGGTCATTTCGTTTTTATCATTCATTATGTTTACTTATCCCCTTTCCTTTTCCTGCCCTTTGGAGCAAATATCTCTGTATGGTTAATTCCGGAATTTATCACAAACTCCCAAGAATTAAAGCAGATATATTGTCATACCTTTTGTATCATATTTAATGCATTTTCAACCGTATCATATTTTTCAATTATTTTATAAAGCCCTGACAGCTTGAATATTCTGTCTATGGCAGATCCTACGTTAGCAACAGCAGTTTTTCCCCCGATAAAGATAACCTTACGATATCTTCCCATAACAACGCCAATGCCCGCGCTGTCCATAAAGCTGGCCCCGGAAAAATCAAAGATGATATGTTTAATGTTGTTGCGGTCAATTAGCCTGTCTGCTTTTTCCCTGATCCGGATTGCATTATGATGATCCAATTCTTCATTCAGCCGGATAATCAGACATCGCTGGTAAATCTCGAAGGTAGTCCCCTCCTCTCCCGTTATATTGGTATTCTTACTTTGTTTTTTGTTTTCCTGCATGCTCTACTGCCTCCTAATTGATCCCATATATTTCCTTCTGATTTTGGCTATTAAAAAAAGACCTTTTATGGAAGTGCTTTTCGCACTTCTGCATGAAATGTCTTTTTTTAATTATCTTATCTTATGTTATTTATTGTTTTTATTTATCCCTGAACTTCCGCAAGGAAGTTCGTTGCATCCAGAACCCTTGAAGAATCAGGAAAATCGGTAATTACTTTATTATAATACAAGGCTGCATTTACATTATCCCCAATTCGTTGGTAAGACCTCGCGGCAAAATAAACAGCATCAACATCAGCAGGGTCAAAGGTCATAGCCTTCTGCAGCTCTACCAATCCTTCCTGATATTTTGCACTGCTGTATAAATTATGTCCTTTCGTATAATGAGCCTTTGCAACGTCTGGATAAATTTCTGTCCGCAATCGGTTCAAAAGTGTTACAGCAGATTCAATCTCCAGCTGGGTATCATCCACACCCGCCAGCAGATCCGCAACAGCGGTAAAATCCCTGGTTCCCGCAGATTTGGATAATTCAGTGAAATATTGCTCTGTCGCATCAAATAAGGGTACATATACCTGGGTCTTGTCTTCCGGTACTGCGGTATTATCGATCTGTGTCTGAAGATCCGTCAGCTGCTTCTGCAAATCAGCTTTCTCATTCTGCAGAGTGGTAATTGTATTATCCTTATCCTGCAACTGCGCTATATAACCGCTATTCTGATAATCAGTGCTGTTATCAGAGGATTTATTATTCTTAATCGTCGGGATAACAAGGAACGCCATAACAGCAAGTCCGATTACGACACCAATTACCAGATTGACAAAAGCCATAATATTCGGCTTATCCTCTTTATAAGAGGAAATCGGCATGATTGCACCGATCGGACCACTCTGTTCCGCTTCGGGATTGCTGTCTAAATCCTTGGCATTCGCTGCAGGTGCTTCAAGCTCCTGCAGATAACGTAAGGTTGTCGTGTTGGTAACATCAATCTTACTTACCTTCTGTAGATATTTCTTCGCTCTTGCATTGTCTCCGGTTTTCATAAGGAGTAAGGCAAGGAGTTGATAAGCACGAATGAAATTCGTATTCAGGGTAACCACTTTTTTCAACTGGATCATAGCAAGATCGGCACTGCTCTGTTTTGCCAGGCCGAGAGCTGTATTATATCTCTTAATTGCCTGATTCAAAGCATCCAGCCTTGTTAAATTGGATTGAACCTTGTTGATGTATTCATCCGCATCATTGTTCTGCGGTTGAAAATGCTTACTGATAACCCACTCACTCAGGGCTGCTACTGTTTCACCCATCTCATAATAAACGAGTCCAAGCAGATTTCTGGCGCTGGTATTTAATTTATTCAAATCAAGGCTTTTGCGAAGAGCGATGACAGCACCGGATAAATCCCTGACTTTTGCTCTTGCTAAACCATCGTTATAATAAAGATTGGAAGCTCTTTGTACCTTTTTATATAATGTTAAGTCTGTTCCGCATCGTTCACAGCGTTTTCTTTTGTCCGGCATATTACTTCCACAATTCGGGCAAATCATATCATCCCCACCTGTCCGTTCTAATCTATAGTACTATATGCAACTAAGGACTATTGTTTATTTTCCTTGTTTCCCTTCAATAGTTCCTTCAGAATATCTGTAACATCCGTTAAATCATTATTATTAATGACATCCTCTGCCTGCTCGATTTCCAGGCTTGGTTGAAATTTTTCAATCTCTTCATCAAAATTGATCATACGCTTAACTCCTTCTTATGGAGGTCATACCTCCAGTGAAAAGAGGATTTTTCCTCCGGTTTTGTTAAAATAACTGCTTCATTATTTACTTAACAAAATTTTCATTACTTAATCATCATACTATAAAAGCCAGAAAAATCAAGTGTTTCTGGGAATTATTCTTTACAAATATATTAAAGTAATTATATTCCAACTTCCAATTTTTATCAATTCATTCTTACTTCTACAATTCGACTAAGGTTTCGACATCATCGTCATTAGAAAAAGCGAGCTATCATGTTTGCATCAGGTCAGACAAGATGTAACTTATGTCTGTCTGTAATTCACATGATAACCCGCTATACTTTATTCCGCCCTCAGGCGAATTATTTTACCGTTAAAATCACCCCAGGTCAGCTCTTTCGGCTCATTGATACCATAATTCATCAGCTGGGCTCCTGTAATTACCTGGTCACTATCATCCAGTCGATACTTAAGGTCTGCATTTAATCCATCCAGACGAATTCTGTATAATGGTCCGTTCGGTATATACATAACCCTGTAAAGGAATAAAACTGCATCTTTTTTATCTTCCGATACATAGAGAAAGGAGGTATAGTCACTGTCAAAGGGACTTAACAGACGGTATAAATCACCGTATTGCACTAAATTACGGATAGATTTATAGTATGCCACCTGCTCCTTAATCATACCCTTTTCATCCTCGTCAAACTTCGTAACATCCAATTCATAGCCAAAGTTGCCTGCCATTGCAACACTGTGACGGAAGCTCATGGAGGCACTTCTGCCAGTCTGGTGGTTTGGTGCGGCAGATACATGAGCCGTCATGGCACATACGGGATATACAATCGATGTACCATACTGTATCTTAAGACGTTCCACCCCGTCCGTATCATCCGAGGTCCAAGCCTGCGGCATGTAATACAGGATACCCGGATCAAAACGACCACCGCCGCCGGAGCAGCTTTCAAAAAGGATGTCCGGGAAACGGTCCGTCATGATATCCATCACCTGGTACACTCCCAGTATATAACGATGTGCTGTCTCCTGCTGCCGTTCACTGTCCAGTAATGCGGAACCAATTTCCGTCATATTACGGTTCATATCCCATTTTATATAGGAAATATTCGCACTCTCCAATACTTTACTAAGCATGTCAATGACTGCTTCCCTGACATCTTCTCTGGAATAATCCAGAATCAACTGATTTCTGCCGGTGGATCTATGCCTGTCCGGTACATGCAGACACCAGTCCGGGTGTGCACGGTACAAATCGCTGTCCGGTGAAATCATCTCAGGTTCAAACCATAAACCAAACTTCAGGCCATAGGAATTAACTGCGTCGGTGAGTCCTTTTAAACCATTTGGAAGCTTATCCTTATGAACATACCAGTCGCCTAAACTGCAATTATCATTATCTCTCTTGCCAAACCAGCCATCATCGAGTACCATCATCTCAATGCCAAGCTCAGAAGCCTGTTTCGCAATCTCCTTGATTTTATCTTCATTAAAATTAAAATAGGTCGCCTCCCAGTTATTGATTAAGATTGGACGTTCACTATTCTTATATTTACTCTTCATCAGATACTTACGGTAAATTCTGTGGTAGGTTCTTGACATACCGCCAAGGCCCTGGTTGGAATATACCATTACAACTTCAGGAGTAACAAACTCCTCCTGGGGCAGGAGAAGCCAGGAAAAGTCAAACGGATTAATTCCCATGACGACTCTCGTTGTACTATATTGATCCACTTCAACACCGGCCAGGAAATTACCGCTGTACACTAAGCTGAAGCCATATACTTCTCCGCTGTTTTCCGTTGCCTTTTTATCCAGTAGTGCGATAAACGTGTTTTCGGAATGTCCGCTGGCACCTCTTCTGCTTTCAATGGACTGGGTTCCATGCACCAGCGGTCTTCGTACCAGGTGACGCTCTCTTGCCCAGCTTCCTGACAAGCTTAATAATTCATAATCATAATGATCAAAATCCATGCTCAAGCTTAAAGCTCTCTGAAGGCGAAGCTTGGAACTTCCTTCATTGACAAACTTAACGGAACGTACAATGACATCTTCCTTCTCAAATATGCTATAGGATAAAATCACCTTCAGGTGAATCATTTTATCAACCAGGGTGATATAAAGTGTTTCTGCCTCCTCCGCAGCCGCAGTAAGACTTGGCAGCCCTTCCAGCTTCGGTTTTCCTTTCACTATCTCATAGGATTCATAAGACAGATCCGTGATTCTTGTTCCATTTTCTAATTGCACCTGGTAAGCAGGCATTCGAAGATCCGTATTACCGTAAGCCGGATATTCCGAAGGCATGGTATCCAGAGAAAAAGTCCAATCCTCCTCCGGATTAGCTTGAAAAGATACTCTTCCTGTACTTTTTTAAAGAGCTGACACCACCGGCTGTTCAATTTTGCCTCCATAGTATACATGCTCCAGATATTTATTTCTGGTAATCCGGAAAATATAGGTTCCGGATTTTGACTGCAATAGAAAGCTTTTTTCCTTATCCTGATATGTAATGCTCATTTTGATCCTCCTGATTAATCATATGACTTATAATAAAATTACATCATTTTTATTATTCAACTGATAACTATGATACCATATTTTCTCTTTTTCTCAATGATTAATTAGCTTAAATCCAATTAATCTAACTTCATAAGCAGGTATTGCTTTTATAACACTTTGGCGTATAATGAAAATGCCGCACAAATAATAAATAAGTATGATATGTCAGTATTACCCGGAGGAATTTCTGTGATAAACATAAGCAAAAAGATAACAGTACTTCTGATATTTCTGATCTCTGCAGCTTTTCTTACAGAGGGTTGTAACAGCAATAAACCTGTCCCTATCGTTACCATTAACGATAAAAAATTATATCTGAATGACTTTTTATATGATATTTATCTGGTTGAAAATGATGGCAACCAGAACGAGGCTTATTATCAGAAGTGTTTAGGATACAGCTATTGGGACTTTAAATACAATGGCACCACGATGAGAGAAATTGCCAAGAATTCCATTATGGCAACGGTCGTCATGTATGAAATACTATCTGATCAGGCAAACAAGAAGGGAATGACACTATCCCAGATGGAGCAGTCCGATAATGAGACAGCGATTGATCAGATTTACAGTACTACTTCTGAAGCTTTTCTTAACAATATCGGTTTAAACCGTGAAGTATTACAGGAAACCATGAACGAGAAAGCTCTGGGAGATAAATACCGTTTAGAATTGTTGAATGGTTTTAAAATTGATGAGGATGCCATCCGTAAAAACATTCGTAAGGAGGACTACAGGGAATATAAAACTGACTGTCTCTTTGTCCCCATCGTCAAATCAGACAAGGAGAAGCTTGTCTCACTAAGCCAGGAGGAAATAAATTCTGCGAAAGAGACCATAACAAATGCGCTTTTAAAGCTGGATGAGGGAGAAGGCTTCGACGGTATTTTAAATGACTACACGAATCTTAACTATCTGACCCGTAATTTTATCTATGGGGATAGCCAGTGTGAAAAGGAATATCAGGATGCCGCAATTCTCCTGCAAAATGATAAGTACAGTCCTGTAATTACTACTCCTTACGGATATTACATCATACACATGCAGGATAATAATTCAACGGATATGTACGAGGAAGAGGTTGAGAAAGAAATCCAGGCGGAAGAAGACAGCCAGTTCACTGCGGTTTATAATAAGCTGAAGGAGCAATACAAAATTACAATCAACTTTGATTATTGGAATACAATTACTGTCGGCTCTATTACCATTCCTAAGAAATAATCCATGACTTCCTGTATACTTACAGATACTCTATCAATGGAGGTGGAGTTTTGAATAAACACTTTACATATGGACTGAAACGGGGTTTTCCGATTGCTCTCGGCTATCTCCCCGTCTCTTTTACTTTTGGTCTGATGGCTGTTTCCGGAGGTATGCCTATCTGGATGGCCATATTTATATCCATGTCTAATTTAACATCAGCCGGACAGTTCGCCGGTACGAATCTCATTCTGCAGGGCGCCAGTTTGTTTGAGATCACGCTGACTACCTTCATCATTAATATCCGATATATGCTGATGTCCTTATCCCTGACCCAGCGATTAGGAAAAGATATGACGCTCCCGAGAAGATTGTTGATTGGCTTCGGGGTTACTGATGAAACCTTTACCGTAGCTTCGATGGAGCAGGGAAGCTTAGGCTTTCCATTTCTGCTTGGACTTATTACAGGGCCGTTTATCGGGTGGTCTGTCGGAACTGCACTGGGAGCGATGATCTGTGCAGCTTTACCTTCTTCTTTAAGCAACGCGATGGGAATTGCACTTTATGGTATGTTCATTGCAATTATACCGGGAAAAAAGCCTTGTCATTGTTGCACTGGGAGCGATTGCCACCGTATATATATCAGGCTTTATCTTCCAATAAAACTTAATTTACCAAGCGGCATAACGAATTCACTTACAGATGGATAGTATAAAATGTGTCCACATATAATATAATACAACGCATTGTTTATCATAGTCCTTCAGATCGGAGTAATGTTATGATAAAATCTACTGTTAAGTTAATTGGCTTGTTATTACAGAAATTAAGAGATGATCATATTGCAGCCTTTTCTGCACAAGCTGCATTTTTTATCATCATCTCTTTTTTTCCGTTTATTATGTTGCTATTAAGTATCGTTCAATACTTTCCTGTTAAGGAAAGCGATATGATGAGGCTGCTTACCGAGATTTTCCCGACAGCTGTCAATTCCATGATGATAACGATAATTGCAGAAATCTATAATACCGACGCTTCCAGTACCTTAATATCCATTACCTTAATCACCACTTTATGGTCTGCCGGAAAGGGTTTCCTCGCTGTCATGAAGGGATTAAATGAAGCTTATGAAATCAAGGAGACCAGAAATTATTTTTATCTGCGTGCCATCTCAGCCTTTTATACCTTAATATTTGCCATCATGTTGATTGCCACCATGGCATTATTTGTCTTTGGTAATCAGCTTTATTACTGGATTGAGGAAAAATTCCCGGTACTCATGGATACTGCTCTTGTTATTATCAGTCTGAGAACTATCCTTGGTCTTATCGTCCTGGTCGTGTTCTTCTTAATTATTTATGTTGTTATACCTAACAGAAAAGCAAAGATTATGAACGATCTTCCGGGTGCCATGGTCTGTGCTGCAGGTTGGATGGGCTTTTCATATGCCTTTTCTTATTATATTGATAATTTTACGCATTATACCTCAACCTATGGCAGCCTTACTGCGATCGTCCTTTTTATGCTCTGGATGTATTTTTGTATGTACATCCTCTTTATTGGTGCAGAGTTTAACCTGCTGTTTGAAAACAAGGAACTTGTCGAGAAAATCAAGATGTTATACCGTAAATCGTCTTAAACCTGCTATTGATATATATATCCCATCTCAGTTCCTTCATAGAAATACTTTACAATCTCCTCATAAGTCTTGCCTGCATCCACCATTGCTTTTACACCATTCTGGCTAAGACCCACGCCGTGTCCATATCCGCCACCGGTTATGCTCACACTGTTCAACTTCCCATTCTTCTCTTCTTTATCCATTGTGAAAAAGGCGCTGGGCAGCAGAGCAAGGTTATCCATTTCACTTTCATCGAGTCTTGTAACCGTATTATATAGAGGAGCTAACAATGCCCGAACATTATATTCGGTACGAACCTTAATGGTATTTTCACTTCCGCTAATCAGTAATTCTGAAATCATTCCACTGCTTTCCCGTTTTAACACTGTTATATCCACAATGTTTCCGACGGTATCCACCGGTTTACTTTCAAATACAGCCTCTTTCCCATCCTTTGCTTCAATTGCCATCGTAAGTACGGTCTCCGGATTGGCTTCATACCGGCTGGCCAGATTGCTGTCTATTACCTTCTTAATATCCTTCACACTCATGGTTACCTTCCAGCGATACCAGCAAAAACCGCTGTCATAGGTTGTAACATCGGTTGATGTTATAAAACTCTTAAAAATATCTTCTGAAGATAAGTCTTCAAACTGGCTTGTTTCCTGAGTCTGTACCTCTGCTCCATCCCCATCGGCTTCTGCCACCAGCAGCTTTCCATTCAGGTATGGAAGATCTGTCCTGTTGGACCAAGCTCCGGAGGCCTGCGCAGTATGTCCGCAGGAGGTTGAGAAATAGAGAGCATTGATGACATCACCGGCGTATTCAATTACCTTTCCATAAGTATCTTTTACCGCCAGAATGGAATCTTCATTTTCAGCAACGTTATTATAAACCTGAAAATCCACGCTGTCGTTCACATGTGCCCCATACTGGCTCAGACTGTTGGCAAGAAGATGCTTATAAGCGTAGCTTCGGGCGCAGACTGCCTGTACCTTTAAAGCTTCATCGCCATAGCTGGTAGGCATCTCACTGGGAATAACAGCATACAGATATTCCTCCAGCGGCAGTTCATTGATAACCAGCAGGCCATTATCGTCCTCTGCAATTTCAATGCTTCCGCGGTACTTCGGATTACCGCAGGACCGTTCAATGGATAATAACTGAATCTTACCTTCTTCCGATACCGTCTTAATTGTAATTCTTCCATCCTTCAACAATTCATTCCCCGGTTCAACAGTTACAATGTCACCTGCTTTATAAGTATTGGAGATCTCCTTGCTGCTGACTGTAAAACCTTCCGTTGCCGTAAATTCAACCTTTTTATGATAAATATCTTTATATTTAGTCGTCTGGATCAGAACTCTGATATTCTCTGCCTTAATATTCTCAGTTATTAATGCGGCACTGATCTTACCCCCTGACACTATAAAATCCGTATTCTCATAGCCGACAAGAATGCTCCCTGTGGGCTCCATGGATAAGGTTCCATAAATTTTATATATCTTATAATCCTCCTCAAGGGGTATTTCACCATAGCCTTCAATTTCAATGAAATCCTCGCCGGAACGTAATACCTTCCCTTGGATCATATCCGGCTTGACACTGATTTGGATTACCTTTTTATTCTCAATCGTAATATCGCCAACAACCTTCTCGATGCTGGAGGAAAGCTTATATTCTGCCGTGAAGCCCTTATCAATTCCATTCACGAACGTATCTACAAGCGTGCCATTCCCTTGCTTTATCCAAACATTATGTAATACTGTCTTCTCTGTAGTTGCTGATGTGATATATACTATTTCCTGTTCACAGGCATGAATATGGATATTTTCATCCATATACCGGTCAATCAGGCTTGTCTGGCTGCCTTGGGTGACTAAGGCCTCATCATTCGTTACAGCTTCCGTATTATTCTTATCAGTAGAATTATCAGCTCCTTCAGTGACAGTGGTATCATCTGCAGAATTTGCCGTATTAGTATCCTGAGCAGCAGCTGTTACTTGTACCCCACCGGTTACCTTTGCAGCTGCACTCTTATTTCCATCAGCTTCTTTATTAAGATACTCTTCATAACTCTTGGCATCCTGATAATAATATTTACCCTGATCCGTTACCATACGGTCGATACCGTCCTCGGTAACCTCCCGGCCAAGAACAAAGAGTGTTTCCTCGGTCACACGTAGTTCGTCCTTTGGTATGGCAGAAAGTAATGCCTGATATATTTCAAGGAACTGAGGTATTAACATGTCCTCCTCTGCTTTAGAAAAATCAAAGGACAGCCCTTCATAAACAGATTGATATTCGGGGCTTTTTATAATCAAATTATCTATTAATTGCTTACAATCACCATAAGTCAAAGCCGCCTTAGGGGCAATCGTTATATTACCCTCAATGAGGCCCATTTTCCAAACGGCGTTTACATAAGAATCATACCAGTCCGACATCTTACTGTCTGCATATGTAATTCCAAGGGGCAAGGCCTCTCTTTCTGCTTTGTTATACTCCAGATAACTCAGTAAACGGTACGCTTCAGCCCGAGTTATCACATTCTCCTTAACCGTATCCTTAAGAATTCCTTCCTGCTTGTCTTCCTGTACCTTGCGCATGACATTAATCGTAAAAACTACGACAATGATTGCAATACATATTCCGATTAACATAAGCTTTCTTTTTATACTCATTGCTGCTCCTGTTCCAGGTCTGATGAACCCCTTATTGCATCGCTAGTTTATCTCATATGCTAATATATTATAACAAGCAGCTTAATATTCGTACAAGTTTATCTGACTTATCCGATTTTGAAATTGATTTAGCCAGATTATATATACAACCGGCAAAGGCAAAAAAATGGGAAGTTCACCAAATGAACTTCCCATGAATAATGCTTGTAATTATTGCGTTGTGGTTGAGTCTGTGAACTGGCTTACTGCTGCCGCAATAGCGTCAATCTTTTTCTTATCTACGAAGAAACGGGTTTCGCCGTCCTTCTGAACGATATAGAAGCTGTCATTGTAAGGCAGGAAGGAAGCTGAAATTGTTCTTTCATTATCTCCAAAGATATGGAAGCTCATTGACATGTAAGGAGCTACTCCATCCGTTGAAACAGTATCTTTGATTTCTGTATCGTATTGGGCAGAAATCATTTGCTGATATAAGCTCTTGAAGGAGTCCTCTTTCACTTCATTACCATTATAATAGTAAGTAGCGACAGTTTCGTCTGTACCATCCGAATTCTTCTGGGCCGTACGTTTAATATCCATGGTATAGGTGGTACCTGCGATATCAAATACTATCTTATCCACTGTATCAATATTCGGTATTAATACATAAGGATTTAATATACTGAACGCATCAACCTGCAGCATTTTATCAATGGAATCTGCACTGATGGTATATACAGCATTGGAGCCATCAATTCTTACATAGTAGTTGCCATCTGCATCCTTGTTGCCGACAAATACCTTATAGTCATGGTTATCATAAGTAGTCTTTTCTGTAATTGATTCACCAGTCGTCGGATCTGTCTCAGGAGTAGGCAGAGCCTCAGTAGTGGTTGTATAATAACCGACATAGATGGAGGCTGCCGGGTCATCTAAGCCATACTTGCTTAAATCTTCACCCTTATAATCAACACAGCTGGTATACGTAAAGGTAGTATAATTACTTTGCAGATCCGATACCTTCGTGCTGTCTGCCGTATAACCCTTTCCGTACGGCTTTATGATATTCCATGAGTATAAGTTATTACCCGTGTTGTCCAAAGATTTGTCATCTATATAGTTTAAATCAAAATCCTGTCCGTCACGGTTGGTGATTGTGATATGGCTGATGTTAGCTGCAGTAATTTCAGGTCCTGTAATAACAGCAGTCATCTGAGTATTGTTATACTGGAGTGCTGATCCCATCTCAACCGGTAACAGGTATACTTTCCCGTCATCATTAACCATACCGTAATAGCCTTTGGAATCGCTTGTTGCATTACCGATCTTAACTGTTACGGTTGTCCCATCTGTCATTGTTGCCTGAAGAGAAGCTACCGGTTCAGCAAGTCCGTAATCAGCAAGATTATCTGGCTTTTCCATAATAACACGGTCCGCTTTAATATCATTGATTGCAGTCAGAATTGCTTTTACATAATCCTGATTAATCGGGCGGTCCGGTTCATCCTGGGATATCCAGCTATCATCCTTTTGTACCAGGGTAATATCTGCATCATCCTTAATATAATGTAAAGAACTTAATTTAGTCGTGTCAACTGTTGCCAGGTCAATGGTTGAGGTAGCTGTATCAGAGTTATCCTTTGCCGGCTTATTGCTGTACCAGACATATACTCCGATTAAAGCTGCTAATGCCAAAAGAAGGGAAACCAGCGTAATAGCGTTTCTTTTCTTTCTTTTTGTCATTATTTTCTCCTCCTTTTATAGCAGATTACACCGCCTGTGATTAAGATGAATGCCGGTATAATAATAATTATAACAGCTCCCCACATGATTGCCTGTAACTGTGTAACGGTAACATAGGTATCTCCATAGCTCTTAGTAGGAATGGATAAAGTCTGCATATCTCCTGCAAGATATCCGATGGTACCGGTTAAGAGGGAGCTATTACCATAGGTTGCCGTATCATCTGCAAAGGTGTATACGGATGAATATACTACCAAGTCAGAAGTTACGTCATTATATTTTGCTTCTGAAACAACACCTAAATCAAAGGGTCCGCTGATATCTCCGTCTTCTTTCGTTGAAGTAGTACTTTCGACATTCACTTTTGAGAAGGAGGAATCTGAGGTTGTTAATAACGGTGTTACTGTTAAAGAGCTTCTCTTTGAATCAGAAACGGTTAAGCCTGAAGAAATAGGCATAAATACGGGAACATTACTGCTGGTTACCTTGGTGGTAATGTCATGGCTTTCAATGTTCGGAATGATGTAGTGCGGATAACCTGAGGCATATTTATTCGTGTCTCCTTCAAGAACAATGCCTTCGGACATCTTAATGCCATAATAATCTAAGATGGATAAAAAGTTTGGAAGCTTGGATGCATTATAATCCAAGGTTACAAGTACTTTACCGCCTTTATCCAGATAAGCCTTGATCATCGTGGTTTCTGCATCGGAAAAATCACTTTGAGGAGTATTGATGAACAGAATACCGCAATCCTCCGGAATAGTACTCTGGGTTACAGTGGAAAGTGTCTGAATATTAATATTCATTTTTCCTACTGATTTCGTAAAGGAATCGCTGTTATCAGCCTCTCCATGACCTGTCGTTGTGTACATGATAGGAAGATCCTCTGTAGTAACATACTGGATAGCAGAGGTAATCTTACCTTCAACATCAATACCTGTCGTCTTATATTGATAAGTGGTATAATCCAGCTCCTGGATCAGCATATCTGAGCTTGCAATGTATTTTGCTCTGTCGTTTGTATTATTAACAACAATAAAGCTGTTTTCAGCAACTGTATCATCTACATACTTAGAAGCAAACTGCGGATATTGAACCGGATCTTTATTAACCAGGGTAATTTTATTCGATAACTTATCATACAACTTTGCTATTTTCTCAAACTCAGCCTGTTCATTGCCCGGCTGAACCATATAATAGATGGTAATATCATCTTTTAAGCTGCTAACCAGATCCTTCGTATCCTTAGTTAAGGTATACATACTCTGAGAGCTTAAATCGAACTGGATGTTCATTTTTGTAACAATCAGATTGACAACCAGAACCATTATAATTACAACTACGGATATTATGGTTGTGTAAGCTCCACTGCGAAACTTTCTTCCGGAAAAGGATGCTTTAATATTTCCGATAACATTAATTTGCTTTTTCTCATTATTTTCTGTTTTCACTGTATCGTTCTCCTTTCCCTAGCTCCATCTCTTCTTTTTAATAACTTGTACCGATAAAAATACAAACAAGACGCAAATACTTAAGTAATATACAATTCCAGATACATCAAATAAACCTAATTTAAAATTATCAAAGCGGGAAACTACAGATATCCATCCAAATAAATTTCCAACGGAACCATCTAATAAAGTAGGTTTCACAAAATAAACCGCGAGCAAACCAGCCTCTGCAAGAACTCCGAGGATAACCGATACAGTCAGGTTGCGCATCATACGGTATAAGATAACACCAATGACTATGATGATCAGAGTGAAGATACCAACTGCTGTTTTATTATCAGAAGGAATCATATTAGCAATACCTTGCATTAGTAATGTAAAGAGGAACGCAACAAAGGAAATAACGGCTGCTATTACCTGGCTCTCAGTCAGGGCGGAAATAAACAAACCCATGGAGAGATATGCAGCACCAAGTAATACGAATGCAAGTATCGCTGAATATGCTGTTGCTAATGTAACTGTTCCATAATGAGATAAAATAAGCGGATAGAAACAGGTAACCAGCATTACACTTCCAAATATGGTAACTACGGCAAGTAATTTACCTACAACAATGGAAGTTGCTGTTACCGGTGATGTGAGTAATAATTGATCGGTCTTCTGTTTGTTTTCTTCTGCCATCAATCTCATCGTTAACAATGGTGTAAGAAGAACAAATATGAAAGTTATGGAAGATAATGTATACTCAAA
>DATMUM010000220.1:0-8735 GCA_035564175.1 Mobilitalea sp.
AAAGGAAATATATGGATGAATAGAAATATCTAGATATCTGGTTGGATAGTAGATATCTGAATGAATAACAGATAACTGACTGAATAGCAGATATAACTGACTGAATAGTAATATCTGACGATTGAAGCTAAAGGTGTAATTATCAACTTAATCAGAAGAACAGCAATATAATTATTAGAAGAATTATGAAAGCGGAGCTTTTATGAATTACACCATACAGGGACCCCAAATAGTCCATTGTTAGGAGAGTAATTCATAATATTCTCCGCTTTTCTTATGAAAATAACGATAATTGCTCATAATCATAGCCATTTTTATAAGCTGCAATAATATCCTCCATACGATACAGGATCCCTGCCTTTTGGCATTCCTGTACAAAAAGAGTATGGAGTTCTTTCTCATTCGGGCTGTGACATTCATAGGATGAACCATATAACCCGGAATACGCCTGTTTTAACCGAAGCTCAGGAAATAATTCATCAAACTTCCCGTATAAATATTCCCGTTGACCACTTCGAAGTGAAAGTCCAAAGAGAGGGTAGATGAATTTCGCACCGCACTGGATGGCAGCATGGAGGATGCTTCGTACATTATCCTCGTTATCCGTCAGATAGGGGAGAAGTGGCATCATTAGTATTCCGGTAAAGATTCCTGCTTCCGATAACCTGCAGACAGCTTCAAAACGCTTTGAGGAGGTACTGACCAGGGGCTCGATTTTTCTGCTGAGTGCATCATCATAGGCTGTGATGGTTATTTTACAGATTACCGGTGAATGCTCTTGAATTCTTCTGAGAATATCAATATCCCTGCTGATCAGATCACTTTTTGTAGCTATGCCGACACCAAAATGATAGGTATCAATCAATTCCAGTGCTTTCCGCGTCAGGCCATATTGTTTTTCGTATGGATTATAGGGATCACTCATGGAGCCTGTTCCGATTACTCCGGACTTTGTTTTTTTGCGAAGCTCCTCCTGTATGATGGACAGAGCATTTTCCTTTGCACGGACAGTATCAAACTCCGGAATCTGATAACAGTCGCTGCGGCTGTCGCAGTAAATACAGCCGTGGCAGCAACCCTTATAGATATTCATGTTATAATCTGTTCCGAACCAGGAGGTATCGGGTTTTTTAGTTATTATCGTTTTTGCAGGTATGGTATTCATTTTCTTACCGGATGTCTCAGGATTGTTTTCATAGTGCTTGGATTTGCTTTTCTAGGATCAGAGAGATAAATCTCGTGATGTCTTCGTATGTTTCCATCTGATAAGGAGGAGCCAACGTCACTGACAAGGCCATTTTGTATCATAAACTCGTCGATTTTGGCAATAGTAGCCGGTTCAGCATCATAGGGACCGATATGCATGCATTGTATACAGAGGCCCTCCTGAAAGGTTTCTAATCTGGCTTTCGATGGATCAAGATCAGGCTTTTTCTTTATAACCTCTTTTTGTGCTGTCATAAACTCCTCCTGAGTTATAAACTCCGGCTGACGTATCATGGAAATCCAGCAATATTTATTTTTCTTAGTAAAATCCATATCATTCTTATCCGTCAGCCACCACAGTCCTTCTAATGGGGGAACAACATAATCGGTAAAGTCATCGGAGTTCTTTGAACCCATCTTTCGGCTCATCTTGATGGTATAGGTCAGAGCATACAGTAATTCCACCGCCTTCTGATATTCCCCGTTTTCTTCGTTGGGATTACCATGACCATTAACCATGATAAAGTTCATGACAGGTACTTCAATAACGGTGGGCTCATTCTTTGGAGCATATAACTCCTTGTTCAATATTTTGTAATCGATCTTATCCATTTTGTAAACATCCTTTCTTATTATAATTCATCAAAAGGTAAATACTTAACTGAGCAGTATCCGCAGCCAAGCTGTTTACCAATCTGGATTCATAGTAGCATGTTAAATATGACACTAGTACGTCATATTATAATTATTTAATGCATTTTTATAACGTTTGATAATATCATTACGAAGTTCGACGGGCTCAAGGACTTCGAGCTGATCTTCATAAGACATCAGATACCCATAGATCCAGCCTCCGGCGAATAATTTCGTATGAATGAGAAAGCTGCCATCCTCCTGTCTCTGGACAGTTTCTGCCGGAAATTCATCGAAGACACGATATGCCATGGAAGCAGCAGCCTTCAGTACCACCTCAGTCGTCTGCTGGCTAATGCGGGCTTGAGGCTCGTCCTCTGGTTCTTGATAGGGCATCGGAGTAAAGATTTCAGAAGTTATTGTTAATCCCTTGATCCTCGATATCTTAAAGAAACGAAAGGATTTCTTATCTCTGCAATAACCGGATAGATACCAGGCCTGTCCTTTGAAGATCAATTTACGTGGCTCCAGGGTACGGCTTGATTCCTGACCATAGGAATTATAATAATCAAATTGGATTACCTGATAATTCAGGATGGCATCTTTTAATTGATGGAATTTTCTTTTATCCTCTTCATTGCTGTTCCAATAAGAGAAATCTACTTCGATCCAGTCGGGATTTTTATTACCGAACAGAGAGTTTAGCTTGGATAGAATCTGGTCGGTATCCGTATAATTGGCAGCCTTAAAACCCTGTAATGCAGAAAGGATATCCTTCTGCTCCTGGTCCGAAAGGACGGATTTATTCAAAACGAAGTGTTCCATCAGACAGATTCCGCCGCCTTTGCCCTTATTGGTATAAATGGGAATTCCCGCCTGACATAGGGTCTCAATATCACGGTATATTGTTCTTTGTGATACCTCAAAGCGCTCGCCAAGTTCCTTGGCAGTAACATTTTTCTTATTCATAAGAATGTACACGATTTCAAATAAGCGATTGATCTGCATGCTTTACTGGCTCCCTTTGATAGATAAAGTTTACTTTTATTTTATCAAAATTAATATGACATTACAACGTCATATTATAAAGCGTTATTTACATGTAACATTCACATCCTTAATTGATAAAAATTGCTTCAGTATAAAACATTGACTTTATCACATAATATTCGGGAGGAATTCTATTCGAATACACATCGATTCATGAATTTAAAGTCATATAAACTTGAGAAAAGAGGAGAAATTCATGCAGAAAGATCTATTACTGGAAAATGATTTGCAGAAAAGCAGGACAATCAGGGATGATAATGGCCGTGGAGATAAGGAAACAAAAACTCAGCAGGACCAGGAGAATGAAAAGGTCGTAAAAGAAAATGAAGATCTGAAGGATCAGAAAATCAGTGAATATGGACAGACTGTGCTGGAGAGCGGGAAAAGGGATCACAAAATACATCTGTTATCTGTTATAGGTGAAATTGAAGGGCATGAATGCCTGCCACAACATAATAAAACCACCAAATATGAGCATGTTTTACCACAGCTGGCTGCCATTGAAGACAGCACTGAAATTGATGGATTATTAATCCTGATTAATACCGTAGGCGGTGATGTCGAAGCAGGTCTGGCCATAGCGGAAATGATAGCTTCCCTTAGTAAGCCAACCGTTTCATTAGTACTGGGCGGTTCCCATTCCATTGGAGTTCCGTTGGCTGTATCGGCAAATTATAGTTATATCGTTCCGACTGCGACGATGATCATCCATCCGGTTCGCATGAACGGAACAGTGATCGGTGTCACACAGACCTTCGAATATTTTGAGAAGATTCAGGATCGTATCATTAAATTCGTAGTTGAACATTCGAATATCTCTTATAATGATTTCCGTAATATGATGCTGGATACCAGCCAGCTGGCAAAGGATGTGGGATCCATCCTAGTTGGTGAAGAGACAGTAAAAATGGGAATTATCAATGAAGTTGGCGGAATTAAGGAAGCACTCGGCAAGATTAATGAAATGATTGATGCGATTGATGCCAAAGAAGGAGAGGGCTGATTGATATGCTTTATACAGTAAGACCGTTGGAACGAATCTATGCAGCTCCAGGTGTTTTTGATCAGACGAAAAAGGGCGCACCAACAGCTGCAGCAGATAATGAGCCGGAATACAGGGAAGTACTCTTGCCGAATGGACGAATTGTCACCCGCAGGGATGGAGAGAATTACGTTATCGAACGCGTAAATTCTACGGATATGCTGGATTATCTGAAGGATGAATATGTACCGGGTAAGAGCTACAGGGATATGAAGTAAGAGCTCAAATTAACGTTCTAAAATAGGTAAAATGGATTGGTTTTGGTTTGTTAATAAGATTATTACAATAGACAAAAGCAGGTTTATTAAGAGAAAATAACTCTTAAATAAACCTGTTTTTTTCTTAGTTTCTGTCATAGACCTGCTTCTTTCGAGAACAAGTTTGTCTTGCATATCATTTTTATTAAAGGTATAATAAATTTTGGATAAGATTTAACTGAAATTACTAGTGTTACCAATAAAGTATTCATCAGGAGGCAACTTAATGGATTTATTTAAATCGATTATCATGGGAATTGTACAAGGGATAGCAGAATTTTTGCCGATCAGTAGTGATGGACATTTGGCAATCATGAGGCATGTTTTACATATTCAGACAGATACAGGATTATTATTTGATGTATTATTACATTTGGGCACCTTAATAGCAATATTTATTGTATTTTGGAAGGATATCTGGGAGTTAATACAGGAAGGATTTAAAATTATCGGTGATTTCTTTGCTAACTGTGCTCGCTTTATAAAGAATACTGCTTCGAAAGAGAAAGTGGAATATAAAAAAGTGATTTCCACTCCATATCGCAGATTTGTAATGCTGATTATTGTATCAACAATTCCTACCGGTATTATCGGTGTTGTATTTAAAAGTGCTATAGAAATAGCAGGTGAGACCCTCCTGGTTCCTGGTCTTTGTCTTATTCTTACCGGATTACTTCTGGTTATCGCAGATCGTGCTAAAATAGGTAAGAAGACAGAAGAGACAGTAAGCTATAAGGATGCCGGATTGATTGGTGTTGCTCAGGGTCTTGCGATACTTCCTGGTCTATCCAGATCAGGCTGTACAATTACTTCATCACTATTATTAGGTTTGGATAGGAATTTCGCTGTGAAATATTCCTTTATCATGTCAATTCCGGCGGTATTAGGAGCAGTGGTTCTGGAGTTAAAGGATTTTTCCATGAACCTGGTATCTCAGAACGATTTAATGAATTATTTGGTAGGAACAATAGTAGCTGCGGCTGTAGGATATTTTAGCATCAAGACCATGCTTGTAGTTGTAAGAGGTAAGAAATTCAAATATTTCGCTTACTATTGCTTCCTGATCGGAACATTTGCATTAATCAGCTATTTTGTATTTTAGAATTTTCAGAAGTCGGGATGATTTATACATATTAAGAATAGCTTAATAAGCTGATAATCATAACTAGCTGCTTTATAAGGTTTTATTCGGAGGGGTAGGAGGAATAAGTAACGAATGGCTCCCAGACAGAACAAGAAAAAAACATCGAATACACAAAAGAAAAAAAATCAGACACAAAAACAGATGAGTGTGAAAGAAAGCGGTGCTGTGCAGGATGAAATCATCCTGGTTGTAGCACTGGTTGTTTCTATTTTACTATTTTTAAGTAACTTTGACTTAAGCGGAGCTGTAGGTAAGGCTGTTAGTGGAATCATCTTTGGGTTAATTGGCTTAGAGGCCTTTATTCTCCCTTTTATAATTTTCTTTCTGACTGCTTTCCATATTTCCAACCTGGGAAGTCGTAAAGCCGGAAGAAAGATTATCAGTGCACTGGTTTTCTTTATTACCCTGGCTGCCTTTATCCAAATGTTAACATCACAGTATGATCCATCAACCGGAATTTTCGATTACTTTAAGAATTCGAGTGATAATCGCAACGGCGGTGGTATCTTAGGCGGAATTCTGGTCATGATTTTCTGTAGCCTGTTCGATCCACTTGCTTCTTCCATAATATTCATTGCTGTGATGCTGATCGCAATTACGGTGATTACAGGGAAAGCAATATTTACCTATCTTGCTGATAAGAGTAAGTCTTCACTGAAAGAGAGAATGGAGTATCAGAGGCTTAAGAAAGAGCAGCAGGAAGAGCAGCAGGAAGAGCTTGATTTACAGGTTATTGATTCAGATAACGGCAGAAGACCACCAAAAACCTTTGTATTGGATCCGACACTTCAGAAAACTGCAGGTGGTAATAAAAATATCCAGAATGGGACGAATAATGGCCTGGCGAAGGATTCTTCTAATAAGCTAAAGGATCAAAAGCTGAAGAAAGAGCTTCCTGTGAATGAAGATGAATTACCGATACTAAACTTTCATAATTTGTTTGAAGACGAAGTGGAAGATACGATAAATTTCTCCAAGGGATTTGCAGGAATGGAAAACTCCGGGCCTCTTCCTACTTATGAAGAGGAGCTTCGCAATAAATTTGGTCACTCAGATTACGAAGAGGATGTGAAGGATCAGCCTTCAGAAGTAATTAAGCATGAGACAGAAGTAATTAAAAAAGAGACGCGTGTAGAGCAAAAACCTCATCAGGGCGAGATGGATACGACGGATGTAGAAGATCTTGGTATCTCTCAGACATCCCAGCAGAAAGAATATATATTACCTCCAACCAACCTGCTTACTGCTCCGAAAGCGAAGATTACCAAGGGCGGGATGACGGACAAGGAATTAAAAGAAACTGCGATGAAGCTTCAGAGTACCTTTGAGAGCTTCGGAGTGCATGTAACGATTACGAATGCCAGTGTCGGACCGGCAGTTACCAGATATGAGCTTCAGCCGGAACTGGGAGTTAAGGTCAGCCGTATAACCAGTCTGGCTGACGACATCAAGCTTAATTTAGCGGCTGCCGATATCAGAATTGAAGCCCCGATTCCGGGTAAAGCGGCAGTTGGCATTGAAGTTCCTAACAAAGAAAATTCCATGGTAGCCTTCCGGGAAATGATTGAAAGTAAGGAATTTACGGAACATCCCTCCGGTGTTGCCTTCGCGGTAGGTAAGGATATCGGTGGACAAACTATTATCACGGACATTGCAAAAATGCCCCATTTACTGATTGCAGGTGCAACCGGCTCCGGTAAATCCGTATGTATTAATACGCTTATTATGAGTATCCTATATAAATCAAAGCCTTCGGATGTACGACTGATCATGGTGGATCCCAAGGTGGTTGAGTTAAATGTATATAACGGTATTCCGCATCTGCTGATCCCGGTTGTAACGGACCCGAAGAAGGCTTCAGCTGCACTGAACTGGGCTGTTATGGAGATGACGGAACGGTATAAGAAGTTCGCAGATGTCGGAGCTAGGGATCTGAAGGGTTATAATGAGAAGGTATCCGAAGTAGAATACCTGAATGATGAGAATTATCAGAAGCTTCCGCAAATTGTAATTATTATCGATGAGTTAGCGGACCTTATGATGGTAGCTCCTGGTGAAGTCGAGGACGCAATCTGTCGTCTGGCTCAGCTTGCAAGAGCAGCCGGCCTTCACCTGATCATTGCTACGCAGAGGCCGTCCGTCAATGTTATCACCGGTGTCATTAAAGCCAATATTCCATCCAGAATTGCATTTGCAGTATCCTCGGCAATTGATTCCAGAACCATCATCGACGGCTCCGGTGCAGAAAAGCTTCTCGGCAAAGGAGATATGCTGTTCTTCCCCTCCGGATATCCCAAGCCGGTACGTATTCAGGGAGCATTTATCAGTGATAAGGAAGTAAGCTCCGTAGTAGAGTTCTTAAAGAAGAATAACAGTGAAGCTAATTACAGTGATGACATTCATGATAAGATAAACAATGCTAAAGCAGGTGATTCGTCATTACAGGGAAGCGGTGACGGCAGGGACGAATACTTTGAGGAAGCAGGTAAATTCATCATTGAAAAGGATAAGGCATCGATTGGTATGCTTCAGAGAGTGTATAAAATCGGCTTTAACCGTGCAGCCAGAATTATGGATCAGCTGGCAGAAGCCGGAGTGGTAGGAGCGGAAGAGGGAACCAAACCAAGAAAGATTCTGATGTCACAGGAGCAGTTTGAGCAGTATCTGGAAGAGTATTAAGAGTTATTAAAAGAATGAAGGTAGGAATTGACATGATAACCGGCATATTAGTAGTGAATGAATTTCTGCATTTGAATAAATTTAATGAGATTCATAGGTGGCTTCTGGACGCTGCAAAAAGGCAGAATATAGAACTGCAGCTAAAAACAAATGCAGAGCTTATTATGGACATTACAGGAGCCGATCATCCGGATAAGTTCGCTGATTTTATCCTATTCTGGGATAAGGATGTGAAATTAGCATACTATCTGGAACAGTTGGGTTATCCGGTATATAATTCTTCCAAAGCAATCGGTATCTGCGATGATAAATCTCTAACCCATCTGACGCTGATGAATCAGGGAATACCGATGCCAAGGACTATAGTGGCACCAAAGACCTTTGATAACATCGGATATACGAATTATCATTTTCTTCAGAATATCGCTGATCGGATTGGTTTTCCCATGGTCGTCAAGGAGTGCTTCGGCTCCTTCGGTCAACAGGTTTATCTCGTTCATAATTACGAGGAACTGCAGAGCCAGGTGAAGCAGTGTGGGATGAAGCCTCTGATCTTTCAGGAATTTGTTAAGACCAGCTATGGAAGGGATATCCGGCTTCAGGTCGTTGGTAAGCAGGTTATTGCAAGCATGTACCGTTATTCCGAGGATCATGATTTTCGGGCAAATCTGTCGATCGGCGGTAAGATGAAGCAGTATCAGCCAACACAGATACAATGCGAGCT
>DATMUM010000221.1:0-2708 GCA_035564175.1 Mobilitalea sp.
ATCCCAGAATTGATTTTACAAGCGTTGTCTTTCCTGCACCATTCGATCCGATAATGCCAATCCGGTCACCGTCCGCGAACGTAAGCGGTTCATTTAACGATAAAGCAAGCTGACTCCCATATTTAACCTGCACATTATTAATGATAATCATAAATAATCTCCCATCCTTTCATGATTTCAATGTTTTACTTTCCTTGATTATAACAAAGCCGTATGAATTTCGGATGAAGATTCCATGTGGATAAAGCGAATTATATAAAGCAAAATTCACACCTCGAAGGGGATGTTGCAAAATTCATAGAATTTAAGTTTCGAGAAGTGAAGCATAATCTCCTTTAAGATTTTTTCTGTGTAACTATGTGCCTGTCAGCCGTTACCTGCTTCATCCAGGCAAGGCACAGAAAAATATCGAAAAGGAGATTAGTTCACGAACTCGAAATCAAAACTAATATATTTTGCAACATCCCCTAATTCAAAGGGCAGGTATATTATTAATGTAAACTTAATTCACTTAGGTTTTTTTGAGATGCCACTTTGCGGCATCTTGATTGTTAGTTTAAAT
Organism: Mobilitalea sp.; assembly: GCA_035564175.1. Lineage (GTDB taxonomy): Bacteria > Bacillota > Clostridia > Lachnospirales > Lachnospiraceae > Mobilitalea. The sequence continues at coordinate 563 of DATMUM010000221.1, forward strand.
TATTTATTAATCTTCTTCACTAGTCATGAAATTTAGTTCCGCCATAACTCCGTTATCTATATTATGAAGCTTCACCTGGCAGTGTAAGAACTTTGCATAATAGGAAACCACGTATAATCCTAAGCCATGTCCCTTTCTGTTATTAATAGTTGAGGCCTTCTCATTAGCACTCGTAGCGAACGGTTCAAATACATGCGGAAGCAGTTCTTCATCAATGGTAACGCCATAATTTATGATGTACAGCCGGTGATCCTCATAGGAAACTTTAATCCTGCCGCCTTCCGGTGTGAAATATACTGCATTGGATAGTAAATTATCCAGTATCTTTCTTAAAAGCTCACGGTCAGTCTCAATCTGTGGCATCTGACCATCCATCATGATATTTAATGCCTTCTCTTCGATCTGAACATGATAGGAATTCATACATTCTTCCATCAACTCGGGAACCGAAATGAGCTCCATCTGCAGGTTCTGCGAGCAGTGATTTAGATACAAGATGTCTTCTACGATCTTCTGCATGGATAGAAGCTGTTGCTTTACCTGAGGCAGGTACTCTTTGACATCCTTATATTTTCCTACTTCATTGATCATACCCTGCACCAACAGCAGTGCCGCGGTAATCGGTGTCTTAAGCTGATGTGAGGATGCGCGAAGGAATACCTCCTGTCTCTTATTCTCCTCAGCCAGATACTGGTTCTTAACCTCCAGCTCCTGATAGCTTTCCTGTATCTTCTGATAAAGTCCGTTCAGGCTTTCCCCTAAGCTGCTGATCTCATCATGACCGCTGAGTGTAATTGATTCCAGCTTGAGATTCTTTGCCTCCTTCATATATTCCGCATGGTTTGCAAGCTTTATGATCGGGTTGATAATCAGCCTTGAAAATACCTGGGAAGATACTAATACAAGCAGTAAGGCAACCGCGACGATCATAGGCAGACTTTGGAATACGACAGGCCTTATCTCATCCATCCTTGGAGTCATAATAGGCATGAAGGAAATGTCGATCGCATTATCTGCCAGCCCCAAAGCTATGTAGCTGGTATAGTAATTTTGACCGTCCGTAACATTGGTTTCGAAAACCATCAGATCATCCGATACTATATGGGTTTTCGCAGTCTGCTGCTGAAATACATTTTCATTCTTATATAATTTAAATTCGAATTTTAATGGATAGTTATCCGTTAACTCTTTATTTCCTAACAGGTCATCCTTTATTTTTGTAAGATTAAAATCCTCTTTGCTGATATCTTTTATCTTATCTTTATGATTAGCGTAATATCTGATTTTATCGATGAGATCCTGTAAATCCTTATTCTTAACTTCGACCGTTATCCGTATTAATTTATTCGTTAGATAAAATGTATTTCCCGTCAGAGGAATTTCAACCGTTGCCGTTCCGGACGGATTTATTACTTCAAGGTTCTCATAGCTTCCTGATTTCATATAACCTCTCTGAAGTTCGACAAAGGATTCATAATTTCTCTCCTGCATGTAATTGACGTAGAGGGACGGCAGCATAAGAATAAAATATCCTATGATCAAGGATACGATGATCACCGATATGATAGAGCTGTAAATAAGCGTTTTTCTGGATAAATTCATCGATTGGCCCATACCTTTCTTTTTTTTAAACTAACATCCCTGCCTTTGAGTTATTTGTGCCTATTCCTCATTGAACTGATAACCTACACCGATCACTGTCTTGATATAATTATGCGGCAGTTTTTTACGGAGATTTTTCACATGTGCATCAATAATTCGGTCATTACCGATATAATCCTCATTAAATATCCGGAGAATTAGCTGTTCTCTCGTAAACGCTCTGCCGGCCTCTTTCTTAAGTGTCTGCAAAAGCAGGAATTCACTCAACGTAAGCTGCAAGGGAACATTATCATAGAATGCCTGATAGGCATCGTCATTCAGATACAAACCCTCCATTTTCTCCGACTTTCTATCAATGAATTTGACTCTGCGTAAAATCGTCTCCATACGTTTTAAAAGAATGAGGGGCGAAACAGGCTTAATCACATAATCATCCGCATATAGGTTGAACGCCTTCACTTGTGTCTGTTCATCACTAATCGCGGTCAACATGATTACCGGCATATCCGGTTTAACTATTCTGATATGCTGCAGCACTTCCAGG
>DATMUM010000222.1:0-30268 GCA_035564175.1 Mobilitalea sp.
TCGGATAACACCCAGTCAACGGACAGTAAGGAAGTAAGCAATTTTAATGACCCCAATCCGGCATCGAAATCCGTCATTAACATTCTATTAATCGGAGTTGAGGAAATCGAAGGGGCTAAGAATACGGACTCCATGATATTAGCAACGCTTAACACAAAAAATCATACCCTAAAACTCACCTCCTTAATGCGTGATTTGTATGTCCAGATTCCGGGATATAGCGATAATAAACTGAATTCTGCTTATCCCAAGGGAGGCATTGATCTTCTTTATCAAACAATTAATTTAAACTTCGGAGTTAAGCCGGATGGTTATTGCCTGGTTAATTTTGATGCATTTCAAAAGATTGTCGACTTAATTGGAGGAGTTGAGATATCCTTAACCAGTGAAGAGGCTCATTACCTGAATACTACGAATTATATCTCCGAGAAATCCAATCGCCATATGGTAGCTGGTACCCAGCTTATGAACGGCAATCAGGCACTGGGCTATTGCAGGGTACGAAAGGTTTCCACCGGTACGGAGAATAATGACTTCGGACGAACCCAACGTCAGCGTATTGTTCTCGAAGCAATTTATGATAAGCTTAAGAAAACGAATATCGTAAGCCTGGTCGTATTAATGAATGAAATACTGAATCAGGTTGAAATTAAAACAGATATCACGCAGAAGGATTTTAACAGCTATCTTGAGGAAGCTGTCAATCTGAAAGCGAAAGATATCGAAACCTTCCGCGTCCCAACCGACGGTACCTATGAAAATGCATCCGTTCAGATTGGTTCCAGAAAGACCTCCGTGCTTGAAGCGAAGGACTGGGACGCTACCCGGGAAGAAATCCATAATTTTATTTATGGAGAAACCAATGCAACACAGCCTTCGAAATAGTAGCATACAGAGACACCTGCACCATTCGAAACGGTCATGTATGACTGGTGAATTAAAAGATAATACTGCCAATTCATAGGAGCCCTGCAGGTATTATGCATAAGGACAGCGGGCTATAATGTTAGTAATCAGATTAGACATGATGTATTATGTCTGTCTGATTCATACATTATGGTCCGCTATTATTATTTCAGTACATTTCCAGATAAAACACCTCTATTGTCGCACTTTACGCAGATATTATTTATATTTGACATGCAATTTAAGATATTTAAAAAATGTTATAGTATAATATTAGTGTAATTAGGATAATTGCATAGAGGAGGAAAGTATATGTACTTTTTTACACATCTTTTCATATCCAAGGTTTTATACCAACATTTTAAGGAACGAACAGAATTGGATCCACTGGCTTTCGCTTATGGTAATATCAAACCTGATTTACCTTCACCAAGCCGAAATCATCATACTTTAGAGAATTGCCTGTCAACGGTATGCCAGACCTATCAGCGATTAAGGGAGAAGGAACTGTCTCCGGATGAATTTTCGGTTAGCTTAGGAATAATGTGCCATTATCTGAGTGATTTTTTCTGCTATTACCATCTGGAAGAAGAGCTACATAATAAGAAGCTTCAGCATTTTTTCTATGAAATCCGTCAGTATTTTAAACTCCATCACATTCGATATAAACACAGATATAAAATATTATGGGAACGGATACAGCCCAGAAATGACCTGACATTGATTCTGCATGATTTACGAAATGAGTATTTCTCACAGCCAATGGATATGAAAAGAGACATCGATTATGCATTGTCTGCTGCGGTCTGGGCATGTGAATCAATTATCCGTTACCTCCATGAAACCTCCCAAATAGCCATAGAAGCGGAGCTTGCCCTGAATTCCTTCTTTGCCTTGGAAGGAGGAAATTTATGAAGGTTGCCTTATTTGCCGATACCTATCTGCCGCAAATAAACGGTGTTACCAATACTCTCAGTAAGCTGCTTCATTATTACGAAGCCTCCGGAATCGAATATAAGGTATTTGCTCCAAAATATTATGAGAAGGAACCGGAGCATAATATAGAACGTTTCCTCAGCATGAAATTCATCTTCTATCCGGAAAACCGGGTTGCGTTGCCGAATTCATTTCGAATCGCTTCTGTTCTGTCTGATTTTCAGCCGGATATTATCCATATCATGACAGAATTCAGTATGGGGCTTGCCGGGTTAAACTACGGAAAGAAGCACGGAATTCCTACGATTTCCAATTATACGACCAACTTTTCTATCTACGCGGATTATTACAACATCCAATTCTTAAAGCAGCCTCTATGGAATTACTTCCGATGGTTCCACACACAAAATGATATTACTCTCTGTCCCTCAGTCGCAGCCCAGAAGCTATTATTAAGCAATGGTATCCCCAATACAAGGCTTTTCTCCCGAGGCATCGATTTTAAGAGCTTTCATCCGATGCACCGAAATAACGAACTAAGGAAGCAGTTAGGGATAACAGGCAAGACCGCCTTCCTCTATGTAGGCAGGGTATCTGCTGAAAAGGATCTGGATATCCTTTGTAAAGCCTACCAGTCCATCCATAGTAAATACCGGGATCAGGCGGTGATGATTATTACAGGAGACGGTCCATATCTGGAGCAGTGCAGGAGCGCCTTGCCACCGGATACCATATTCACCGGTTATCTACGTGGGAAAGACCTATCCGAAATCTATGCCTCCTGTGATATCTTTGTCTGTCCATCATCAAGTGAAACCTTTGGCAATGTTATATTAGAAGCCATGGCTTCCGGTATCCCGGTCATCGGAGCAGACGCCGGCGGTGTGGGCGAAGTCATCAGACACGGAGAGACCGGTCTTAAATTCAGCCCTAGGGACAGCCGCGATCTGGAGAAGTGCATGTCTGTATTGCTGGAGGATTATATTATGAGAGTATATCTTAGTGAGAATGGCAGGGAATTCAGCCTTAACCGTTCCTGGGATAAAATATTTGACAGCCTGATGGATATTTATCATGAAGTATTGGATAAGAAAGGAGTAAGCACTATTAGTGCTTAATGCAGATGCCTATGAATAAAATTGCAATTATCGGAAGCGGTTATGTAGGTCTGGTCACCGGTGTATGTCTGTCTGATTTTGGCTGGCAGGTAACCTGCGTAGATCAAAATGACGAGATGATCCATAAGCTAAATCAGGGCATCTCCCCAATCTATGAGCCTGGACTTGATGATTTATTGGAGAAGAATTTGTATTACCGAAGAGTGTCCTTTACCACTGATCTTAAGAAAGCAGTAAATGACTGTGATATTATATTCATTTCTGTCGGCACACCTCAAAGTGAGGATGGAAGAGCCGATTTAACTAATGTATTTGAAGCAGCAAACCAAATCGGACGTTCCATGAATGGCTACAAAATCATTGTCAGTAAATCCACGGTTCCAGTCGGTACCGGGCAGCTGATCAGGAAAATAATACAGGAAGAGCTTGAGATTCGCGGACTTGACTATGAATTTGACATAGTTTCCAACCCCGAATTCTTAAGACAGGGGTCCGCGATACAGGATTTCACTCATGCAGACCGGGTTGTCATCGGAGCAGAGTCTGAAAAAGCAATCGCTGTAATGAAGGAGGTATACCGTGTATTATTTATCAACGAAACACCGTTTTTAATTGTAAATGTTGAAACGGCCGAGATGGTAAAATACGCTTCCAATGCATTTCTTGCTACCAAAATTTCTTTTGTAAATGAGCTGACGGAGCTCTGTGAAAAAACCGGTGCCAATATCCAGCAGGTTACGAAGGGTATGGGCATGGATGGACGTATCGGCTCCAAATTCCTTCATGCCGGACCAGGGTATGGCGGCAGCTGCTTTCCCAAGGATACCAAGGCTTTAGTACATATCGGCATGCAGCATCATTGCAGCCTCGGTATTGTGAAGGCGACCATAGAAGCAAATGAAAAGCAAAAGCATCGAATGGCTGATATGATAATATCGCATATGGGATCATTAAAAGAGAAGCATCTGGGGGTATTAGGGCTTGCTTTTAAAAATAATACGGATGACATAAGGGAAACTCCTGCCATAACCATTTTACAAAAGCTGGCGGAACAGGGAGCACGGTTCAGGGTATATGATCCAAAGGCTATGAATAAGGCAAAACAGTTGCTTCACTCCCTACAGATACCAATCCTTAAGTACTGTGAGGATGAATATGATGCCTCTGCTGATGTGGATGGTATCATACTGATGACGGAATGGAATCAGTTTCGAAGCCTGAATTTGGATAAGATAAAAGAATTAATGCGAGACAATTTCTTCTTTGATTTGAGAAACATCTATTCGAAGGAAGCATTGGCACAAAAGGGATTTCAATATTTTTCCGTTGGAAGAGCTTAAGTATAATATGAAAGCTGCTGCAAATTATTAGTAAAATATCTGCAGCAGCTTGTTATATTAATCTTACAGATCGCAGTTATTCACGGTTCTCGGGAACGGAACAACATCTCTGATGTTACCCATACCGGTCAGATACATAACGGTACGTTCAAAGCCGAGACCAAAGCCTGCATGTCTTGCTGAGCCGAATTTTCTAAGGTCAAGATAGAATTCGTAATCCTCTTGCTTCAGCTTTAACTCATCCATCCTCTTAACCAGCTTGTCGTAATCATCTTCTCTCTGGCTGCCACCGATGATTTCACCGATGCCCGGTACTAATAAATCCATGGCAGCAACGGTCTTGTTATCCTCATTCAACTTCATATAGAAAGCTTTGATTTCCTTCGGATAATCCGTAACGAATACCGGTTTCTTAAATACCTGCTCGGTCAGATAGCGCTCGTGCTCGGTCTGAAGGTCACAGCCCCAGGTTACTTTATAATCAAATTTATCATTGTTCTTGGTTAAGATATCAATTGCCTCCTTATAGGTCACGTGTCCGAATTCGGAATTTACAACATTCTGGAGACGCTCCAGCAATCCCTGATCGACGAACTGGTTGAAGAACTGCATCTCCTCGGGAGCATGTTCAAGAACATAATTGACGACATATTTGAGCATACCTTCTGCCATTGCCATATCATCCTGCAGATCTGCAAAGGCAATCTCCGGCTCAATCATCCAGAATTCAGCCGCATGGCGGGTTGTATTGGAATTCTCTGCACGGAAGGTAGGACCGAAGGTATAGATATTCTTGAATGCCATCGCATAGGTTTCACCGTTTAACTGACCGCTTACCGTAAGGTTGGTCTCCTTACCGAAGAAATCCTGTGTGGTATCCACCTTGCCATCCTCGGTTTTCGGAAGATTATTAAGGTCAAGGGTGGTTACACGGAACATTTCACCTGCGCCCTCACAGTCACTGCCAGTGATAATCGGAGTATGAACATAGACGAAGCCTCTCTCTTGGAAATACTGATGAATTGCATAAGCGATCATGGAACGTACACGAAATACCGCCTGAAAGGTATTGGTTCTTGCTCTCAGGTGAGTCATGGTACGCAGATATTCCAGGGTGTGTCTTTTCTTCTGCAGCGGGTAATCTGTTGTAGAAGCACCTTCAATCTGAATCTCATCTGCCTGGATTTCAAAGGGCTGCTTCGCTTCCGGAGTCGCCACCAGTTCACCCTTAACAATAATCGCTGAACCCACATTCAGCTTGGAGATGACTGCAAAATTCTCGAGAGTATCATGATAAACAACCTGTAAAGGTTCAAAATAAGTACCATCATTAACAACGATAAAACCAAAGGTCTTAGAATCCCTGACGCTTCTGATCCAACCGCCGATATTCACTTTTTTACCGATATACTTGTCCTTATTCCGGTATAATTCTCTGATATCAATTAAGTCCATACAATAAAACTCCTTTATCTATATTATAAACTTATATCGATTATAACATATAGTTATAATATTACAATAGCATAGCGGAAATCTACCCAGCCTATGACAGGGTACTACGACGGGTTCCCTATGATAATTAACTACTTCCAGTAATATTTTCCTCCATTTATTATACCCTTCTCTACTGAACAATATAAATCATAATTCTGCTGGGCGTTTTCTAAATATTCTGGATTTCTGAAGTTTTCATAATAATACATTTGTATGAGTTTTAAATCTTCCATATGTTTCTCATTCTTCATTGCGAGTACTCTTATCCGAAAACCCAAATCCCCCAAATACTAGACTTATAATAAAAGGCATGCTATATTATGATGCTCATTGAAAAATAAAATCAGATTTATACGATCACAAGCAAGTATATACATCTTATAACACAAAGGAGAGAACTTAAGTATTTCCACATTAAGGTTCTCTCCGGATTAATGCTTTTATGATATCTTCTTTCTTTCTGCTTTCACAATTCAAATAATTCGCTGCTTCATTGATATTACCTAAAGAATGGGCATCCGAGCTTGTAATAATATTACACTGCTTCAGATATGAGTTCCTCTTGCTTAATTCCTCCAGATGATTTAAATCAGCAAGTTCTACAGCCATGAAGTCTGCATCCGGTGGTATGAAACCCAAGTTAGAAATCAAGCTGTTCGAATTCTTATCTATATGTGCAGGAATATAAATACCGTTAAATTCCTTCATCAGCTTTCCCAGTGCGTCAAAGGAAATATCCGCAGCGTTTATTAAAAGATAAGGTTCCTTTTCAATCACCTTATCCTCTTCGTCAATGATTTCCTGTTTTCCAAAGGCCCTTTCATCATTCGGGAATTTCATCAGCCTGGAATACACGTACTCATCAAACTTCATAGCATCGGACAGTTCTGCGAACAGGCATAATACATGAACCTCTTCCATGGTACAAAGCTCCATGCCGGGAAGCGCAATGATATTATTTTCCTGAGCCCACTTTAATACAGGAGGGCAGTTCTTACAGGAATTATGGTCTGTTACCGCAATAATATCAAGGTTTTTCAGGGCAGACATTCCAACAATGTTGGCAGGTGTCATATCCTCATCCCCGCAGGGAGACAGACAGGAATGGATATGCAGGTCGTAGGATAATCTAAGCATGCAGCTTCTGATATACGATCAGCGCCGCTTCAAAAATAGGAAGCTCCGTCTCAAGCACCGTAATACCCTGCTCCTTCGCTTTATTTAATGCAGGCTCATCAAGCTTGCTGCCTTCCGCCAGGATAATACAGGAAGCATCCGCCAAGGTTGCTACCGCCAGGGTATTGATATTGCCCATCACCGTTACCCATGCAGAATCGGCAGGCATCCTTCCCATAGCTATACTTAGCAGATCACAACAATAAGGTACCAGAATCTCCCTGTCCGGATTGTCTCCTGCATTCACTACCTTAAAACCACTTGATAAAATTAAATCATTAACTTTCATCCTAACCTCCATTACGCCTCCCGCAGCAGCTCAAAACTGTAAAGAAGTTTTAAATGAATTTCCGCTGAAATTCATCTTGGAGCTCTTTTCAGAAGTGAATTATGCATTTGCCATACACTTTGCAAAGATACTTTTTCTGCACATTAACCTTCCGTAAGCCTGCTTCGGCATATTAAATATTCTTTTATTTATCTTCCAGATAATCCTCAAGCAGCTGCATGGCGATGCTTCCTTCCTTAAGTAAGGTTAACGCTTCCTCGATTGGAAACCAACCGGCTTCATCCACTTCCCTGGAAATACTTAAATCACATTTTTCCGCAGCTGCTATAAAGCCAAGCATCAGCATATCACGTTTTTCATAGCAATAGCTCTTGAGATATCGAACTGTTTTAACGGAAACGCCAATTTCCTCCTGTGCTTCTCTCATGGCGGTTTCTTCCGCACTTTCTCCGCTTTTTATATATCCTGCAACCAATACGTAGTTTGATTGGGATACATAATTCTGGCGGATTAATGCCACTTCATCAAATTCATTCACCACAAGGGTCAAAGTACAGGTATAAGGGATATTAAACATTGGCCGGTCGCAGGTGCTGCAAAAGGGTACCAGGCCCTCATCTCCGATATTCTTTGGTACAAGCTTCTCACCACATAGCGGGCAATGCAGAAATTTCATACTGACCTTCTCCTCTCATCCCATTCCATGGATATTACTATGCATATTCGCAGCTTATCTGAGCCGTATTATTTCTTAATATCAAATCTGGACAATTCATCGGACAGACGGTGGATGTAATCCCTGAGGATATGGATACAATCCTGTTCATGGGCAACACCGCGGACGATATCCTCTGCCAGTGCCTTACAGGTAGGCGCACCGCAGGAGCCGCAGTCCAGTCTGGGGAATTTCTCGCAAAGCTCCTCAACCCTTGACATATTGGCGATGCTTTCCTTCATATTCTTTCCAAGCTTGAATACCGGTTCGTAATTTACTTCATCATTCCAGAAGGTATTTTCAACACTGGCACCGGATAAATGGTTACAGGCTACCGGCAGGTATTTTCTGAGACGTTTTAATTTTACCTTTGCAAGATAAGGGTTTTCTACTGTAAGTACACCGCCAACACAACCGCCGGCACAGGCATTCAACTCAATAAACTCCAATTGGTCAAATTTATCATCCTCAAGATCCTCTAAGACCTTGATAACATTTTCTATACCGTCTGCTGCCAGATAGTTCTCGGATAATAAGCTTCCGGCTTCACCACCGGTGCTTCCCCAGCCGATACCGATACGTCCGGAGATGCTAAGCTCCTCCACATCATCAATGCTTTGCTTCATCAGCGGAAGAAGGATCGGATATACTTCTTTGATAGCCAGAACTCCATCGATTTCACTATGATCAATACCGATGGGATTCTTGACTGCTGTCATTTTTGCAGGACATGGTGATATAAAAATAATCCCGATCTTCTCCCTGGGGAGGCCCGTTTTCTCCATAGCTTTTTCTTTCGCCTTCGAAGCTGCTAAGTCAACCGGTGCACAGATCGGTAACAGATGTTCAATTAAATTAGGAAAACGAACTTGGATCAGTCTCACAACAGAAGGGCATGCTGTACTGATGATGGGCCACTTCTCATTGTGCTCTGCCACATATTTTCTGGATACCTCAGAAACGAGCTCCGCTGCTCCGCTGACTTCATACACATCGTCAAAGCCCATTTTCTTTAAGGCAGTGAGTACGATGTTAATGTCCTCCAGATGGTTGAACTGTCCATATAAAGAAGGCGCAGGGAGCGCTACCGTATACTCAAATTTCTTCATGATATCCGGGGAATCGTAGGTTGCTTCCTTGGCATGATGAGGGCATATGCGGATACATTCCCCACAATCAATACAAAACTCCTTCGTTATAACTGCTTTTCCATTTCTAACTCGGATGGCTTGTGTAGGGCAACGTTTAATGCAATTGATACATCCCATGCATAAGTCTTCCTTTAAACGTACTGAAGTAAAAAATTTACCCATAGTTTTTCCCCCTGAATTCCGATGGGAGATGTTATTCTCCGCTTATTCGTGATTATTCGCGCATTTTTACTCTCATGGTCACGGTGGTTCCAACCCCAATCACGCTGTCAATAATCATTTCATCGGTATATTTTTTCATGTTGGGCAGCCCCATACCTGCTCCAAAACCTAAGGAACGGATATTATCCGGAGCTGTAGAATAACCGGCCTGCATTGCAAGCTCGATATCTTCAATTCCAGGACCCTGATCCTTTAATACCATTTCTATCTCCTCGGGAGATACGGTTACATCTATTTTGCCGCCACAAGCGTGGATTACCATGTTGATTTCACCTTCATACATAGCAATCGATACTTTACGGATAATGTCCGGATCTACGCCCATCTTTTTTAATTTGCTCTTTACATTGCTGGAAGCCTCTCCTGCTCTGGTAAAGTCGTCTGCAGGAACATCATAAGTCATTACGATTGTATTTTCATTGCTCATCGATAGTCAGGGCCTCCCCGTAAACCTTTTTCATAAAGCATACCGCAGGCAGAGAACATCCTATGTCCTGAAGAGAGAATCACGATTTCCTTCTCCTTTGCCATTTCCATCATTGCTTCATCCGGTAATTTACCTCTGACAAAAACAATGCAAATAATATCCATCATTTCACAGGTACGAATCACCTGAAGATTACATAAACCGGTCAACAGCACCGACTGATCCTTCATAAATGCCAGAACGTCGCTCATCATATCAGAACCGCAGGCAGTATGAACTTCCCTGTCCTTCCACTCTTCGCCGACAACATACTTCGCATCTAATATCAATCTGATATCTTCTATTGTCATAAAATCCTCCTTTTAAGTGCACATGCACTAATTCATAGTGTTTATGTGTATTAGTAAGGTCTCTTACCAAAAAACATCGTTATTTATTTATATTATGCTATTGCTCCGGTAAATACTTCAAAAGAACTGGTCGGTATCTTTTTCGCCATCACCAGGGCTGTATTTGCATTGGCAATTAGCGTTGCATATTCCTGAGCTCCCCTGTGGAGTGTAATTCCTATACTGGCTGCTATGCCATTCTTCGTATGTTCATAGGAATGAAGCGCTTCAATCTCCCTACAGAGCCGGTTTGCAAGCTCATAAGCCGTCCGATCCGTTGGAAGTCCTTTAACGTATACCACGAACTCACTGAGTCCAAGCCGCCCTATGACATCACTGGTTCTAAAAATGTTTTTTAAAACTCCACCAATGGAGGTTAAAACATTCTCTCCTTGAATTGATCTTCTGACCTCATTGATACCTTTATAATTACGGATATCGATAATCATCAGAGCGGACAGACTATCTTCATCCTGCTTGGAAGCTGCTTCCTTAATCAGAAGTTCGGCCGTTTCCTTTGTACATACATTCGTAGTCGCATCCAGCTGCGTTACCTTTACCGGATTTTCATCTTCCTTATTCACGATGTTCATAGTAGACAGCTTACCTACTACCATATTGGGATTTCTGTTTTCATCGAAAATGATTGATGCATAACAGATATACCAGCAGGGATTGCCATCCTTCGGAATGAGTCTAAGTTCAAATCTTGCCTGCTTTCTACCGCTCATCATGCTATTATAAATCGATATTATGGCAGGCAGCTCATCCGGATGGATTGTTTTCGTCTTTTCCAGACGCTTACGAAAACCTGTAACAGTAGAATCTTTCCCAAATATCTCACGGAAAAGCTCCGAAAAGGATAAGGTATCTGTTGCAATCTCATATTCAAAAAATAAATCCTTTGACAGCTCCGAGATAACTCTATGATAATCATTGGTCTGCTCTAATTTCTTATAATTCACCATATGACTTGTAATGTCCATTGCAATGCAGGAATAGACAGGGAATGACTTACTGCCGATCTGGCATGTTTCTTCTGTTTTTCTGCCGGTAATCATGACCCATTTAAAGCTTCCGTCCTGCTGTAAGGTACGGAAATTAACATTCATCATATTATCCTTACGGTGCTTTTGTGCTGCTATCTGCTGGGTCAAATTGATAATGTCCGCAGAATAAACCATCCGAAGCAGTGCAACAGGTGCTTTAAAGCTTGATTTATCCGTTACATTCTTAATTAATGAATAAAATGTATCGGTGGCATAAAGGATGGTAAGCATATCATCAAAAGCTAATTTGGCTATCCCCCCCGGTGCTGTCTGTAATAATCCGTCCAATTGCTGTTTATTGTACTCTTCCATAACTACGCCTTCCTACCTGTTTATCTGATGTTTTAACCTTAGTATTATGTGAATCATTCTATGTCTCTATCTTCGACATCAACTGTATACAAACTTAAGTTCCTTGTCTTAGGCTCCGATCGCATGCTTCAAGCAAGCTTGAGCATGCTCACTACGCCACATTATACTATAAATCTACATGAATTACAATCTGTGAATATCGGCACTTATTATTTAATATAAGTGCTATTTTCCAGGCTTTTTTCATACATTTTAACCATTTATACATGTTGCATATAACGGATTTTATTAAAATACTGATTGTTGTTAATATTTTTTGTAGATTTTTTAACATACTTATGTTATAATGTGAGTGTTTGTGGCGACACAGTTTAATTCAAGGAGGTTTAATAATGGGATCGCAAAATAATACAGTCCCCTTTGCAGGAACAAAAGAGCAGGAAGCTGCACTTTTAAAGGTCATAGCTGATCACAAAGAAGACAAAGGCGCTCTGATGCCCATATTGCAGAAGGCACAAGATATTTATGGTTATCTTCCAATTGAAGTTCAGACCATTATATCTGATGAAATGAACGTACCGTTAGAAAAAATCTATGGTATTGTTACATTCTACTCACAATTTTCACTTAGTCCGAAGGGCAAATACAATGTCTCAGTTTGCTTAGGAACTGCTTGTTATGTTAAAGGTTCCGGCGACATTTTCAACAAGCTCCAGGAAATGCTTGGCGTCTCCGATGGTGACTGCACTGAAGATGGAAAGTTTTCATTAGAGTCCTGCCGTTGCATCGGTGCTTGCGGACTTGCACCAGTACTTACTGTAAATGAGGATGTATACGGTAAATTAACAGTGGACGATCTTGAAGGCATATTGAAAAAGTACGAATAATATGATGACGGAATTATCTCTTAATGTATTGGATATCGCGAATAATTCTATCAGAGCAGGTGCTGACCTGATTGAAATAAACATACAAATACAGAGAGACATGGATACACTGACAATAATTATTGCCGACAATGGCTGCGGTATGACACCGGAACAGTTGAAACAGGTAGAGGATCCGTTCTTTACAACACGCACTACCCGTAAAATCGGACTTGGAGTTCCATTTTTCAAAATGGCAGCCCTAAGTACCGGCGGAAACTTTGATATTCAATCATCTCCGGGTGTGGGAACTACGGTATCTGCTACCTTTGGTCTCACTCACATCGACCGGATGCCTTTAGGCGACATGAACAGCACCATCCATACATTAATAACTTTAAATACACACATTGATTTCCTCTATACGTATATATTCGACGGGAAGAAATTTGCCCTGGATACTAGGGAATTTCGTGAAATTCTTGACAATGTTCCCTTAAATTCTCCCGAAGTATCTTCCTATATAAAAGAATACTTAGAAGAAAATCAGAATGAAACGGACGGCGGTTATCACGTATAGAAATTAAATTGCTTTGTTTCACACGATCTGCCTGTGCAGACCAATTGAATGTTACAAAGGAACTGATTGATTTAGGAATTGAAGTAAAATACTGGGGTGAAGATTTTATTGATATTCTTAAGGAAGGCGAACAGTTAATCACGATTTAACCGTATTGGCATATTGCTTACAAAGTTTTTTATGATGAAATAATACGCAACCAGTAAACGAAACGTATCAATAAACTTTTCATTCCATTAAAGGAGGAAAATCCTCCTTAGGGAACGTAACTCGCAGTTCATAATTAAATTTCAAGGAGGATTAAGCATGAAATCTCTAGAAGAGCTTAAGGCAATCAGAGAAAAAATGCAGGGTCAGATTGGTATTCGTAATGAATCCAGCGAACAGACCCGTGTTATAGTAGGCATGGCTACCTGTGGTATCGCTAGCGGTGCAAGACCGGTTCTTACCGCACTTTCCGATGCAGTACAGGCAAAAGGACTTACAAACGTAGCAGTAACACAGACCGGATGTATCGGATTATGCCAATACGAACCTATCGTAGAAGTATTAGAGCCCGGTAAAGATAAAGTAACCTATGTTAAGATGACTCCGGAGAAAGCGCTTGAAGTAGTTAACCAGCATTTAATCCATGGTCAGGTAATTCAAAAATATACGATCGCCGAAGTTCTCGGCTAATCTTAAGGAGGAAACACTATGTATCGTTCACACGTATTAGTTTGCGGTGGTACCGGATGTACTTCCTCTGGAAGTGCTAAGATTATCGAATCCCTGCATTCGGAAATTAGCAAGAATGGTCTTAAAGAAGAAGTTGCCGTAGTACAGACAGGCTGCCACGGACTTTGTGCTTTAGGTCCCATCGTTATTATTTACCCGGAAGCTACCTTTTATGCAATGGTAAAAGAAGAAGACATCCCGGAGATTGTATCCGAGCATTTATTAAAAGGACGTATCGTTACCCGTCTCCTTTACAAGGAAATGGTAACCGATGACGGCGGTATCAAGTCCTTAAATGATACTGATTTCTATAAGAAA
Organism: Mobilitalea sp.; assembly: GCA_035564175.1. Taxonomy (GTDB): domain Bacteria; phylum Bacillota; class Clostridia; order Lachnospirales; family Lachnospiraceae; genus Mobilitalea. The sequence continues at coordinate 14,009 of DATMUM010000222.1, forward strand.
CAGCACAGAATTGCTCTTCGTAACTGTGGTGTTATCAATCCTGAGAACATTGATGAATATATCGGTACCAACGGCTATGAAGCACTTGGTAAGGTATTAACAGAATATTCTCCCGACCAGGTTATCCAGACTATCTTAGACAGTGGTCTTAGAGGCCGTGGCGGCGGCGGTTTCCCGACAGGCTTAAAGTGGAAGCTTGCTAAGGGAAATGATGCTGATCAGAAATATGTATGCTGTAACGCAGACGAAGGCGACCCGGGCGCATTCATGGATCGTTCCGTATTAGAGGGTGACCCTCACGTAGTGCTTGAGGCTATGGCTATTGCAGGTTATGCAATCGGCGCTTCCCAGGGTTACATCTACGTTCGTGCTGAATACCCGATCGCTGTAGATCGTCTTGAAATTGCAATTAAACAAGCTAGAGAATATGGCTTACTTGGTAAGAACATCTTTGGCAGCGGTTTTGATTTTGATATTGATATCAGACTTGGAGCAGGTGCCTTCGTTTGTGGTGAAGAAACTGCTCTTATGACCTCCATCGAAGGTAACCGCGGTGAGCCTCGTCCTCGTCCTCCGTTCCCTGCACAAAAGGGTCTGTTCCAGAAACCTACTATTTTAAATAACGTTGAAACTTATGCTAATATTCCTCAGATTATCTTAAACGGCGCTGAGTGGTTTGCTTCCATGGGAACTGAGAAATCCAAGGGAACAAAGGTATTTGCTCTCGGCGGCAAGATCAACAACACCGGTCTTGTAGAAATCCCGATGGGTACCTCACTTCGTACTGTTATTGACGAAATCGGTGGTGGTATTCCCAACGGCAAGAAGTTTAAAGCAGCTCAGACAGGTGGTCCCTCCGGTGGTTGTATCCCTACAGAGCATTTTGATATCCCGATCGATTATGACAACTTAATCAGTATTGGCTCCATGATGGGTTCCGGCGGACTTATCGTAATGGATGAAGATAACTGTATGGTTGATATCGCTAAGTTCTTCCTTGAATTCACGGTAGACGAGTCCTGCGGTAAATGTACACCTTGCCGTATCGGTACCAAGCGTCTCCATGAAATCCTTGATAAGATTACCAATGGTCAGGGAACCATGGACGATCTTCAGAAATTAGAGGATCTCTGCTATTACATTAAGGACAATGCTCTCTGTGGTCTTGGACAGACAGCTCCTAACCCGGTATTATCAACTTTACGTTTCTTTAAAGATGAATATGTTGCTCATGTTGTTGATAAGAAATGTCCTGCCGGCGTATGTAAAGCTCTTCTTTCCTACGTTATTGATGCAGACAAATGTAAGGGATGTACCTTATGTGCCCGTATTTGTCCTAACGGAGCAATCCAGGGCAAGGTTAAGGAAGCTCACCTTATCGACCAGAGTAAATGTATCAAGTGTGGCGCTTGTATGGAGAAATGTAGATTCGACGCTATCTCTAAGAAATAATAAGATCAGAGTCGCGAAAGAATTTTATTTCAATAAAATTCTTAGAAACTGCAAAATGAAAACCATTGAAATTTCATTTTGTACTTTTTTCCGGTAATACTTAATGAATAGATACAAATTCAACGAAAAAGTCACTACATGTCTTTCGTGTAAATTTGAAAATGGAGGTAAATGATGGAAACTGTTAATATTAAAATAAATGGTATGCCAATTCAAGCACCTAAGGGTTCCACAATCTTAGAGGCAGCAAAGCTTGCTTGCATTGATATCCCTACCCTTTGCTATTTAAAGGAAATCAATGAAATCGGCGCTTGCCGTATCTGTGTTGTTGAAGTTAAAGGCGCAAGAAGTCTTGTGGCTTCCTGTATGTACCCGATTTCTGAAGGTATGGAAATTACAACAAACTCTCCTAAGGTACTTGCTTCCCGTAAGAAGACCTTAGAGCTGATCTTATCCGATCACGACAGAAAATGTTTATCCTGCGTACGCAGCGGTAACTGCGAGCTTCAGAAGCTTTGCAACGATCTCAAGGTTGAGAACGAGTATTTATATGATGGCGAGCGTACACGCTATGAGTTAGATGATTCATCTGCTCACATGGTACGTGATAACAACAAATGTATCCTTTGCAGACGCTGCTCCGCTGTATGTGATAAGCTTCAGGGCATCGGCGTAATCGGTGCAAATGAGCGTGGTTTCGATACCAACATCTCCTGTGCCTTTGATATGGGCTTAGGCGATACCAGCTGTGTATCCTGCGGTCAGTGTATCGCAGTATGTCCTACCGGCGCTCTTTCCGAGAAGGATTACACAGATGAAGTATTTGCAGCTCTTGCAGATTCCGATAAATACGTTGTAGTTCAGACCGCTCCTGCTGTACGTGCAGCTCTTGGTGAGGCTTTTGGTCTTCCGATCGGTACCAATGTACAGGGCAAGATGGTTGCAGCTCTTCGTCGTTTAGGTTTTGCAAAGGTATTTGATACCGATTTCTCAGCTGACTTAACCATTATGGAGGAAGCAACTGAGTTACTTGACAGAATTAATAATGGTGGTGTATTACCTTTGATCACATCCTGTTCCCCTGGTTGGATCAAATACTGTGAGCACTACTATCCTGATATGCTAGACAACTTATCCAGCTGTAAATCTCCTCAACAGATGTTTGGTGCTATCACTAAGACCTACTACGCTGAGAAGATGGGCATTGATCCTGCTAAGATCGTTATGGTCAGCGTAATGCCTTGTACCGCTAAGAAGTTCGAAATCGGCAGAGAGAATCAGAATGCAGCAGGCGTTCCGGACGTAGATATCTCCATTACAACCCGTGAGCTTGCAAGAATGATCGAGCGCGTAGGCCTCAACTTCTTATCCCTTCCGGAGGAAGACTTTGATGATCCGCTCGGCAGATCCACTGGTGCAGCTGTTATCTTCGGCGCTACCGGCGGTGTTATGGAAGCTGCTCTTAGAACAGCAGTTGAGACCTTAACAGGTGAAGAGCTTTCAAGCCTTGACTTCAAGGAAGTCAGAGGAACAAAGGGCATTAAGGAAGCTGTATATAATGTAGCTGGTATTGAAGTAAATGTAGCTGTTGCTTCCGGTCTTGCTAATGCAAGACAGCTGCTGGATGATGTGAAGTCCGGTAAAGCAAACTACCACTTCATCGAGATTATGGGATGTCCTGGCGGATGTGTCAACGGTGGTGGACAGCCTCAGCAGCCTGGTACCGTTAGAAACTTCACCGACATCAGAGCACTTCGTGCTAAGGCGCTGTATGATATCGATGCTGAGATGCCTATCAGAAAGTCTCATGAGAATCCTTCCATCAAGGCTCTCTATGATGAGTATCTTGAAAAGCCTGGCAGCCATAAGGCACATCACCTTCTTCATACAACCTATGTTAAGAGAAGCGTTAACAATAATAAATAATTATTACTATCATATCAAGGACAATAAGCCAAAAGCTTATTGTCCTTTTTTCATGATAAGTGAATTGGCAAACCAATTCATGTTTCTTAGTTTCTGAATGCTGCCACATACCACTTCTATTGACAAATACCAGCTGCCATCTTATACTGAAGGAAAGATGAGAGGTTTCCTTATCTCTTACTATTTAATTGAATACGGCGTTGGTACTATACTTGCCGGATATCCCGGCAGGCACTATCAGGAAGGAGCGGATATTATGGCTAAAAACAAGATTGAACATCCTTTACTGCTACTTGATAATAGTAATATGAATACCTTATTTAACGAAGGCGAATTCAAATGCACCAACATGTCCTTCGAAGAAGTACGTGAAATCATCGGAATGTATGACAAGGATGATATCACCCTATGCTTCTCGCATCCGGACACCTATGATATTATATTTAATTACTTAGGAATTCCGAAGAAAGACTATGAGTTTAAGCAGCTTCGCCGTATGGAAGTTGGCCAGGACGGAATTATATTTAAGATGTACGTTACTCCCTCCGAAACCCAGCCCATCATTCATATTGACGGAGTTGAGGCAAAGAAGATCCAGAACATATATGTATATTGTGTACATATCTCCAGAATAAAGTAATGTAATTGAATGAACGGCAGCTGCTGCTTTCTCCTAGTTTTATGGAGAATGCCTCAGCTGCCGCTTCTTATAATTTATGGCAGCGTAAATTGCGAGACTCCATAAATGTAGCTATCTGACGCATAGCTGCCATAAGTTCCGGAGCGGAGGTAAAGTGTTAAAACACTTGAGTGTTAAAACTCTTAAGCTTAAAACTCTTAAGCTTAAAACTCTTGAGCTTAATACTCTTGAGCTTAATACTCTTGAGCTTAGTACTCTTGAGCGTTAAAACTCTTATGCATATGCGTCTTGTAGCGGAGGAATTTGTATCAGTTGTATTGTAAACCCTAGGCAGCAAATATGGTTATTACTACCATTTATTCTAACAATAGGACTAATTAGTGCTTATATTGGCAATTTCGCACCATTTCTATAAATTACATTTTATATTATAATGAAACATATATCGTGACTAAAATTCTTTAATGATTAATTATGGAGGCAGCTATGAAAATCAAATGGAAAATCGTTATTGTTCTGGACATCTTAATACTTTCCATCATCATCTTCACAAATATCATGGTAGGAATGAAAGTAAGCGACGCTGTAACAAAGAAAACCCTGGATGAGCTGGTAAACTACTCTAAACTATCCATTTCGATGCTGGATTCCCATTATCCCGGTGATTGGAGCTTGGACGGTGAGAAGCTTTATAAGGGTGATACCCTGATAAATGATAACTTCGACGTGGTTGATGAGATTACCGCTAATACCGGTATTTTAGCAACTATATTTGCAGGAGATACCCGTATTGCCACTACCGTAAAAGATGAAAACGGTAACCGTAAGGTTGGTACAAAAGCGAGCGATGAAATTAAGGAAAAAGTTCTGAAGAATGATTCTCCGTTCCAGGGAACAGCATCTGTTGCGGGCAAAGATGCAACCGCATATTACATACCCTTACATGATAAAGCTGGTAAAGTAATCGGTATATGGTTTGTCGGAATATATTCTGACCAGGTCCAAAAAGAAGTATATTCTACGATGATACAGATCTCTGCGGTTATGTTAATCTTCCTTCTTATTGGCACTACGATTATTTACTTTATTGGAGATTACATAACAAAAGGATATCGTGCTGTCAGCAATAGCCTCAGGCGTCTGGAAAATGGTGATTTTAATGTAACGTTCCTTGAAAGCAGCTTTGCCCGTAAGGATGAGATTGGTGATATCATACGTTCCTTTCATCATATGCAGGAAAAGGTTAAAACTATTATCCTGACAGTTAAGGGTGAAGCCGTTAATATTAATACGACCTCTAAATTACTAGCGGAAGAAGCAGATAACCTTTATCGTGATGTAGAGAACATCTCAGCTACCACAGAAGAACTGTCTGCCGGTATGGAAGAAACAGCCGCTTCTACGCAGGAAATGAATGCTACCTCGATAACGATTGAAGAAGAAATCAGCCGTGTAACGGATAAAGCGATTCACGGACAAAAAATATCCGTTGAAATTAAAGCAAGAGCCGAAGGTCTTAAGGCAGTAGCTTTAGAATCCCAAAGGACTGCAGTTGAAACCTATGATAATACAAATAAGAAACTAAGACAATCCTTAGAAAAAGCATCCGCTATCAATGAAATAAAAGCTTTATCCAAATCTATTTTGGATATCACTGCACAGACTAACCTTCTTGCCTTGAATGCCTCCATCGAGTCTGCCAGAGCCGGAGAGGCAGGCAGAGGTTTTGCTGTGGTTGCAAATGAAATTGGTGTTCTTGTACGTAATTCGAAGGCCGCAGCCACTCAGATTGATACCATTACCAATGATATCTCTGCTGCTGTTCAAGACATCGTGATGGATTCTGAATTATTATTAAGCTTTGTAGATGATAAGGTAATCAAAGATTATGGTATTCTCGTAAATACCGGTGAGCAATATAATACAGACGCCATCACAGTAGCCCAGATGGTAGTAGAAATCGAGAAATCAGCTCAGCAGTTAAAGGAATCCATCGTCTATATCCGAAGTGCAATTGAAGAAGTTACCGTTGCATCCCAGGAAGGCTCAAAGGGATCGTCAGATATCGCTGACAAATCCACTTCCATTTTCCAAAAGACAAATCAGGTACTGGATCAGGCCAACACAAGCAAGCAAATATCCTCGAATTTGACGGAAGTATTACAGTTCTTTCAAATTTAGCTTTAACTTACGCACAATGAGACGCGCCCTGTGGGAAGCAGGGCGCGTCTCCGTGCTGGGAACAATATATAAGGGGGAGTATATATAATGAGGGGTTATATATACTGTAGATATAAGCTATTTATATTGGCCGGATTATTCGAAATATCTGTCCAATAAACCTTTGAAGGCTTTACCGTGTCTTGCTTCATCCTTAGCCATCTCATGAACGGTATCATGGATTGCGTCCAGATTAGCGGCCTTCGCGCGGGCTGCGAGATCTTTCTTACCTGCACATGCGCCATTCTCTGCATCTACTCTCATCTGAAGGTTCTTCTTTGTGCTGTCAGTTACTACCTCGCCCAGAAGCTCTGCGAACTTAGATGCATGCTCTGCTTCCTCCCAAGCTGCTTTCTCATAATATAATCCAATCTCAGGATAACCTTCTCTATGTGCAACTCTTGCCATTGCAAGATACATACCTACTTCGGTGCATTCACCCATGTAATTTGCTCTTAAATCCTTGAGAATATCTTCGCTGACACCCTTTGCAACACCTACCACATGCTCATCAGCCCAAAATAAATCGGAAGACTTCTCCGTAAACTTTTCTTTCGCTGCTTTACAAACCGGGCAAATATCCGGTGCGCTATCTCCTTCATGTACATATCCGCATACTTGGCAAACAAATTTTTTCATATTCCAATCTCCTTTTACTGTTGTTTATATTTTTTATTTTTTATTTTTCCATAACAATAATAGTAATCGTTACTGTTGTTATTATAATATAACAGTTAATATTATTTGTCAACAGGTATTTTAAATTTTTTCTAATTATTTTATCACTATTATTTTTATCACCATTATTTTTATCAAGTAGTACTTGGACCTGGAACAAGCAGCATAAAGCTTTTTCCTTGGCAGACTCTCGCTCTAAGTGCGGTCAGCATAGCTGACATAATTCCAACGTAAATTTAATTTACTTTTTACTCTGAGTACAAATCCATGCGGAGCATTTTTACTTTCATACGACGCAATTGCCTAGTCATGCTATTTTCAAAGTACAAATATTTGGTTTACTATGCCACTTAACATAGTTATTCCATGACATTAAAAAAATGACCGGTATTTACATACCGATCATAAAGGTTCTATTGTTCCTTATTGGTGCATTGCGGGCACTGTCCATAAAAGAAAGTAACATGGCCATCTATCTTACCAGAAAAACCTGCTCCTGCGATCTTATTGATATGATCGATTGACTCCATCTCTATATCCAGAACTCTTCCGCATCCATTGCAAAGGAAATGATAATGGGGTTTGGGATTGCCGTCAAAACGGTCGCTTCCGTCCTGACAATTTATCTTAAGTATTTCACCTTGATCTGCTAATAAGTTGAGATTGCGGTATACCGTACCCAAGCTGATGTTAGGATAGGCAGCCCGTATATTCATATAAACGGTATCGGCAGTTGGGTGTTCTTTCGTATGAGCGAGATATTCCTTAATCGCTTCCCGCTGTCTGCTGAACTTGTTTATTGCCATGATTACATCTCCTATACAATAATAGTAATTGTTATTATAAGACCTTTTACTATTTTCGTCAAGCAAAATGCATTATATGCATATAATAATGCAAAAAAGCTGTATAAAAATATTGGTAATTACCTTTATACAACCGTTTTTATTATTATCGTCTGTTGGCAGGCTCGATATTGATGCTTTTGCCCTTAATTTTTGCTGATTTCATAACCTGGATTACTTCCGATGCATGTTCTCTCGGTACTTCAACAAAGGTATACTTATCATACATATCAATGGAACCAATTAATTTTCCGGGCATACCGGTCTCACCTGCAATTGCACCTAAAATATCACCCGGCCTAATTCTTTGGTTCTTGCCAAGATTAATGAAGAGCCTTACCATACCTGCTTCTGCTCCAGTATCACCAAAATCTTCTACCGACTTTTCTTCCTCTGCCTTGCCACTTTCATCGCCCATAATCATTTTAAGGAAGGCTGCTGCAATATCAAGGGAAGTATAATCTTCTTCATTGACTCTTTCTTCGATGATATTTACCATCTTGGAAAGGTCTTCATTCTGGATGATTGCTGCGATCTTATCAAGTATCTTTTCAGCCTTTACAGCGGTTACATCATTGACGGAAGGGATAGGCTGTGCCTTAATCTTAGTATTGCAATATCTCATGATATCCTTTAATTTAAATATCTCTCTTCCGATCACCAGAGTAAATGCCCTGCCTTCACGACCAGCACGTCCGGTACGTCCGATACGGTGCACATAATATTCATCATCCTGCGGTACATCATAGTTAAATACTGCCTCAACGTTATCAACATCGATACCTCTTGCCGCAACATCAGTTGCAACCAGTATCTCCGTCTTACCATTACGGAAGCTGTTCATAACGCGGTCTCTTTGCTGCTGCTTCAGATCTCCGTGCAGCCCTTCTGCAAAATATCCTCTGCCCTGTAAAGCTGCCGTAAGCTCATCTACCTGTTTCTTCGTATTACAGAATACTAAGGAGAGCTTCGGATTGTACATATCCAGCAGCCTTGATAACACGTCTTCCTTGTTCTTCTGGGTTACTTCATAATAATACTGCTCAATTTTAGGTACCGTAAGTTCCTTCTTAACAACACGGATAATCTCCGCATTCTTCTGATAGGTTCTTGCAATCTCTAAAATCGGAGCAGGCATGGTAGCGGAGAAGAGAATCGTCTGTCTTTCCTCCGGAACCTGGCTTAAAATAGTCTCAATATCCTCACGGAAGCCCATGTTCAGCATTTCATCAGCTTCATCAAGGATTACGGTATTAATATTGTCAAACTTCACGGTCTTTCTTCTCATATGATCCATAACACGTCCGGGAGTACCGATAATAATCTGAACTCCGGATTTGAGTGAGCGGATCTGCTTTGAGATTTCCTGGCCGCCATAGACAGGCAGAATTTTAATACCATGCATGAACATGCCAAGCTTTCTTACCTCTTCTGCTACCTGGATTGCAAGCTCTCTTGTCGGGCATAGCACGATTGCCTGCAGATGTCTTTCCTTCGGATCGATCTTGTTCAGTAATGGGATACCGAAGGCTGCCGTCTTACCGGTTCCGGTCTGTGCCTGGCCTACTATATCTTTTCCTTCTAATATAATCGGGATCGCTTTCGCCTGTATTGGTGACATTTGTTCAAAACCCATTTCCTCCACAGCACGAAGGATACTTGAGCTTAATTCCAATTCTTCAAATTTCGTTAATTCCATACTTTGTTCCTTTCTTTGTTGCACTTATCATATATTTCCCACTCGCTGATGTTCCTATGTACTTCTTCGGAATTGAGCGATTACTATATTTCATATTAAATATTAGTTCAGATGTCGCAAGGCATCAAATCAATTTATAACAAAGAATTTGCCATGGCAAACTCTCGCACCGAGCGCGGCCGGTAAAGCCGGCAAAATTGGTTCCTTATCTTCACTTAGTAGTCAAATTAATAAAACAATCCGTAAAAACAGCTCTTGGTCCCCATGGACTAAGAGCTGAATCATCTTAAACTTTAATTTATTATGAAACAGATACTTTGCGTAGTATATCATTCTGTCATGCCTGTTGTCAAGGATTTTTACTTTATCACCATTCTCCGGCTTAGGTTATTTCATTTTCTGAAGCTTTGTTACTGAAAATGATATCTGAATTACTAATTTATCCGGTCTATGGCAGCACTTCCACCTCTTACAATTTTGACTGATCTGAATTTATCCCCAAGCAGCTTTACCATATCATTGTTTTTCGCTTCTGTCTGCACACATTCCATCAGTAATGCGTCTCCGCCATAGTCTACTATAGTTGTTCCGAAGACAGAAGCAATTCGAAAGCCCTCTTCAATCTCTTCCCTGCTGCAGTTTGATAGCTTCACCAGTAATATTTCCTTAGAATAAAAGGGACGATTGGTCAGGTCAATTACCTTGATAACCTCAATACATCGGTTTAATTGCTTCTTAATCTGTTCAAAGGTATTGTCATCACTGCTTAATCCTATTGTCATTCTGGAAATACTGGGATCTTCCGTTGTTCCTACGGTCAAGCTGTCCAGATTATAATTTTTACCCGCAAATAATCCTGCAATTTTAGCCAATACCCCAATATCATTTTCTACATACAGAGCAATCCATCTCTTTTTCATAATGATCTCCTTCCTTATATACCTGATTATCCTATAATCATATCTGCTAGTGAACTTCCCGCCTTTACCATAGGAAAGACCTTTTCTTCACTGCCAATGATAAACTCAATAATCGTTGGTGCCTTCTTATTCCGGGCCGCCTGCTCCAATGCACTCTGTATCTGATCCTTCGCCTCTACGCGTATGCCGTAGGCTCCATAGCTTTCAGCCAGCTTCAGGAAATCAGGCAAATATGGCGGACACTCCCTGGTCTCATCCATGCAATTTTGACTGCAGCTTCTTCGATATCTCATACAGGTTCCAGCATAACGTTTTCCATAGAATAATTCCTGCCATTGTCTTACCATTCCAAGGTAGCTGTTGTTAAATATACAGATTATCATTGGAAGCTCCAAGGCTGAGGCTGTAGCCATCTCCTGTATATTCATCTGAAATCCGCCGTCACCGCTGATACAGATCACCTGCTTATCCGGATTTCCAAGCTTAGCTCCGATTGCTGCGGGAAAACCGTAGCCCATGGTTCCCAGGCCGCCACTGGTGAGTAATTTTTTATGTGGATTCATCTCCAGATACTTCATGGTCCACATCTGATGCTGCCCTACGTCGGTTACGATGATTGCATCCTGAAAGCATTCATTTATCTTCCCGATGATCTGTTCCGGTGTTAATTCCAATTCTCTATTCTCCATAGGGCTACTGCTTAATTTAAATTCATTGATCCTTTGTAGCCATTGTCTGGTATCAAAAGGTTTGACCAGCTCCAGCAGCTTTTCAATCGCCAGTTTTGCATCTGCTACAATCGGGATATCTACCACAATGTTGCGTGATATGGAAGCGGGGTCGATATCGACATGGATGATTTTTGCCTTTGTGGCGAATTCATTGATTTTACCTGTAATTCTGTCGTTAAAACGAGTTCCTACGGAAAATAGCACATCACATTCATTCAGAGCAAGATTAGCTGCATAACTGCCATGCATGCCGATATTTCCATAGTAATTTGGGTGCGCTGTGGGTATACTTCCTTTCCCCATTATGGTGGATACAACTGGTATTCCTGTTAAATTTATTAATTTTAATAGTGCCTCCTGAGCTCCAGCGATTGTGACACCTCCACCTACTAAGAACAAGGGCTTTTTCGCACCTTCAAGTAAGCTGACTGCTTTTTCCAGTTGTTTTGGATGAACCGTCATGACCGGTCTATACCCCCTAATATTAACCTCCTCCGGATAGCTGTCATCCCCGGTCTCCAGCATGATATCCTTGGGTAAATCAACGATTACCGGTCCTGGCTTACCTGTTCTCGCAATATAAAAGGCTTCTTTTATAATCCTCCCAAGATCATTACGGTTTCGCACGGATACTCCATATTTACAAATGCTTCTGGTAATACCGATAATATCAACCTCCTGAAAAGCATCATTTCCGATTAAGCTGGTTGGTACCTGCCCTGTAAAGCATACGAGGGGGACACTGTCATAATTGGCTGTAGCTATCCCCGTAACCAGATTCGTTGCTCCGGGACCACTGGTAACCAGACATACTCCTACCTTGCCGGTGGATCTTGCGTACCCATCTGCTTCATGAACCAGGGCCTGCTCATGTCTTGGCAGTATAAGCTCAATATCCTTCTGTTGATATAATTCATCGAAGATATCGATAACATAGCTTCCTGGGTAACCGAAAATTGTATCTACTCCTTCCTTTTTTAATGCTTCAATTAACAAACTTGTTCCTTTCTGATTCATAATCTAACCTCCATACAAAGAATTAAGAGCAAATAAAAAAGCCCCAAGCTAATTACTTAGCTTAGGGCGAATATTACATCCGTGTTACCACCTAAATTCAGAGATAAATCTCTGCTCTCAGTCAGTACGGATAGCGAATAAAGTACTGACTAATTGAATGTCATAAAAAGTACGGATAATGCTATCGATACTGCTTTCCTTGTAACGGCGGAAAACTCCGTTGAAGTCTACTAAAGATGATTTACATCCTGTTCAATTCACTGCTCAAAGGCTACTTCCATACAACCAATATGAAGATTCGCACCAACCATCTTCTCTCTGAAATATCGGCAAGTATGTACTCCTCCTTGTCGTAGCATTTTCTATATGCTCTTATTGTATGTTACTATAACAATGACAGGAGGAAATGTCAATAATAATTTCTGCCGTAGAGGCCTTTTGATATAATATTACTGAAAAGCTCGACAGATATATCTTTGAAAACAGACCCTTCCTGACATGGCATTCCGACCAACACGAAGACATAAAAGATATAAATAACACTCTTGTCAAGCCTATAATCACCTACCCAGCCAATGAAAATTAATTTAACTTAGCCCTTCGTTTCTTCTATTACTTCTTCAAGTTTTCATCCAGAATTGCCAGCACTTCATCCATACAAACGGCAAATTCATTTATTTTGTCAGCGATAGCTTTGCGTTTCTCTTTATCTTGTAATGCATCTAATGTGATGTTAAAGCCTGCCCCCATTGCTTCAAGGTCATTCCACAATTCACCCGTACGGGAATATCTTCTGCGTATTTCTTCAATAAAGGTCAGATCCGGGTTAAGCTTCTGTGCTTTCTCCAAAAAGCTCTGGCAGCAACCGCTATTCGTTGCCAAATTACAGATATAGATGGTGTATTGAAACCAGGCATTAAATTCATCCGGCTTCATATCGTCAAATTTGCCATTTTCAATATCCTTTGCCCATGCCCGGAATGCTTCGGCTCCAAAACAATAGCCATCGGTTTTAGTTCTTAATAAATGCGGCATATCCAGTATCACATCACGGTAAATCTGTTTTAGATTTACGTCCCTTTTCTTCGCTCCTGCAAAAATCCAGTCTTCCTTCAGATAATCTTCCGTCAGTCGCTTTTCCGGCTGTGTCATGTCCGAGGACATATATAACAAACTCTTTCCGTTTTCTTCATATCCGACATATACTCCCCAAGGATCAGTTTTAGCGATGACAGGCAGCCCTTTGTCGATATAAGCCATCAGGGTCTGAAGATACATTACTTTGTTGGAATTAAGTTCTTTTTCAGAAATATACGAGCATTCATATCCGCAGATATTAAAAATATTCTTGACGAATTCAGGACATAGCAGATAATCCGTCGCTCCATCACCTCTGAAATGATCGTAGGAATAAACCTGCGCCAGATTATCCCCCGTTATTCCGGCAAAGAACCAATAATCAAAGTCCTTCTCATCCAAGCATTCCATCAGGTACCTCATGCAGCCGTTAAACCAATAATTTTCACCGTAGTGCATGGTGATGAGGTTATGGATGATTGGCAGCTTATTATTGCTTTGTTTTGTAATCATAGTAAGTTCACCTTTCTTTATTTTTATTTTTTTCGTATGCTTTAATTGTGATACCCGAATGGATTTCAGGAATATTTTATTCCAGCCATCAGAACCGATTATAATGGGATAGGCATTTAACAGGTTATAATCTGATTTCATATATGGAAAGTTAATGCCGCAATATCTGACTTCACCGTTCATAATTACTGCAAAATGTTTTTCACCGACTATCCAAGTCAACTGATTGTATTGATTTTTATTGATTTGCCCAAGCTTCCTGTAGCTGTGATAATCACCGAAAATAGGCTGGTTAAAGCTTAAGGCTTCCTGAGATTTTCTACTGTCGGCATTGTTATCCATATTAATCCCAAACATTGCGTTATCATGAAAAAATCTAAGACTGGCTTCATCGGTTTTGAACTCAATATCAACTCGGAAAGGAATTTTTAACGGTATATTCGTCGACAGCCATCGTTTGCTGATATAGGGAATATATTCAGCCTCCCCTGTATCCAATATTACATAATATGGGTCAAGGATAGGAGTTATTTCATTCAAGGGAATGTTATACACCTGGAGTATTGAGTTTGCTTCCTCTATCTCATGTACTGTGATGGAGGTTATTTGTTCATTAGGGTCATAATGCGAAGCATCGGGAAGTCGTTTTTTCACTGGGACGAAGATATCTACTTTTTCACGCTGATCGTCAGGCGAAATAACTGTTTCTACAAGACTTTCGTGACGAAGTGTCCCATCGTGCTGATAATCCACCTCATAATATTTATTGTTATCAAAGCTTTTCACCATAGCCTTATGAAATTCGCCGATTTCCTCATCCACATACACACTGCCTGCCGCAAATAAACCGCCTTTTAACACGTAGTCAGCATAAGGACTGTCCTTGACAAAAGTATCCGGTATCTTCAAAATCATGACCGGCTGGCCGTCGTTATTCTGATATTCGAACATTTCGTGCCTGCCGGGGATGCCTGTAGGTATCCTGTTCGTGTTAATCCATTGCCAAAATGCATCTACATCGGAAGTATCAGAGCCTTTCATCCGTGATGAAAGCACTCTCATCTCAGGTATATCAATAATCCTGACATCGACGGGTTTCGCCAGTTTATCACTCACAGCGGACAGTTCCTGATAAGTAACAGGCTTATGTTCTTCAATGCTGGTAAGCTGCTTGTCCATTTCTTCATAGAGCAGCGGGAGTGCAGAAATCTTTGTGATACCTTCTCGGATCATGGTCTGTAGAAAATCATTGATGATACGTTTCAGCTCGGTCAGGGTATCCACCTCATCCTCAATGGCATTGATACGGTCAACAAAAGCCTCTACAACCACGCTCATATCTTCACTTTCATAAATGCGAATGATGTCCTTAATCGGAATCTGCATTTTACGAAGTACGATAATTTGTTTTAACCGCTCAATATTCTGGGCATCATAAAAGCGGTATTTTTCAAAATCCGGACGTACACTACTGATTAGCCTCACTTGCTCGTAATAGCGAAGACTTCGGGAGGATATTCCGAGATCATTCGTTAAATCGGTTATTTTCATTAAATCCATATCTTCACCTGCAATCTTTATTGATATCCTTATTCTACCACTTGACCTTGCGTCAATGTCAACAGAGAATTTATTGCCTGCTCCGGTATGGACCACCTCTGGGTAATTGCAATGAAGGGTGCATAAGAAAGCCCCAAGCTAAATAATTAGCTCAGGGCGAATGATATATCTTAGTACTATCTGAATTCAGAGATAAAATCTGTCCTCAGTCAGACTGTAATTATATATTAATTTACATTGCGTTGTTAGTTAAATATTGATGTCTATATATTAAAAGGATTCACAATAGTGAAAGATCGTGAAGCATCCTAACTGTATATTATGATTATTTGTGATGTTATGCATGACCATTTTTTATGTATTCTCTGCGCAAAAATATCAAGCCTTTTACATAATCGATTCCATTTTTTGCGGGATTGATAACAAAACCCATGCTATAACCATGACATATATTATTATATGTCATATCCAAAAAGGCAATGTCTTTTCCGGGAGCACATTTTCCGCAATGAGTGCAATATCTCATATTATCAATAAATGAATTTTTTACGTCGTCTGGCTGTGATGACATTAATGCTTCAACCTTTCCATCCTTCTTAATGCTACCTTCTTCTCTTACTACATTCCAAGTTCTGCCACCGTGAGGTGCTGTTACAGGTCTGTCTAAACCTTAATGGACCCTTTTCCTCTATGCTATAATTCATTCTGATCACTCTTTTGATGACACCTATCATTACCATTATTAACCATCTAAGAAGAAGTGTCAATACTTAACCGAAAATTTGTTCGAATTATAGACATCCAGTAAAACGCTTATAAATATTTATGTAAATATTTACTTAGCCTTTTTAACTATAATGACTACGTGATGGAATAAAAATTTTAGTAGAAACTATAAATAGAAAGACTCGAAATAATCAGCTGAAATAATAAAACCGCCAGAAAGTCACTATTTTGTGACGCTCACGACGGTTTTATATTC
>DATMUM010000223.1:0-62366 GCA_035564175.1 Mobilitalea sp.
CTCTCTTTGCCATTATTGTTAGAGCCCAGACGGTCAGTGACAATCCGCAATACAAAAAACACGGAAAACCCCATTATAATCATAAACAACGAAACTATCACGGCAATTAATAAGCTTCTTCGGATCAGCTTTCTTCTGCGCCATTGTTCTTTCGATAATATTTTTTTCATATGTTCACCTGTCATTTGTTCATGATCAAATTATTATGATTTCGTCATTTGATCAAGGCTTATTTATAATTTTATTTTTTACCGTTGATTACTTTATTAATCTCATTTACAAGATAATTCTTCTCACTGTCCGATACCCACTCGGTAAGTCTTGCCGCCATGATTGGAACTCTCCAATTTAATATATCTTCTTTCGATAACCCGGATAATTGAAGGTATTGCTTCAGATATGTATTGGCCATGCGGCGGCGTACCAAGGTGATGACTAGCTTGATGAAAGCAGGCATTTTATCAGGAAGTGTTCCATCCTTTAGAAGCATCATTGTTCTAGCCACATCAGCTGCCGGTTCTCCGGAAGTAGCTGTCATCCAGTCAAGAATCACTGATTGTTCCGATGTTTCTATAATATTGCCGGGATGGAAGTCCCCATGACATAGGCTCCTACCCTCAGGTAGTTTCTCCAGGATGTCCAGAACAGCAAAGCGCTGATTATCTGTTAATAAATCCGTATGTCTGATATTCCATTCTAAAGCTTCCTTGTACTTTGGAAGCTCGTAAGCCTTGCATTGATGCACCTGGTAATGTAAGTTTGCCATCTGCTTAGAATAACCCGTAATGGAACCCGGATGCTTCATAATCAATTCAAGCATGGAAGAGCCCGATATTTTCTCATAGATGATGCCTCTCCTGCCATCCAGATCTATCATCTGCCCCACCTTTGGAACCGGTAAGCTGAATGACTCCACCGCCTTGCTTACATTATATTCTCTGTCAATACCCTCATAGGGGAACTTCTGACGGAATAATTTGAGAATCTCATTCTCCCCCCATGAATATACCTCAGCAGTATTACCTTCACCAATTAACTTACCTTTCATATTCAAAGCCTCCTTGTATCCATCTCCCTGATTAGCGGGAAGCATTTATATCTGTAATCCTATCTATCTTTCAGTATTTACGTTAGTGATCATTGCTTATTGTTTAAAGTTTAGCATTATTCACCTTATTGTATTAATCCTCACAGAAAATGTCAAATACAAAATCTTTAAATAATGCTTAAGAGTTTCTTAAGCTATTAACGAAAATAGCACGGAGAAGTCTTCAATTAAATCGAATGCATCGGGAAGAATACGCCGCAGAAGCTATAAAAATGCTCCCTTCACAGATATTGAAATCCACTTAATACTGTGAAAGGAGCATTATTACTCTGTATTAATTTATTATAACCTAATTATTATACTTGTTCATTATACTTGCTAATTACTCATGTTAATTATTCTTGTTAATTATTTGCGTTAATTATTTGCGCTAACTATTCGCGCTAACTATTCGAGCTAACTATAACTCCCGTCAAGAATAATTCCGTCAATGATTAACTGCCAATTATTCTTCTACACTATAGTTAGGAGCTTCCTTTGTGATATGGATATCATGAGGATGACTTTCCTTTAAGGATGCAGCGGAGATCTTAACAAATTTGCCGTTTTCCTGAAGTGACTTGATATCCTTTGCTCCGCAATAACCCATACCGGATCTTAATCCGCCGATTAACTGGAATACGGTGTCCTCTACAGTACCCTTGTATGCAACGCGGCCTTCTACACCTTCCGGAACCAGTTTCTTGGCATCGGTCTGGAAATAGCGATCTTTGCTGCCCTTCTCCATCGCTGCGATAGATCCCATTCCACGGTATACCTTATATTTTCTACCCTGGAAGAGTTCGAAGGTTCCCGGACTCTCATCGCAGCCTGCGAAGATGCTGCCCATCATACAGACATTCGCGCCCGCTGCAATCGCCTTTGTAATATCTCCGGAATATTTAATACCACCGTCTCCGATGATCGGAATATTGTATTTCTTCGCTGTTTCATAAGAGTTCATAATAGCTGAGATCTGAGGTACACCAATACCTGCAACAACTCGGGTAGTACAGATGGAACCAGGTCCGATACCAACCTTAACAGCATTTACACCTGCTTTGATCAGATCAAGGGTTGCTTCGCCAGTAGCTACATTACCGGCAATAATCTGTACATCCGGATATGCATCACGTAGCATCCTGACGGTTTTTAATACGTTCGCAGAATGACCATGAGCCGTATCGACAACGATAGCGTCTACCTTGGACTTAACAAGAGCGTCAACACGTTCCATGATATTATTGGTAAATCCTACTGCTGCGGCACATAATAAACGTCCCTGTGCATCCTTTGCAGATAGAGGATATTTAATTTGCTTTTCAATGTCTTTGATTGTAATAAGACCCTTCAGGTTACCTTCATCATCAACCAGTGGAAGCTTCTCTTTTCTGGCACTTGCTAAGATTTTCTTAGCTTCTTCCAGAGTGATTCCTTCCTTCGCTGTAACTAAGCCTTCTGAAGTCATAGATTCTTTGATTTTCTTAGAAAAATCTGTTTCAAACTTTAAGTCACGGTTTGTAATAATACCAACCAGCTTCTTACCGTTCACGGTAACCGGAACACCGGATATTCTGTATTTTGCCATTAATTCATTAGCATCCTGTAAGGTATGCTCCGGAGATAAATAAAATGGATCGGTGATAACACCATTCTCTGAACGTTTTACTTTATCGACCTCATCTGCCTGTTCCTCGATTGACATGTTTTTATGGATAACACCGATACCTCCCTGCCTTGCCATAGCAATCGCCATACGGTTCTCAGTTACAGTATCCATACCGGCACTCATTAAAGGGATATTCAGTTTAATAGTATTGGTCAGGTATGTTGTCAGGTCAACTTGATTCGGTATCAGCTCAGAATAAGCCGGTACTAATAGTACATCATCAAATGTAATTCCATCACCTATTATTTGTCCCATTTTGTTAATCTCCTCACTTTCTTGTTTTTATAAAATTGTTAATGAAACTATTTATCTATCTTTATTTTGCCTAAAATAGCTTGTTGATTTTTGATAGATTTTTAAAAGTATAACGAATTAAAACCATATTGTCAACCATGAAAAAAATTAAAATTATTTCCTATTTCTGGACATGCAAAGAGGATGTACCAAATGCTCTTATAAGCATTCGAATACACCCTCTTTATAATCGTTAATTTAATACTGAGCCAGCTTTCTTGGATTCTTCTGCTTGATCATGGAAAGCATCTTTTCACTTGGTTCAAAAGCAATCTTATATTTTTTCTCTTCTTTGTTTGCGATAATAATATAAGGTTTCGTATTCTTATCTCCTGAGGAAAAGTCTCTCTTCTCGCTCTGCGCATAGGAATAGCTATCCAAAGCGTGGGAGCCTTCCGGCGCTATTATTTCAATCTGGTCCATATCAATTCGTAAAATTGTTTTACGTTTTGACTTTCCTGTAATACGGTCAAAATCTATCTGACCATCTACAAAGACATATTCATACTCAACATTCAACCTAGGTAAGAGGAATATCATAATAACGATTACGATAATTCCTAATATCCCATAAAGTCCCCCCAGAAACATGAGCATTGCGCCCACGATAATTCCCAATACCAGAAGGGTGCGAAGTGCTATTGAAGTTACTGTTTCTTTTCTCTTAACTCCCGCTTCCGCGTATAACTGATTCATCAGGTACCTCCTTATACTTCAACAATCCACTTATGATCATCTTTTATTTTTCCTAATTGAATTCCTGTGATGGTATCATATAATTTCTGACTAACAGGTCCGATTCCCCCATCCTGAACCTGCATTATATTCTTATCCCAACGAAGCTGGCCTACCGGAGAAACAACTGCTGCTGTTCCGGTACCCCATACCTCTTCAAGAGTTCCATCCTGTGCTGCTTCATAAATCTCATCAATGGAAATTTTGCGTTCCTGTGTCGGAAGACCCCATTCTCTGCAAAGAGCAAGAACGGAATCTCTGGTAACACCGGGAAGAATACTTCCATTTAACTCTGGCGTAATAACTTTACCGTTAATTTTGAAGAAGATGTTCATTGCACCAACTTCTTCAATGTATTTTCTGTTTACGCCATCCAGCCATAATACCTGGGAATATCCCTCATCATGAGCCTTTACCTGGGACTTCATGGAGGCTACATAGTTAGCACCTGTCTTCGCTTCACCGATACCGCCTTTCACAGCTCTTACGTATTCATCTTCAATCCAGATTTTTACCGGATTCAAGCCTTCGGGATAATATGCACCTACCGGTGAAAGGATAATGATAAACAGGTATTTATCAGAAGGTCTTACCCCCAGGAATGGATCCGTAGCTATAATAAAGGGTCTGATGTAAAGGGAGGTACCCTCTCTGGTTGGAATCCATTTCTCATCAATCTTAACAACTGTTTTGATTGCCTGAAGGAAATCCTCCTCCGGAATCTCCGGTATGCAGATTCTGCGATTTGTTTTATTAGCTCTTTCTATGTTCTTGCCCGGACGGAATAATAAGGTTCTGCCATCCACAGCTTTATATGCTTTTAAACCTTCAAACATTTCCTGGCCATAATGGAATACCATTGCGGAAGGCTCTAAATTGAGTGGCTGATAGGGAATCACTCGGGGATCATACCAACCTTTGCCGGTCTCATAGTTCATAATAAACATATGATCCGTAAAAAGCGTACCAAACTTCAAAGGATTATCGGCTCCGGGTAATACCTTTGGGTCTTTTGTCATCTCAATTCTAATATCAAGCATCTTATCATCCTTCCTTTTCTTTAACTACGTTTTCTTTCATTGATTGCAAAGAATATATCTTTGTTTACCAATATTTTAGTATATCCTTTATAGTAGTCTTACTTAAGGAATTTTTCAAGTAGTTTTTGACTTATTTCATAATCATTTCATATTCATTTAATATTCCTGGTATAACTATAAGTCATAATAGGGAATCTGATTATGCTTGGATATTATGGCTATTTCTTTCTTTCATACCTGCAAAAGGTATAGGCAAGGTCATAATAGGTATGCTCATCGGATTCCTCCGCCAATACCCAGTCATCCATCTTATCAAGGTCAGGGAAATAAGTATCTGCCATATAGGAATAATCAATCTTCGTTATATGGGCAATATTGCAATAAGGCAGCATTTGTCTGTAAATGCTTGCTCCGCCAATGATATAAACATCCTCTGATTTATAATTCTTTACCGCTTCAAGGGCTTCTTCAATACTATACACTACTGTGGCATCTTTCACCTTATAATCCTTCTCCAGGGCGATAACAATATTAACCCTGTTTTTCAGGGGCACACCACCCGGGAAGCTTTCCAGGGTATTTTTCCCCATGATAACTACCTTATTCATGGTTTCATCCCGAAAGAAACGCATATCTGCAGGAATGCTCACAAGTAATTTATTCTGGTAGCCGATCGCCCAGTTTTTATCTACTGCAACAATTAAATTCATCGAACTTTTCACCTTTCTATGTTATGTTGGTTTGAATGTTATGCTGGTTTGAATGTTAAGATTTAGGTTACTTTTCACTAAGCGTGATGCGCATATCTTCATTTCGCTTGCCTTTCCTTTCAAGCAGTATCTTTCTTATTAAGCCTCTGAATAAGCTAAAAATGCTCGATGATAGCTCGCATTTAAGCCGAGTCTTAAACGAAAGATATTCAACTGCTTTCAGCCGGTCTGCGCAAAATAAAGATATACACATCACGCTTAGTGATATACACACTTTATTTAACATTCATACCCATTTACTCATTGAATCATTTTCTGATACAGTAATAATTAATAATTCTCTTCATTTAATTTTCACCGCTTACACCGCAACTGGTATATTCTCCACCTTCGGGCCGAATTTGTAATCTCTCAGTTCAAAATCATCTACGGTAAACTGATAAAAATCCTTAACCTCCGGGTTCATCCAGAAGGTTGGTGCATCATAAGTCGGACGTTCAATTAATTCCTTTATAATCGGAATATGTCGGTCATAAATATGTGCATCTGCTATAACATGTACCAGTTCTCCCACCTCATATCCGCATACCTGCGCCAGCATATGTACCAATACTGCATACTGGCATACATTCATACTGTTTGCCGCGAGAATATCATTGGAACGCTGGTTTAAAATTGCGTTCAATACCATCTTATCACTATCGTTTTTCTTTGTTACATTAAAGGTCATACTATAAGCGCAAGGATAAAGCCTCATCTCATGCAGATCCTGATGGACATAGATATTCGTCATAATTCTCCTGCTGTAGGGATTATTTTTGAGATCGAAGATTACCCGGTCTACCTGGTCCATCTCGCCTTCTTTATATTTCTGTTTTACCCCAAGCTGATAACCATAGGCCTTTCCTATCGAACCATCTTCATCTGCCCAGGAATCCCAGATATGACTGTTTAAGTCATGTACATTATTGGACTTCTTCTGCCAAATCCATAAGATTTCATCAATTGCTGTCTTTATTGCTGTCCTGCGTAACGTCAGCGCAGGAAATTCCTTTGATAAGTCATAACGGTTAACCACACCGAATTTTTTGATGGTATAAGCATAGGAACCATCCTCCCATTTCGGTCTGACTTTTTCTCCCTCCGTACTGACACCATTTTCCAAAATATCTTTGCACATGTTTATAAAAATCTGATCTGCTAAACTCATGGCCGAAACTTCCCTTCCTTCAGTTCAATCATCTTAATCGTTCTTGTTAAAAACTGTTTATCAGCCTTCCAATAAACTATTTTACCTCACAACCAGAAGACTGGCAATCAATTATTCCTGACCCTTAACGTAAAATATTCGTATCAGACAGGTATAATATGGGGTAAATACCTAATCTGATACGAATATTCTATGTCAGTTATCTTGTAAGCAATATGAATGAAATAACCGTATTATCTGCTCCAGCACTTATTTACAGCAGACCAGCTGCTCATCTACATAACGTTTGATGTTGGAAGCATTGACATACTTTTTCGCTGTACCGTCCTTGATCTCAACCAAGGTAGGTGCCTGCATAATACTGAACTCTCTTGCCAGATCCGGGTTTTCCTCTGCATCAATAACAGCATAGGTGCTATCCTTCAGATATTCCTTTGCCATATGGCAGTTGGGACATGTCTTCGTGGTAAAGAGATATAATCCGTCTAGCATCTGTCCGGCTTCCTCTTCCACATTCTCTTCCACACGCTGGCTGTGCACAGCATCCATATCTCTGGAATGTTCAATTTCATAGATCTTACGGTTCTTGTATTCTTGTGCCTTACCCTCGTTCCAGTTCTGAACCGGACGGTAGTATCCTGTAATACGGCTGTATACCTCAGCTTTCTCACCGCAGTGAGGGCAGGTAAACTGCTCGCCTACCAGGTAACCATGGGTCTTACATACGGAATAGGTAGGGGACATGGTGTAATAAGGTAATTTATAATTCGATGCGATCGTTTTTACCAGCTTCGCTGCTGCTTTCCAATCCGGAAGCTTCTCTCCGAGGAACGCATGGAATACGGTTCCTGATGTATATAGTGTCTGAAGCTCGTCCTGAATATCCAATGCTTCAAAGACATCCTCGGTATAACCTACCGGCAAATGAGAGCTGTTGGTATAGTAAGGAGTATCTCCTTCTTTGCCTGCAGTCTTAATATTCGGCCAACGCTTCTTATCCGCTTTCGCAAGACGGTATGTAGTGGACTCTGCCGGTGTGGCTTCCAGGTTATAGAGATCACCGTATTCCTCCTGATAATCGGACAGACGGTCTCTCATGTGATTTAAGGTCTTGATGGTAAAGTCTTTCGTCTTCTTGTGGGTCATATCTTCGCCAAGCCAATTTGCATTCAGACCAACTTCATTCATACCAATCAGACCGATGGTGGAGAAATGGCTTTCGAAGGAACCAAGGTAACGCTTGGTATAAGGATATAAGCCTTCATCTAAGAGCTTGGTGATAACGCCTCTCTTCACCTTTAAGGAACGGGCTGCAATATCCATCATTCTATCCAGGCGCTCGAAGAATTCCTCCTCATCTGCTGCCTGGTATGCAATACGAGGCATATTAATAGTTACAACGCCCACGGAACCTGTGCTCTCGCCGGAACCGAAGAAACCACCGGTCTTCTTACGAAGCTCTCTAAGGTCAAGACGAAGTCTGCAGCACATGGAACGAACATCGCTGGGCTCCATATCACTGTTGATAAAGTTTGAAAAGTACGGTGTACCGTATTTTGCGGTCATTTCAAATAATAAACGGTTATTTTCCGTATCGGACCAGTCAAAATCACTGGTTATGGAATAAGTCGGAATCGGATACTGGAAGCCTCTTCCGTTGGCATCTCCTTCGATCATGATCTCGATGAAGGCTTTATTCACCATATCCATCTCTTTCTTACAGTCTTTATACTTGAAGTCAACTTCCTTACCGCCGATGATGCAAGGCAGCTCTGCAAGGTCACTCGGCACGGTCCAGTCTAAGGTAATGTTAGAGAACGGAGCCTGGGTTCCCCAACGGCTCGGTGTGTTCACACCATAAACAAAGGACTGGATGCACTGTTTTACTTCCTTATAGGATAAGTTATCAATTTTTACAAAAGGTGCCAGATAGGTATCAAAGGAAGAAAATGCCTGAGCTCCTGCCCATTCATTCTGCATAATTCCCAGGAAGTTAACCATCTGGTTGCAAAGGGTGGAAAGATGGCTTGCCGGTGAAGAGGTGATCTTACCGGGAATTCCGCCAAGTCCTTCTTTAATTAACTGCTTTAAGGACCAGCCTGCACAGTATCCGGTCAGCATGGATAAGTCATGCAGATGGATGTCTGTGTTACGGTGTGCATTCGCAATCTCTTCATCATAGATTTCAGAAAGCCAGTAGTTAGCCGTGATGGCTCCTGAGTTATGTAAAATAAGTCCGCCTACGGAGTATGTAACGGTTGAATTCTCCTTTACTCTCCAATCCTCTTCATTAACATAATTGTTAACGATCTCTTTATAATCGAGAATTGTGGATTTCATGTTACGGATTTTCTCTCTATTTTTACGGTATAGGATGTATGCTTTAGCAACTTCGGTATATCCCGTCTGTTCTAATACATTTTCCACACTATCCTGAACATCTTCTACATGTATGGTTTCATCTTTGATCTTCTTCTGAAAATCAGAAGTAACACGAAGTGCTAATAAACTGATAATCTCTTCTGTATAAAACTTTTCTGTCGCTTTGAAGGCTTTTGTAATAGCTTCACTGATTTTCTTTAGGTTAAATTCTGCAACCTGCCCATCTCTTTTTATTACATTAATCATATGTAACTGACTCCCTTCCCACTTCTCACTTAGTTGTTATAAACTCTGTATCAATACTACCAGAAAACATCATTATAGTCAATATAAAAATACTAGATATATGAGGTAATTTTTCTCGCCACACTATATCTAGTATATAGAATTAGTAATATAGACCTATTAAGATTCTTAGGGAAATGCCGATTAGCCGCGCATTTATTCAATAACAAAAAGACTCTGGTACACTTCCTTCGGGACATAAGCTCGTACTAAAATACCATCCTGCTGATATTCTTCCTCTAAAAGCTGACCGTACTTACGTACGATCTGGATCTTGCCTGCATCCTGGTAGGAAAACACTCTTTCTAACAATACTTTCTGTTCATTCAGTACCTTCTCGATCAGTTCGAGGAGCTTATCTACATCCGCTCCGGTTTTAGCTGATATTTTCACGGTATAATCCGCTTTATAATCCTTGATGATCTTCTCAGCTTCCGGTTTATCCTGCTTATTGAAGGCTGTTATGATTGTCTTATTCTGTATGCCGAGTTTATTCAAGGTTTCATATACGATATGCATCTGCCGGTCCACATCCGGATTGGAGCTGTCAACAACATGCAGGATGATATCAGCGTATTTGGCTTCCTCCAGGGTACTGCGAAATGCCTCTATCAGATGGTGGGGCAGCTTGCGGATAAATCCAACGGTATCCGTGATCAGAATTTGCTGGCCGCTTGCCAGCTCATAATTTCTGGTGGTAGGATCCAGGGTAGCAAAGAGCTTGTCCTCCTCCAAAACACCTGCATTGGTCAGATAATTCAGCAAGGTAGATTTGCCTGCATTGGTATAACCTACGATGGCTGCAACAGGAATTTTATTCTTACTTCGAAGACTTCTAGAGGTTTCCCGGTTCAGCTTCACATCCTCCAGCTCATGTCTTAGCTGGGTAATCCGGTCCTTGATCAAACGACGATCCACTTCCAGCTTCTTCTCACCGGGTCCTCTGGTACCGATTCCACCGCCAAGTCTGGACAAGGAATTACGAAGACCAATCAGTCTGGTGGAACGGTATCTTAACTGTGCCAGCTCCACCTGGATTTTACCTTCTTTGGTGGAAGCCCGATTTGCAAAGATATCAAGAATAATTACCGTGCGATCCAAAACCTTCATCTGCAGGGCATCTTCCAGGTTTTTCAGCTGTGCGGGAGTTAATTCGTCATCACAGACAACACCGGTTGCATCCATTTCCACAGCAAGCGCCTTGACCTCATCAATCTTACCTTTTCCTATATATGTTCCGGGATGAATGCTTTCTCTGTTCTGGATGATCTTACCGACCGTAGCAGCACCGGCTGTTGCAGCCAGCTCCTCCAGCTCGTCCAGGGACTCAGCCGTATCATCACTGTCCGATGAGGCAACACCTACCAGAACAAAGCGCTCCTCCTGCTCCTTAATCTCATACATCTGCGCCACCTTCTATCTCCATTCCGCCGTCCGCGGACGACATTTATACTCATTTCTTACTCATTACTATTTACAATCGTCACTGCAGCATCAACTCTGCTGGCAATAAACTCAGCTTCGCGGGCAGCCAGGGAATCCTTTGGATAGTTCTTCAGATACTCCTCCAGCTTTTGCTTGGCATCCTTATATTTACCCATTTTTTCATAAATAATAATCTCATTTTTCTTAAGTACCTGCATGGTGCCGGCATCATTATAAGCCAGGCCCTGCTCCAGATATTCAAGGGCATCCTTCCCCTGGTCTTTCTTTAACATGCAGACAGCAATCTGATTATAGACATTCGGTGAGGTTACCGTCTTGCCGTCTATATAAGCTTGATAATAATAAATTGCTTTGGCATAGTCCTTCTGGATACGATAAATCTCTCCGATGTAATAATATGCTTCAACAAATCCGTTCGTATAACCTTCACTCAGTTCAGATAACGCCGTATCATAATCACCTTCAAAATAATGAAGCTTCGCCAGATTATACTGATCCTCACTTGTAGCTGCCTTGATTGCCTCAGCTTTTTTTAGTACTTCAAGTGCCCCTGCTTCATTCTTGTTCTCTGCCATCAGATAATATTTGCCGAAGTAATACTCATAATTATCCGGTTCAAGGGAAATCGCACTGTCATAATCTGCTGAACTTTTGTCATACTCTCCAAGCTTCTGATAACATAAAGCTCTTTTGCTATAAGCAATTGCAGCTTTCTTATCCTTTGCTAGGATCGAGGAATAAGAAACTGCAGCTTCCTTATAAGAACCGGTTGTATATAAGGAATCTGCCATATAATACAATATGTCCATATCCAAATCTGTTAATTCGTCTATCTTTAAAGCTGATTTAAATACTTTTATTGCTTTGTCATATTGGAGCATATGGTAATAAGCAATTCCCTTGCCACGCAATGCTCTCTTATTATTTTCCCTGATAATCAGCATATCCTTGTCCACATATGCCAGATCGAACTGGGCAAGCGCTTCATCGTATTTGCCTAACGCAATCAGGCTCATACCGTAATCTATGTAATAATCCGCACGGTTTGGATTGGCTTTCACTGCAGCTGCAAAGCTCGCTGCCGCTTTCTCATAGTCACCGTTCGTAAAGCTTATCTTACCATTCCTGTCATAGTTACCAGCCGTTCCACAACCAGCAATCATTGCTATCATAATAAAGAAAATCCCCATAAAAAGAAACTTTTTCTTCATCTTTCCTCCGTGGTAATAAATGTGCAGATGCTTTTTCTATACACTCACAATCATGATGCCGTAAAGCGGCATCTCAAATAATACCTGAAAGAAGTTTAAAATGAAATTCCAATGGATTTCATTTTGGAGTTCTTTTCACGCTTTCACTATATATTGTGCTCTTGGTTCATTATACTACATAATCCATGAATTTACAATCAATAACTTCACTGATTAAGCCAGATTTTATTCTCTTTGCATATGGTATTGGGAAAATGTATCAATATGATTTATAATTGAGCAAACAAGTAGCTACCGTACTGTCGGCAATCGGCGGTGAAGCCATGAATTTACCCATCAGTCTTTTGGTATTTGATGAAACCAAATCAACCTTTTTGTCGGCCTTGATTATGATCTGCGGGATGCTGCCGGATATTCTGTTACCGATTTTTATTGCTCCAATCATTGATAAAGGCACAAAGAAAAAATGGATTGTCGGTCTGGATATACTGCAGCAAGCATGACCTGGCAAATGTATAAACACGATATTACGGAAGGTTTTATCTTTCTAAAAAGGGAAAAAGGAATCCGAAATATCTATACCTATATGAGTATTACCATCGGAAATTCAAGCGGCATGCAGATAGTCACGCAAGCCTTTTATCAGACGCAGCCCTGGCTCACAGTAACCATGCTGGGCTTTTTGAGAAGCAGTGAGACGATTGGCCGAATTCTTGGAGGTTTATTTCAAGCTTCATATAAGTAGTATATACAAATCGTCTAAATCCCTTACTATTTGAGTTTGGGATTTATTTTTACATGGAAAAGGAGCTACACACTAATTACTAAGTGCGATAGCCCCTTCGCTAGTTCGTTATGAAAGATATGACTACTGGGTCTATAATACCTTTAATCCCATTTAATCTACTGCAAAAATCCAAATCCTATGATTTCATTACCTATAATATATGGTAAGCCACAATCAGTGATGCAAAAACAATAGAAACCATTGAAGTAAGCTTAATCAGAATGTTGATGGATGGTCCTGATGTATCCTTGAAAGGATCACCTACGGTATCACCTACAACGGCAGCTTTATGCTGTTCGCTTCTTTTTCCGCCATGCGCACCCTGCTCTATATACTTCTTGGCATTATCCCATGCACCGCCTGAGTTAGCCATCATGATTGCAAGAACGAAACCTGTAACTGTATTTCCGGCAAGAAGACCTGTAACGCCTTCAGGTCCCATCAGGAGTCCGATAGCAATAGGAATAATAATGGCTATCAAGGTTGGTGCGATCATCAGCTTCTGAGCTGATCTAGTACACATATCAACGCAGGCTGCATAATCCGGCTCTGCTTTTCCTTCCATAAGGCCGGCAATCGATTTAAACTGACGTCTAACTTCTATAACAATTGCCTGTGCTGCCCTACCAACTGCATTCATGGAAAGAGCTGCAAATAAGAACGGTAACATACCACCAATAAAAAGTCCTACAAGCACGATAGGGTTGGTTATACCCAGATCCAGGGTCAAATCCGGTTTGATCTGATGTACTTTATCAATATAGGATGCAATCAATGCAAGAGCTGTCAATGCAGCGGAACCAATAGCAAAGCCTTTTCCCGTAGCAGCTGTTGTGTTACCAAGTGAATCCAATGCGTCCGTTCTTTCTCTTACGGAAGCATCCATATGTGTCATCTCTGCAATACCGCCGGCATTATCAGCGATGGGTCCATATGCGTCTGTGGCCAGTGTAATACCCAAAGTGGATAACATACCGACAGCAGATAAGCCGATACCATAAAGTCCGAGATTAAAATCATTTGCACCGCCTGAACAATAGTAACTTACAAGAACAGAAATACCTACGATTACAACAGGTGCAACAGTTGAAAGCATACCAAGGGATAAACCGCTGATAATTACTGTAGCAGCTCCTGTCTCACTGGAATCAGAGAGTCTCTGGGTTGGCTTATAGGTATCGGAAGTGAAATATTCTGTAATTGCTCCAATTAAAACTCCGGCAATCAATCCTGAAAGAATTGCAGCATAAAGGCCCATTTGATCGGGAAGGAGTAATTTAATTGCAAAGAATGCAGCAATAACAATGATTACAGCACTAATATATGTGCCTGTTCGAAGTGCTCTGAGTAGATTCTTCTGAGAAGCACCTTCCTTAGTCTTAACAAAAAACGTACCTATAATTGATGCAATTACACCAAGAGCCGCTAACAGCATCGGTACAGAAACACCCTTTATTCCATATCCTGCAGCAACAGCAAGAGCTGCCGTTGATACAATGGAACCTACATAAGATTCATAAAGGTCAGCACCCATTCCGGCTACGTCACCAACATTATCACCTACATTATCTGCAATAACTGCCGGATTACGAGGATCGTCTTCCGGAATTCCTGCCTCAACCTTACCAACAAGATCTGCACCTACGTCGGCTGCCTTCGTAAAGATACCGCCTCCAACTCTGGCAAAGAGAGCCATACTGGATGCACCCATTCCGAAGGTCAGCATATTTGACGTTATCTCTGTAATACGCTCATTGATCGGAAGATTATGGAATGCTGTATTCAATATGAAATACCATATAGAAAGATCCAGAAGACCAAGACCAACTACCGTAAAGCCCATAACCGAACCGGCTGAAAATGCAACTCTGAGTCCCTTATTTAAACTTTTTGAAGCCCCTTCAGCAGTTCTACAGTTAGCTATAGTAGCTGTACGCATGCCTATAAATCCCGATAGACCAGAGAAAAAACCACCCGTTAAAAATGCAAATGGGGTAAAAAAGCTTAAGAATCCACAAAATGCCATAGTTAATAAAATACAGAAAACTACAACAAAAAATATCGCCACTCCTGAATACTGGCGTTTCAGATAGGCATTGGCCCCTTTTCTTACGGCTTTCGAAATACGAACCATTTCCGGGGTGCCCTCCGGCTGTTTTTTAACGCGCAGAAACATAAGTAAAGCAAAAGTAATTCCCAGCAACGACCCAATAGCAACAAAATAGATTGCATTCATTATATAGTACCTCCACTTTATAAATTTTTTATAGCTAATATACATTATAAAACTCTTTATATGCATTATCAACTAATTATTTGGACTTTTCTGGTATCAAATGTGTCATAGTAACAAATCAGATCTATGCTTCTATTTATATCCTTTCAAAATTATTGACATAAATTACATAAATGAGCTACAATAAAACCAATTATTACTTGTCCGTTTTTTAATTTCATGAAAAAAAGAACGTGCCTATTAATCATAGAATTATATACGTTTTCATCATGTTCGCAATTAATTAGCGGCGTAATCATGCTAAGGAGGGCTATTTTTATGAGTTTCTTATTGTCAGGTTTCATGGCAATTACTTGGCAGCAGTGGGTCATGTTTGCCATTGGGGGATTATTGATTTATTTAGCAATAGCTAAGGGTTTTGAACCTTCACTGCTCTTACCAATGGGATTTGGAGCAATACTCGTTAACATTCCTTTCTCCGGTGTATTGGATCAGACAATTGAGGGCGTAGGTAATACCCACGGTGTTATCCAATGGTTGTTTGAATCAGGCATCGAGACATCGGAAGCTTTACCTATCCTGTTATTCATCGGTATCGGAGCAATGATCGACTTTGGACCGCTGCTTTCCAATCCGAAGATGTTCTTATTCGGTGGTGCTGCTCAGTTTGGTATTTTCGTCACCATCGTAGTTGCTGCACTAATGGGATTTGAAATAAATGATGCTGCATCCATCGGTATCATTGGTGCTGCTGACGGTCCTACATCCATTCTTGTTTCCCAAATCATGCATTCAAAATATATGGGAGCAATTGCAGTCGCCGCATATTCATACATGGCGCTGGTACCTATTATCCAGCCATTTGCGGTTAAGCTCGTAACAACCAAGAAAGAACGCTTAATCCGGATGGAATATAACCCGAAGTCAGTTACAAAATTAACAAGAATCCTCTTCCCGATCATCGTTACCATCATCGCCGGCCTGATTGCTCCGCAATCCGTAGCCTTAGTAGGCTTCTTAATGTTTGGTAATTTAATCAGGGAATGCGGTGTACTTGGCAGTTTATCCGATGCGGCACAGAACATGTTATCCAACCTGATTACCTTATTACTTGGTATTACTATTGCATTCAGCATGAAGGCAGATGCATTTGTTAACAAAGAAACGCTTATGATCATGTTATTAGGCTTATTAGCCTTTATCTTTGACTCCATCGGCGGTGTATTATTTGCAAAGCTCTTGAATCTGTTCTTAAAGAAGAAGATCAATCCGATGGTTGGTGCGGCTGGTATTTCTGCATTTCCTATGTCCGCTCGTGTCATTCAGAAGATGGGTATCAAGGAAGATCCTTCGAACCACCTTTTAATGCATGCGATCAGTGCTAACGTGGCAGGACAGATTGGTTCCGTTGTTGCCGGTGGTGTTGTTATTAATATTGTAAGTCAGCTTCTCAAATAACCGGCTGATTGAAAGGAGAATAATATGGATCCGGATGTTATCTATGCATTAGAAATTATGGGAAAAGGTATGCTTTCCATATTCGCGGTTATTCTTGTATTAACCCTCATCGTAGTAATCCTTTCCAAGGTTACGAATATGAAATTCCTTAAGGGAAAAGAACAGGAAGAAGATTAATTGATCTTCCCGCTATATAAAAGCACCATCCTCCTGAAATGCTCCTCCTTTTGGTTTCAGTTTATTATATCAACTGACTGCTATAAGGGAGCATTATAAAAATCCCGGTTTCTGTTCGAAATCCGGGATTTTTGATTATATGCTATTAATCTGTAATATTAATAATATCTTACTGCTTTATAAGGTGTTCTGTAAGTATAGCTTGTGATACGAATTCCTGTGGAAGGACTGCTCGCACTGATTACTCTTCCGCCACCGATATAAATAGCTACGTGATTGATGGTACCATTCTTTGAATAGAAAACCAAATCACCGGGCTGAAGGCTGTCCATGGACACTCTTCTTCCTCCCGTTGCCTGAGTTCTTGAGGTTCTCGGAATATAGATACCGAAATGCTCGAATACGGACTGGGTAAAGCCGGAACAATCGGTTCCGTTCGTTAAGCTTGTTCCTCCCCATACATAGGGGTTACCTACAAATTGAACCGCATAATCTGCGATTCTGCTTCCAATGGATGAGGAGCTTCCTGATGATGTCTCAGCCACTGATGAACTACTGCCAGAAGACGAACTACTGTCAGAAGATGAACTGCTGCCAGAGGACGAACTACTGCCAGAAGATGAACTACTGCTTCCTAAACTGCTACTATTGCTACTACTATTATTATTGTTTGAGGACTGACTGCTGGCTGCTGCCTCATCTGCAAGACGCTGCTGTTCCTCCTGAATGGAAACTGCTTCTTCATAAACCGTCTGTACGTCAACATAATCAGTAGATACATAACCATATGTACTATCATCGAGCTTTATTTCTACCCATCCATCCAGCTCTTTTATTACCTTAAAGTCATCTCCCATTGCGACTAAGGTTATGACACCAGCATCCGTAGATGCATCTGATCTTACTTTCAAAGTTGTTGTTTTAACTTCAGCAATTCTGCTTCCAACTTTTTTCGCTATGGTCTGTGCTTCAGCTCCTGTTACCAGGAATTCCGCCTTAATATAGCCTGTAACCGAGCCGGATTTAATCTTATCCCAGCCATTGGTTTTATCTAAAATCGTTGCTTCTGAATTATTATAAAGCTTTCCTAAAATCTCACTGTCTTCACTTGCTTCGCTCCGGATATTCACGTAACTGGTAACCTGGGCAAAAGCCATGCTGTTTTCTGTTGATATTTGATCAATCAAGTTCTGTACTACTGCTTCGTCTGTGTTCTGAGCATTCTGATAAAATTCATCCAATACAACTGCCATTCCAGCAACAGGATCTTCAGCAGCCTGTGCTACTGATGTCTTTGCTGCAAAAGTTAAAGTTCCAATAATCAAAACGGCTGCTAACTTATGTACTCTATTCATGTAACCTCCAATGTATTTTAATTATTACAGATTTATTAACTTTATTACAGACATATTATAAACCCTTTTCATGAAAATTTCATGATGTATTTTATGGTAATTTTAGTTAGAGTTCTGATGGTGATTCCATTAATTATAAAGCTGCTGAAAAGTGAAGTTTTCCAAACAGATGATAGGAAGAAAGCTTTATAGAAATAAAAAATGGAGTGTACTTAATATCAGGTACATTCCATTTATTTTGTATTCCAGATTGTATAGGAAAAGGTATCATCTAATTAAATAAGCAGGCTGGGGCTGCATAGCAAAAGGTATCACCCTTTCAATATGCAGGCTGGGGCTGCATAGCAAAAGGTATCACCCCTTTAAATATACAGACCGGGGCTGCATAGCAAAAGGTATCACCCCTTTGAATATGCAGGCTAGGGCTGTATGAATTACACTTTATTCAGCATGCTACAATTTCTTTAATCATAAACTCTTTTCCGCATAATATCTCGAAGTCCCTGCTTTGGCAGTGGGGACATGTGCTTTTATTTTCAACAAGATTAAAAACCTTATTGCATTTTTTGCAGATAGCATTACCCGGTAATATCTCTATCTTTAATTCCGTTTCTTGAAGTAACGTGCCATCCACTGCTGCTGGGTAACAAGCTTCAATATATCTCGGAATGACAGAGGAAAGCTCACCAACCTGCAGAACCAATGTCTGAATTTTGGTAATTCCATTTATTTGTGCAAAATTCTCAACGGTTTTAACAACATCAATCATAACGCTTATTTCATGCAAATCATCTCACCTCACTTGTTGCAATGAATATCCCGATATCTGCGAAAAGGCACTCTATGCACCATGAGAGATGCTGTAAGCGGGTTTCCTGGAGTGCTCAAAGCAGAAAGAACGGGAGAACCTATGCTCCCCCGTTTTAACTTTCTAAATATCATTATACTGTTTACTTATTTTTTACAAAAACTGATTTTATAGATTTTACCGCTATTCTTCCCTGTCGTTTGATTACATGCTTAATTACGGCAGGCTTCATATCTTTAAACTCTACACCAGAGCTATTATATTTTCTTACCAATGAGATTGCATCGAATTTACATTTGGTGGTACATACTCCGCAGCCGACACATTGATAATCATCCACGACTACTGCACCGCAGCCCAGGCAGCGCTGTGTTTCCTTTTTCAGCTGTTCTTCCGTAAAGGTCTGACGCAGATCGGTAAAGGTTTCTTTGGATTTGCTGCCATCCACATGAAGAGTTTTTTCTCTTGGAAGACGGTCATAGCCAACCAAATTTAAGTTTTCTTTATCAAGGGCATGATATTCTCTTTCACGGCTAATGGTCAGATTATCCCCATGAACATAACGATGGATGGAAATGGCACCCTGCTTGCCTAAAGCAATCGCATCAATTGCAAACTTTGGACCTGTTACTGCATCACCGCCGGCAAATACATCCGCATCCCCTGTCTGATAACTAAGAGGATTCACTTTTAAGGTCTTATTGGGATTTAATTCCAGCTTAGAATCCTGTAATAATCCGCTCCAATCCATTCCCTGACCTACAGAGATCAGAACATGGTCAGCCTTAACTATCATGGTATCATTCTCATCGAATTTCGGATTAAATCTTTTATTCTCATCGAAGACAGCAGTACATTTCTTAAATTCTGCACCTGTTACGCGGCCATTTTCTTGAAGAATCCGCTTCGGACCCCAGGAATTATTGATTGTGATACCTTCTGATAAAGCTTCTTCAATCTCTTCCTCGAGGGCAGGCATTTCATGTCTGTTTTCCAGACAATACATATCAATTTGTGAAGCACCAATTCTCTCAGCGGTTCTGGCAACGTCAATTGCAACATTTCCTCCACCGATGACGATAACATTTCCCTCTGTTCTGATTGCTTCACCTAGACTAACCCTGCATAGGAATTCTACGCCGGTAATAACGCCTTCGGCATCTTCTCCTTCGATTCCCAAGCTTCTGCCGGCTTGTGCACCGATTGCCACATAGAAGGCTTTATAACCGGAATTCCTGAGTTCCTTCAGGGTAATATCTTTACCCACCTCGACACCGGTTTTAAAGTCTACTCCTAATTCCTTAAGAATATCTATCTCGGCATTTACGATTTCTTTACCAAGGCGGAAGGATGGAATTCCAAGGGTCAGCATACCGCCCAGCTTGTTCTGCTTTTCAAATACTGTTACCTGATAACCTTCTATCGTCAGGTAATAAGCACAGGAAAGTCCTGCGGGGCCCGCACCGATTACGGCAATCTTCTCAGGTCTATGTAATTTCTTTTCCGGTACGAAACGGTGTTCTGCCATCAAATCCTGATCTGCGATGAATTTTTTCACCTCATCTACAGCAAGGGGCTCATCCACACCGGATCTTGTACAGGCAGATTCACATTTTCTAGGGCAGATACGTCCACAAACTGCCGGGAAGGGATTTTCTTTCTTAATCAGCTCCAAGGCTTCTCTGTATCTTCCCTGGGATGCCATCTTAATATAGCCCTGAACAGCGATATGTGCCGGACATTCGGATTTGCAAGGACTGGTTCCGCTTTCCGCAACCACCTTGCGATGGCGGTAATCCGGATTCCATTTATCCTTGCCCCATTGGGTATCATAAGGGGTATCTTTTTTCTTAAGAGGAGCAACGGGCTCCTTTGTACATAAATTCTGTCCCAGATTCAATGCATTCACCTGACAATTCTCCACGCACTCACCGCAGGCAACGCATTTATCTCTGTTCACCTGCGCCGCATAGTTGGAGCGGGAGAAATCAGGATTTCTGTAAAGGTTCGTATTGCGAAGACCAAAGCAGGAGCATCCGCAGCAATTACAGATAGCAAGGGCTTTTCCCGGGCCTGATAAATTGGGAATCGAATGCACCATGCCATCTTTCTCGGCCTGCTTACAGATGGCAATTGCCTCTTCCCTGGTAATCTGCCTGCCCCTGCCGGTCCGAATATAGTATTCAGCGGCCGGGCCTAGCTGAATGCACATATCCTCAACAGTATGTCCGCAGCCTTCTCCGATTACTCTCATGGAGGTGCGGCAGGCACAATCTGTTACTGAGAAATGCTCATGCTTATTGAGCAGATCTTCTATTTCCTCATAGGATGCTCTTCTGGTGTCTCCCTCAATGGCACTTTGGATTGGGATAACTCTCATGACGCCCATTCCTACCGGAAGATTACCAGCCATCAAGCCACCTAATTTCCTTGTATATTCTTCAAAGCATTCGGCAATCACCGGATATTTTTTCACATTTTCCTTATTGGCAACCATGTATTCCATGACACCGGGAACGTAAAGCTCTAGGAAATACTTATCAACACCATGCTCGTTTTCTAATTTGACTGAGCCATCAACAGCCATTTTGAACAGAACTTTTTCTACTTCTTCGGCAGGTCTTCCACATAGGGCAGCGACCTCTGCTATGCTTTTGGGTTTACGAATTTCGAGATGCAGGGCTATTTCCGCCATTTCATCCGTAGTAACCGGCTCAAGGATCTTGTATTCCGGGTCTGTAGGCTTTACCTTCACGATACCACCGGTAATTCCTGCAGCAATCTTATTGGCTAGTTCAAGTACTTTCTTCTTTACCATATAAATTACCATGCCTTTCTTCAAAACCTGCAAACTTTGGCAGTTCTACTTTCCATTCCAGTTCATAACTTCCGTACGAAGCCATTCTATCCACGCTTCCATACCCTCGCCTGTTTTTGCAGAGATTGGAATCACCTTGATATTAGGATTCAGTTTCTGTACACGTTCTTTCACAGCCTCAATATCAAAGTCGAAGATACTTAAGGCATCTATTTTATTAATTAGCAGCACATCCACAATGGAAAACATCAAAGGGTATTTCAGAGGTTTATCATCACCCTCCGGAACACTTAGAATCATGGCATTTTTCGATGCACCTGTATCAAACTCTGCCGGGCATACTAAGTTTCCGATATTCTCTAGGATAGCAAAATCAATACCTTCCATTCCTAAACCCGTTAATCCCTGCTTTGTCATACCGGCATCCAGATGACACATCCCACCGGTATGCAGCTGGATTACTTTGACACCGGTCTGGGCAACAGCATGAGCATCCACATCGGAATCGATATCAGCCTCGAGAACTCCGATACTCATTTCATTTTTCAAGGCTTCAATTGTTCTTAATACTGTTGTTGTTTTGCCCGAACCCGGTGATGACATTAAATTCAATAAAAAGGTCTTGTCTTTCTTCAATTCATCCCGAAGCAAATTCGCTTGTCGATCATTATCCTCAAAGACACTTTGCTTAATTTCTAAAATCTTATAGGTATCCATATGGGTCAGCCTCCGTCCGCAGGTTCAGAGGACATCCATTCCTCTGCAACCGTAATATCCGCAATTATCGAATTATTCTGCCAGTGCTTTAACTTCCTTATATTTATTTAAATCCGTATAAAGCTCTCCTAGATAAGGATTTCTCCTAGTCTTAACCACTTTATAAATCATGTAAATCAGCACAGCAATATTAGATACCAATGCCGCGAAGCTGAATATAAATAACGGTACCTCATTATAAGAGGAGGATACGGCAAATGCTCCCTTATCAATGAAAGCCGGGAAGGTCTGGGCAAACATACACCAGATTGCCAGCGTCTGAGCACGATGTTGCAGCCACGCTCCTTTTCCTACCGTAAATGCACACAGAGTAGGCGCTAACAAAAGTGCAAAACCACAATACCAGGAATGACCCGGCAGGCAATTATATGTATAAGCAAAGTTCCATAAATCATAAGCTATAATCCAGAACCACAGCATATCCGGCCACAGCATGTCTTTGCTGCCATCCTTTGCCGTTTGTTTTCTAATGCTAATTCCTAGCCATCCGGTTATGGTAATGATGTTCAGGATACCGGCGATACCATTCATGAAATTCCAGGAACCACCGAGAACATACATGGCTTCATCTGCTAAATTACCGCCGCCGCTATATTGAAGACCAACCTGGAAATCACGGGTTACTGCTTCAAGTATGTTAATAGCAAGAATCAACGGCGGGAAGCATAAGGCCCATTTCTTATCTGCCAATCTCCACTCTTTGCCTGTCTTTTTATTCACACCTTTCACATGTCTGATACACCAGAAGCCGATACAACCGGCTGTTGATGAATAAACCTTTGCCAAATGGAACCAATCTGTATAGGTTGTGTCACTTAATACGGTAAACCAAAGAATAGACAAAATTGTCGGTAATACTACAAAACTGAACAAACCCACATACTTCCACCTGCGTGCTACTTCATTAAAGCCAAACAATGCCACAAAAACGATGATCCATACGCCCCATACGCTAAAAGCGGTAGCCCCTTGTGCATAGTTAAAAACAAACATATAATACCTCCTCAAATATTAAAGTTTTATAATTTCATTTTACGACTTCCATGAAATACGAATCAATAGACAGATATGAGAATGTGTCGATTTAAAACGTTTAAACACTTATATTTACCTTTCATGTTCCTTGCATTTACCTTTCAAATCACTTTTACTTTCCTCTTTCACAAAAGCATCCACGGAACGCGGAATGCTTCCAGATATCATGAGCAAAAGCTTTTTGAGGATAATCTCCGGTTCCTCATTCATCCCTTCTCTTACCCAGTCTATTATTAATCCGGTAAATACATGCCGATAAAAATTAACGATGAAACTCTGATCCTTATCTTTTAAGGTTACCCCCATCTTTACAGCACACTCTTCTACCACATCATCCAATAATCTTACGGAAAGGCTTGATATCAAAGTATTAGCATCCGGCCAATAGGAAGAATTATAGATATGTTTGATCATTTTTGAATTTGACTTCAAATAATTCAAGGTAGCCAAAAATCCTCCGCTCCAAGTTTCAAACGTTCTGTTCTGCGCTATTTCCGCGGATAATTCTTCAATAAATATAAATCTGAAAATATCCATGATATCAGTGAAGTAATTATAAAAGGTCTGCCGGTTCACATCACACAGTTCACAGATTTCCTTGACTGTAATCTTGTCTATGGATTTCATATTTAGTAATTCTTTAAACGAATCAATAATGGCGTATTTTGCACTCTTTTTCATAATTTTCCTCTTATTTGTTAAGTATGGATTTACCTAATGCCACTTCAAGGAAATCCCCGTCTGGTTAATATTCTTAAAAGCTCTTTAATTATTATAACGAAATTTTTTCCATTTGTATATATGTACAGCAATGCTATCATAACCTACCAGACTAACCACTACAGACTTTTGGCATCTAACCCCCATTCCATTTGTCCTTTTTACAATCATCCACTCTATTTCATTTTGTTGTAACGAAAATCTCTGTATGGAGATTTGACACACGTAGTTATAATTCAACATATTAGTCTTTACATATATTCACATAAATGCTAGATTATACCTGTATAGATAGTTTTTCATCTAAATGCTTTAAAGTAAAGAGGTAATATTGTCGTAAATTGTTACTTTAAGATGAGAAAGGAGAAAATGAATGGAAGATGCGTATGTAGGTATGATCATAGGATTTGCCGGAAATTATGCCCCATATGGATGGGCATTATGTGACGGCAGTTTGTTACCTGTTAGCGGTAACGAGGCTTTATTTTCCCTCATAGGAACACAATACGGAGGAGATGGAATTAATAATTTCGGGCTGCCTAATCTGATGCAGTGCGTAATTGTCGGAGGAGGGCAGGGAACCGGATTATCAAACCGGATTCCTGGGCAAACAGGAGGAGTTACGGATGTTACACTTACTGTCAGTAATATCCCACAGCATTCACATACCTTTAATGTTTCAAATTCAATAGGAGCCCAGTCAACGCCTACCAGCGGCTGTACGCTAAGTGCAATTGATCTGACTGCGAATACCTTTTATGACTCGTTTGTTGAAGCTACACCGCCTACCTTAACTGCATTAAATCCAGCATCCACATCAACTGTGGGATCAGGCGGATCCCATACCAATGTCATGCCTTATCAGGAAATCAATTACATTATTCATTTGACAGGAATGTATCCGAACTTCGATTAATTACGTAAATGCATTATCATTGATAAATAAACATTTTAATAATAACAAATTTCATAGAATGGAGATGTAATTTATGGATTATTTTATTGGTACGATAATTGCCTGGGCTAATACTTTTGAGCCGTATGGCTGGTTATACTGTGATGGACGCTCGCTACCTGTTGAACAATATCCAGCCTTATATGCTGTTATTGGTAATCGTTATGGAGGTGATAGCGTGAACTTTAATTTACCGAATCTAAATGGACGTGTTGCAGTAGGCTCTATAGCCGGCGGAGCTTCCGGCGGGGTTGAAATGGTTACATTAAACTCGAATCAGACACCTGTTCATGGGCATGATCTTCAGGCCAATACGAACAGCGTATTACCGGGGGCAAACATTCCTGATGCGAATAAAGGTCTGGGTGTAGTTAAATCCGGACCGACAACAACAGCTATGTATAAGCAGTATACCAGTCCTTCTGATTTAGTTGGATTGAATAATACCACGTTATCTTCCTATGGAACGCAAGGAGCGCATACAAACCTCCAACCATATCTTGCGATGAAATATATTATCTGCATTTATGGTGAATTTCCTGCAAGACCTTAATAAAAAAATCAAATTGAATAAATATTGAAAGGGGAATAAAATATGGATGCTTTTCTCAGCCAAATAATACCATGGACTTCACCTCGAATACCAAAGGATTTTCATTTATGTGATGGAACAATATT
Source organism: Mobilitalea sp. (assembly GCA_035564175.1). Classification (GTDB taxonomy): domain Bacteria; phylum Bacillota; class Clostridia; order Lachnospirales; family Lachnospiraceae; genus Mobilitalea. The sequence continues at coordinate 25,874 of DATMUM010000223.1, forward strand.
GCAGATTATTCAGAACCAAGCCCTGTTTGCTTTAATAGGAAACTTGTATGGTGGAAATGGTACAACTACATTTGCTTTACCCGACTTACGCGGGAGAGTAGTTTTAGGAGCAGGACAACAGCCTGGAAGTACAAATTATAACATAGGCACAGCTGGGGGATCAGAGACGGTAGCGCTTACTGCAACACAGATACCGGTCCATAGCCATGTTGTTTATGCAAGTAATAGCACCAGTGCACCGGGTTCGGGAATTGGAACAAATAATCTTCTTGGAACCCCGATAAACAATGCTAAGATGTATGTTACCTCTGCAACTAATACTCAGATGCATCAGAATTCTGTGAAAACAGCCGGAACCGGAGCAGTCCATGAGAATATGCAGCCGTTTCAAGTAGTAAATTATATTATCTGTACATCCGGTCTATTTCCATCCAGATGGTAATAATCCGGATTCTGATAAAAGGAAGGTGATGATATGAAAAAGAATTCGTTTTTTATAATGATTACATTATTAATATTACTGATATTGCCAAGCAAAATTGTATTAGCTACTGATTCTAACTTTGGTTTTAATACGGAGGAAGGTAGTTACGACTCCATAGTTGCTGATACTGTCGGTGATTATACATTACAGATTTCCTCAAGCAATCCCTCAGATATTGTAACAAACAACTTGTGCGGTGTTGATGCGGCATCCTGTAATGGATGGGATACCCTTATCAACATCTCAAAAATGGATGGATTGTGCGTCGAAGTTTCTAATGCATCCGGGAGTGCTCCCGATGGGATGATAACAGTCAGACTTTCAAGTGGTAAGGCATTTACTTTAAAAAGTTTTGTTTTTGGAAATACTCAAGCCACTCCGCAACAGGTTACAATTACCGGGATATCATCCGAAACGTTTCCAGTAACCGGTCAAGCTTGTACTACCATAACACCGTCCTCTGCATTAAACAATTTTGTAGGAATTACTTCTTTTACAATAAGATGGGATGGGTCATCATTTTTACTCTTAGATAATTTTGTTATTGAACCTATTACGAACCCGGTTATTATGATCCAGCCGAGTAATGCCTCAGCATCAAGCGGAGGTAATACAAGCTTTACTGCAGCTGCTGTAGGAAATATCTTGACTTATCAATGGCAGGTAGATACAACCGGTACGGGAAGCAGTTTTACGAGTATAACAAATGGTGGTGTATATAACGGAGCAACATCACAGACATTAAGTATCACTGGAGCAAGCACCGGAATGAATTATCTGTACCGGTGCGTTGTGACCAATGATTCGACTTATACTACTAATACCTCAAACGCAACATTAACGATTATTACACCGACAAGTATAACCTCCCAGCCTAGTAATGCAACGATAGCCGCAACAGGAAATACAAGTTTCTCCGTTACTGCAGCCGGTACAAGTCTGACCTATCAGTGGCAGGTGAATACCGGTTCAGGCTTTGCAAATATAAGCAATGACGCAGTATATAGTGGTACGACATCAGCGACATTACATATTACCGGAGCGACCATCGGAATGGGTGGTTACCTTTACCGCGTAGTAGTAACAGGAGCAGCCGATACTGCGACTTCCAACAATGCAACTCTGATAGTTGGTTCTTATCCAACGATTACAACTGATCCAAGCGATGCAATAGTAAATCAAGGAAACAATACCGCATTTACAGTAGTAGCATCGGGCCTGTCATTGACTTATCAATGGCAAGTTGATTCAACAGGAGCAGGTACGAGTTTTACCAATATAACGAATGATGGTGTATATGGCGGAGCAGCAACAGCGACACTTACCATCACCGGAGCAACAGGAACGATGAACGGTTACAAGTATCGATGTGTTGTAACAGAATCAGGAACGTTAAGTACCAATTCAAATGCAGCCACATTGACACTAAACATCCCGGCAAGCATATCGGCAGATCCGAGCAATGCTACCGTCAATGTGGGAAATAATACAAGCTTTACCATAAGTGCAGCAGGTACAGCACTAACCTACCAATGGCAGGTTGATACGACGGGAGCAGGTGCAAGTTTTGCAAATGTAAGCAATGGTGGAGTATACAGCGGAGCAACAACTGCAACGCTTACTATCACCGGAGCAACCGAATCAATGGATCAATTTCTGTACCGGGTAATCGTGACAGGTACCAGCGCAATTCCTTCCAATACAGTAACCTCGAATAACGCTGGGCTGATTGTTAATACCTATCCGGTTATTGATACCCAGCCAAGTAATACGACAGTTAACCAGGGCTCGAATACATCACTGAATGTTGCTGCTTCCGGAGATACCCTGACCTACCAGTGGAAGGTGAATACGGGAAGTGGTTTTATGAATGTAACGAATACCGGTGTATATAGCGGAGCGACTACGGCTACCCTTACCATAACCGGAGCGACCGGAGCAATGAATGGTTACCTGTATCAGGTTCTTGTAACCGGAGCAGGTTCGCTTAGTACCACATCAGCTTCAGCAACATTAACGTTGAACATCCCCGCAAGTATATCAGTAGATCCAATCGGTGCTACAGTCAATGAGGGAAATAATACCAGCTTTTCCGTAACTGCAGCAGGTACAGCACTGACCTACCAATGGCAGGTTGATACGACAGGAGCAGGTGCAAGTTTTGCAAATGTAAGCAATGGTGGAGTATACAGCGGAGCAACAACTGCAACACTTACTATCACCGGAGCAACCGGAGCAATGGATCAATATCTATACCGGGCAGTCGTGACCGGTACCAGCGCAATTCCGTCCAATACAGTAACCTCGAACAATGCAACCTTGACGGTATATACTCCGCCAACAATTGTAACACCTCCTTCAGGTGCTCAGGCGGTTGTTGGTGGAAGTGCGAACTTTACAGTAGCAGCAACTGGTATGACTCTTAGTTATCAATGGCAGGTAGATGAAGGAAGTGGTTTTACCAATATTATTGATGGAGGAAATTATAGCGGTGCAACTACATTATCCCTCACCATCAGTGGTGTAGCTACTGCGATGAACGGTGATTTATACAGGTGCATCGTAACAGGTGCCGGTACGCTGAGTACCACATCAACATCAGCTACACTAACGGTAAATATTCCGGTTAGCATATCATCACAACCGATTAATACGACAGTCAATGCCGGAAGTAATGCAAGCTTTGCAGTAACCTCAGCAGGAACAGCATTAACCTACCAATGGCAGGTTAATACAGGAAGCGGCTTTACGAATATTACGAATGATGGCGTATACAACGGAACAACCGCAACAGCCTTATCCATTACCGGAGCAACGGGAACGATGAATGGCTATGTATACCGGGTTATTATATCCGGAACCAGTGCGATTATCGGTAATGTTATAACTTCTAATCCTGTTACGCTGACAGTAAATACTCCTCCTGTAATTACAGTACCACCTATAAGTAAACAGGTAGTGGTTGGAGACAATACCAGCCTTACCGTTTCCGCAAACGGTGTAACCCTTTCCTATCAATGGCAGGTAAATACAGGAAGCAGCTTTACTAATATCAGCAATAATACTGTTTATAGCGGAGCAACTACTGCAACACTTAATATAGCTGGTGTTACAGCAGCAATGAATGGCTATCTGTACCGCTGTATTATAACAGGCGCGGGATCACTGAATACAACTTCAGCAAATGCAACCCTTACTGTATACATCCCGGCAAGCATTACGATACATCCTTCAGATGTATCGGTAAATGCACGATATAATGCGAGCTTAACAGTTGCCGCAGCTGGAACAGCGCTTACTTACCAATGGCAGGTTAACACGGGAAGTAGCTTTAACAATATCAATGATAATGCAATCTATAGCGGAGCGGCTACTTCAACTCTGACTATTACGAATGCAGCTTACGTAATGAATGGCTACACTTATAGAGTATTAGTTAATGGAGCTGCTTTGGTGGAGGTACCCTCTAATTCTGCTGCTTTAACTGTAATACCAACCTATATAATCAACTATAACGGCAATGGCAGTACGAGTGGTTCAGTTCCGATTGACAATACCATATATCTGACGGGTGCAACTACTACAGTCAAAAGCAATGGCAGCCTCGCTAAGTCGGGGTATACATTTGCCAGTTGGAATACTGATGCAGATGGAAGTGGTACCAAATATACGGCGACAAGTGAATTAACCTTAGTAGCTGCTGATGTCACCCTTTATGCTCAATGGACATTGGTACCAGTAGTTGTTCCTCCTACGCCTACTCCTACACCTACTCCCACTCCTACTCCTACTCCGGTACCGGATAATATCGTACCTCAGATGGATAATGATACAGATGAAAGTGATAATTCAAAGGGCTGGGGCAATATTATTGAAAAATTGCAAGCATCAGATGATAACAGCAGCTTTACCATTAATATGAATGGAGGAAGTTCTGTTCCTGTTACAGTATTAGAGGCTGTGAAGGGAAAAGATGTTGATGTAACAATTGACCTTGGCAACGGTATTCAATGGGTTATAAACGGAAATGATATCAAAGAGAATGTGGGTAATCCACAAGAGAGTGATACAGGCAATCAGAACAGCGATGAGCAAGGTGGATCCGATACAGAAAAATCGAAATTGATTGATTTGAATGTCACAGTAGGCTCTGATGTAATACCGCAGAATCTCTTAGAAGATCTGGCTACGAAGGAAACTGTAGAACTTTCTTTGACATATACCGGAGATTTCGGCTTTTCAGCAAAACTTAAGCTGACCATCAATGATGAGAACAGAGGAAAGATTGCAAATCTGTTCTACTATAATCCAGTTACCGAGAAATTGGAACTGCAGGGTTCATGCAGGGTAAGCGATAACGGTAACATTATATTTGGTTTTAAACATGCTTCTGACTATATCATTGTTATGGATGATAAAGTAATAATGGAAGATGCTATGAAACAGGTATCCATACCTACTCATAATAAAACCTTGTATGTCGGTGGTACGAAAGACAGTGATATGATAATTGAGGCAAATATTCCGGATAGTATCAGACAAGCAGTAAAGGATGGACTGTCTGTAATGAGCATTACATATTCGTCAAGCAATCCGGGCATAGCAACCGTATCTGAAGATGGCAGGGTAAGTGCCGTCGCAGTCGGTAAAGCTACAATAACGACAACTATAACAGTGGGTGGAATCACAAAGAGCTTTGAGACAAAGCTAGTCGTTAAGAAAGCTTATATCATAATCCGTAAAAAAACTAACAAAATGACCGTAGGTGATACCTTTACCTTTGATGCAGTCGGGTATGGTTTTGATTCCTCGGATATTACTTGGATAACTTTGAAAAAATCAATTCTGGTAATAAATAAAAAGACCGGAAAAGCAATAGCTAAATCCACTGGAACAGATTATGTGCTGGTGAAAGCAGGTAGTATAACAAAAAGGATAAAAGTGGTTATCACTGCTGAGTAAGTTAATACAATATTGACTAAGCAGAGAAGGTTGACTTAACTAATCACAGGAAGCTGTAAAATGTGGGACCAGGTCGGAATATAATCTGGTCCCACATTTTCTATGGATTGATCTGCCTTGCACCGTTGACCAGGTATGCTTTCAGCTTCTCTGTTGACATCCAGCCTGTTAACTATTAAGGAGGTTTCATATTCTATTAATCAAAGATCCATCATTCTAATAGAATGATACATAGCAGTTTGTTCTTGAGTACATAATGCAAGCTTGTATTTCTCTGTAAAGTTATGTTGGTGAAATTTAATTTCATCGTTTTCAAAAGAATTAACATAGAATTTACCGTTTCTTTCTTTTATGGTAAAACTATTTAGCGGCATGTATAATCCTTTCCCTTTCCATTTTATGTAGCTTTCTTTTAAAGTCCATAAATCAAAAAAGTAATCCGTTTGTGCAGCTCCTTTCCTTTTTACAAGCTCAATATATTCTGATTTTGTAAAGAAGCTTTTTGCTATATTTATATCACATGTTGTTATCTTTTCAATATCAATTCCACATTCAAAAGTGGAGGTAGCACAAGTAACCCAGTCTCCTGAATGTGATATATTAAAATGAAAATATGGAACATTAATTGTATATGGTTTTCCGTACTGATTAATTCCAATCAGAATATTTTTAGCAGCTATACCTAATTCTTTCTCTATAGTCTTGCGAATTATTATGTCTCCATATAGAGACCTTAAAAAATCTTCGTGTACATGGAAACGTTCAATACGCTCTTTTTTCTCCCTAGAAATAATATTTAGAAATTTATTAATCTGGGATGGATCAATACATTCTCTAATATTAGCAATATATATATTGACCATTTTAACATGTTCCTTTCTATAGTAATTCATGAACAGTCAGTAAATCTCGATACAAAAGTTCTGTATATTCTGCATCTTTTTGCTTAATCTCATCTAAGAGACGATAGATTCTTTCATACAATCGTTCATTATCAAAGTCATATTCTAACTTATAATACAATAACATCAAACGTTGCGTCATTGATAACAAGCTCTCATAACGCGCCACATGATCTTCTACGTTCGGGAAGACATAAAACTTCTCAATTTTACGAAGACGTGCAATCATAACCTCTTTGTGATTTTTCATCATATAGAAGGATTGACCCGAAAAACTTGCTTGGTGTGGCTGATAATTTTCAACGTGCAATTTTAGAACATCGTAACAATCAAGTCCCCACTTATGGTTTGCAGCTAATGATTCATCCATCGCTCTTGCTCTTGTAAACCAATTCGTCGTTGGAACACAATCGAGATAATCTCGAAGCGATGCTATAATTCTTGGCAAGTTGAGCGATAAAATATATTCCATCTGCTCTCCTGTATAAAGACTATAACGAAGTTTGCATAAGTTCTCCTCGATTTGAATCATCTGAATGCAATTTAAGAAACCAACATTTGTCTCAAACAAACTTGGGTCAAAAGTATCGACAGCACGTTCTAGGTCTTCATATTTACATTTTTCTTCTTCAAAATGGCCATTACTAAAATAATCCGCAACAAAAAACTCTCCCGTTTCATCATCGTATCCATATACCAAAATATCATGTTGCAGCTCTTGATTTGTATGATAAAGTGGATTTTTGCTCATATTGTTAAATAACCGAACATAATACCGATCATCAATACAGCTTTTGATAAACTCGGTCAGTGATTTCCAGTTATGATATACAAAACTATATTGCAATTCGTTATAACATAAAAATGGATTATTATCAATTGCAAAATCATAATAATCAATTGCATTATTTCCTTCAACTTGAAATACTTGAATAAAACTATTGAACATCCAATTGGATATAGAATTATCGGCAAAAAGAATCCCTGCTGCTTCGCTCGTTGCAGGATAACAATTTGTGATTGGCTTTGTAAATCGTAATACTTTTTTGCTCATGGCTTTCCTCCTTATCTCTTCTAGTACAACGTTCATTAAACATCTAGTTATTTATAAAACGTTGTACTAGTCTATGTAATGATTCTGTGTATTTTAATAGCAAAATTAGGTATGTTACTTATGAACATGCCCTTTGTAGCTTACATCTTCTCGAATAATGAAAACTTCGGAATCTTAGATAACTCTGCCAAAGCTTTGACTCTTTGATAAGCGCAAAGCCATGCTTCATAATCTAGTGTCTCCAATACTGAATGCTCTCTCTTATATCCAACGCTAATATTCACTCCACAGATTTGATTGCATAACACACAGATGTCCGTTCGTTTCTCTTTTCCTGCATTACGCAAGTTTGTATGTTGTTCAATGTAGTCGGTAAATGCATTACTAACTGGTAAATCATAGCACTTATATCCATTCTTTCCACGAAGATCAACTTGAAGGATATACTGATGCTGGTTAATTCTCTCATACACATCTATTTCCTGTTCTTTTAAGTAAGTTGCACCGATTTCTCCCCGCTCTTCTCCATCGGTAATTAAGATTGAATGTCCACTCTCTCGCATCAACCATGCAATAGCGCAACCGGCTCGGTCATCTGCACCGATGCCAGCCTGCAACAATGACCCATAATAGATCTCTTCTTCATCTGCATAGGTGTATTGTTGAATCTGCTCGTTCACATAGACTTCATCCCAGACCGTATCTGCATGGGCAACGATTAGAATCCGATCGTTTCTGTCACCTTCGATATAGAGAACCTTTTGCTTGGGCTGTTCTCCAACATAGATTCTTGCATTCGTTATACTTTCAAATTTCTCAAACACAGCATCAGTACTACTTAATGGTAGATTTAAAAAATATTCCAGTACTTCTTTTTCCATTACATCATCCACTTTTTATTCCAGATTTCAATCTCTTGGATCAATCGAACGTATTCTTCGCATTCCTCACAAGAGTTCATCTTTAATATATCTACGATCTTCGTATATAGTGGATAGAGACACTCTTCGCAATAACTACATTTCGTACAATCCTCGCAATACACATGAAGCCCGTGCTTTCGAATCTCATAAAAGCGTTCCACCCGCTTAAGATACGCTTCACTTGGTTCAAATGGCTTGATATAAGTAAGGTACTCCTCCTTAGAAACACCTTTCATAATTGCTTCTACTAAAACTTCATCGAGTTCTCTCTCCAGCTTGCTCTTTCCTAGATACGCTCCTGACTTATGAATATTTTCATACGCTACTTCTTTCTTATCCAGATAGATTGCTAAGTACGTTAAGAAAAGATATGCGTTACTCATATAATCAAGATCTGGGCGATTCTTTAGAACGATACCAAATAATTTTCTCATGCTATATCCATAACAATACGATTGATAATTCATGATGGATTGAACACATTCTAAAACATCTTCCCGATTGATCTCACCTTGCTTCATATAAGAACGAACCGTTTCAATCTCTTTCCATACTTTTGTAATATCTTCTTTCTGATAATAGAAAGTTTCGCTATGTTCTGGTACATAGATTCGCATCGTCGGAAAACCTAACATGCCAAGATCACGGATCAGAATGGTATCAAATGTATCTTTTGCCAACTCCAGCAATTGTTTTGCAGCATCTAAATTGTTCTTTGCTGTAGCGGTTTCATAGATGGTAAGTCTGTTTACTTTATGAAAAATCGCATTTAGAAACTTTCTTGGAAGATATCCATTGCCATCCACACAAGCTTTGATATAGTTCATACGCAAATCCCCTTGCGCTAAGAAATCTCCACTCTCTTCTAATCGAAATATATCTCTCATCTGATATCCAAAGTAGATATCAAAATTTAATCCTTGAAAAATCTCAGTAATACATCGCTGCAAGCAAATATCTAAGTCAATATCTGCACCCATACGAAATGCATATTTTGTGTTGTGCACATCAGTAATCAATACACCAAGAACAGGAGCTTTTCCTTTTAACGTACAATCGATTACATGAACTTTATAATTCTTTGCTTCAATTGCTTTTATCATCGCATAAGACTTTAAGTTGCAATATACTGATTCCTCTACCTCACAAAACAATCCTTCTTCATAGTTACACTGATAGATGATCTTTTGTACGTATCGTTCAAATACTTCAGACATACCTTGCGCAAATGCTTCTTCGTATGTATTTCCTGCGCAAAAACCATTACTTCCACACAAATAATCAATCAGATACGTTGGCAACGTTACCTTCTTATGCTTCCAAAGATCATAATACGAATCCATTTCCGTCATCGAAGACAAACGATCGATGAATTCTTCTTTTTGGGTTTCCTCTTGAATAAGATGTCCGAAATATTGTTCTAAAATCTCATGTTCCTTGATATATGTTTTGATCTGCTTGCTTGCCTTAGCATCTACTATTTTCTTATTCGGATACAGAAAGCCAAGCATAAACCCAGATTGCAAACGTTCCATAAACTCGCCATATCCGCTTGCGAGTGCATATTCTTTTGTTACTCCTTTTCCATTGGTTCCAACAGAAGAAAAGCCTTCTAGCTCTACTCGATTGGAAAACCATAAGTCATGATAGCTTGTTTCAGAAACAACATGTGTTGGAATCCCCTTCTCCTTTAATACTTGTTGAATCCACTCAACTGTCTGTATTGCATTGCGGTCTTTTCGATTCCATACATCCGCTTCACTACGTTCTAATATCTGTTCCATCGTAATCCTCCCTCATTCCGTAAACTTCGTAAGCAAATTTATTCTATTCGATCGTACATGCTTCATAATGTTTGGCCTGAGCATTCCATAATTTCGCATATAAGCCATCCTCCTTCACCAATTGTTCATGAGAACCACGCTGTACGATTTCTCCTTTTTGAAATACAACAATTCGATCACAGATTCGGCATGACGACATTCGGTGTGAGATGGAAAGAGCTGTTTTTGCACCAATCATTGAATTAAAATTCTTATAAATTTCAAATTCAGAAGCCGGATCAAGTGCAGCGGTTGGCTCATCTAAGACAACAATCTTGGCATCACGATACAAAGCTCTTGCAATCGCAATCTTTTGTCCCTCACCACCAGAGATATCAATTCCATTCTCTGCGAATTGTTTGAGCAGTGGTGTGGCAAGTTGTTCTGGAAACTCTTTGACTCTTCGATTGATTCCCGCCATCGTTAATGCATCCCAAACTTTCTCTTCCTTACATTCGCTTCCTGCTGCCACAATATCCCCAACAGGAAAGGCAAATAGCTTATAGTCTTGGAATACAACTGCAAATAATGCAAGGTATTCTTCATAATCAAACTCACGAATATCAATTCCATTTAACTTAATCTGACCTTCACTTGGATCATATAAGCGACACAACAATTTAATGATCGTAGTTTTACCCGAACCATTTTCTCCAACTACAGCAAGATGATCTCCAGCTTGAATGGTCAGAGCAATATGCTTTAGGGCATACTCCTCACAACCGCTATATTTAAAACTAACATCACAAAATTCAAATGTTAAATTGCCAAGATCCAATTCCTTGATGGAACGATTTCCGCTATGCATACTATGATCGAGATTTAGATAATCTTTTAAAATCACAAGATGCTGCAAACTCTTCTTTAACGATACGAAATGATAGGTATACATTCCAAAGGACATAAATAATCCATCCACTGCACCGTAATACTGAACAACACTTCCGATTCCTAAGATACCAACATGTGCTTTTAATCCAACATAAAGATAAAGCAATCCTGAAAATGCAGTATTCATAATAGTTAAAATATTCTCATATTTGGCTGCACCTTTTTTTAGTTCTCTTCGATCTTCCATCAAAGGTTTTGCAAAGTGATTGTCCAAATCATTGATGATATAATCTTTCAAATGATAGATACGAACATCATTAGCCGCTTTATTATCTTTTAGATATTGCTCCCGATAGTAATTGGCAAAGTTAAACAATCTTGAGGTCTTGCACCAAAAGATAGAGTTCACACTTCCCATTTGATTTGCTCCATAGATGTTCGTCTTCACAATGATTGCAATGACAACCGCAAATACAACTCCAAGCCAAGGAGATGTTGCAAGTTTTGCAAGTGTGGATTGATCTACAACCGTTTTAGAATGGAAGGTAAGATATCCACAAAATACCACTGCTACCACCATAGAAAACATACAAGAAACCAAGGAGCTTAATCGCACTGGAAGTGACGTTAAGCCGTAACCACCATTCTCATCTCCTTGGCGAATCTTCTCTCGAATTTCAAGAATCTCAGCACTCTCTGCTTTACTAAAATCTATTTCATTATTTGCTTGATTGATATAGTTCGTATAATCAATCCTCAGTGCAGCCTCTTTGACCGCATAATTTCGATCCAAAGCATTGCAAATTGTGGAGATGATAAATGTCACTCCACAAAAAAGCACAATTAGAAAAACTAAATCTTTGGAATTTTTCGATAGCAGCTTACTAATAATTGCACCCGACATATATGCTGCAAAATAAGGATTGATACTAGATAGAAGTGCAGAAACCATTTTAACCTTTACAATATTCGGGCTGAATTTTCGAATTAACAAGAACGAATACCTTAAAATCTTGGTATCCTCCCTTACCTTACCTGGCCATTTCATTCTCTGCATCTCTTACACCTCATTTTGCAAATTGTAATAGTAACTCTGTAGCTGAAACAGCTTCGCATATTCTCCACCGAGTCGCATCAATTCTTCGTGTGAACCAACTTCACTGATAGCTCCGCCACTAATAAATAAAATGCGATTGCAAAAGCAAGTTGATGACAATCGATGCGAGATAAATATACTTGTTTTTCCTTCCGTCATTTCATTATACTTTAAGTACAAATCATTCTCTGCAATCGGGTCAAGTGCTGCCGTCGGTTCATCCAGAATCAATAACGGGCAATTATGATAGATTGCTCTTGCAAGCAATACCTTCTGACTTTCTCCACCAGATAGCTCCACTGCATCCTCAAATACTGTCTTCACAAAATGTGTATTCTCTTTTTCAGGAAGTGACATTATCTTTTCTTTGATTCCAGCTAACTCGAAACTCTTCCACAACCGATCATCATCAATGTCCTCTTCTTCGCACAACGCAACATTTTGTGCAATGGTAGATGGCAAGAAACATATATCCTGAAAAATCGTTGCCACCATCGTATACAAATAGTCTCGGTTATATTCTTTTAGGTCAACGCCATCCAAAAGAATCGTTCCTTTGGTTGGCTGCAATAATCCACACATTAACTTTACAAATGTAGTTTTTCCCGCACCATTAACACCGACAATCGCAATCTTTTCTCCTTTTTTAATCTTGACATTGATATGCTCTAAAGTTATCTGATTGCTTTCTGGATAAGCAAAACTTACATCACGAAATTCCATCTCAACCGCTTCTGCTGGATGCTCTCGCACTTGTCCTTCTCCACGATTACTGGGATCTTTCATATCGATAAAATCACGATAATCGATCACTTCACGATGTGAATTCATTACTCGCTCAAACTGAGCAATCATTCCACTAAGCCAATTACCAAATCCCATAATTGCTGCAAGATACATGGAGAATTCACCAATTGTCATGCTCTCATGGAACATCACATAGACAAGATACAGATATGCTGCACCATTTCGCACCATCAAAATAGCTGCTTCCAATAACATCTGTAGAAATCGTTTCTTATTTGCTGCTTTTTCAAATCGCACATGTTCTCGACCAAACCGTTTGCTTAATTCATATAACCAATCGCTCATCTGATACAATCGAATGTCTTTCGAAGCCGACGTATCTCTTGAGCTATTTAACACATAATCTAGCTTTTGTTTGACTTTGGCACGTTCTTCTTTTTGTTTGTAAATCCACTGATCAATCTGAAATGCAATCAAACTGTCCACACTATACGATGCTAATAGCAACAGGATAATAATTGGATTTAGCATCATAATAATTGAGATATATGTAAGAAATCCTGCGATATTGGTACAAAACTCTACAATGGATGGATAGAAATCACTTACAGAGCTTCCGTAATTACCCGTTACAGAAATGATTGCTTTTGCAAATCGATTCTTTCCTTCAGGAGATACAAACACTTCATAATCCATATCTGCTGACTTATCATCCACTGCGTTTCGAAACAACGAGACGTTGGCATGATAATTTCGATAATCCATTGCCCAATTTATGCGAATTCTTACCGCACGAAGCAATACCATCATCGCTGTAATTAGACCAATCTTGATCGCCAATTGTAAAAAATCTTCTCCACTCTCAAGTCCATCTAAAACAACTCTCGTTAGATAAATGACGAGCAAGGAATCAACTACCGTCACAGGAATCTTAATGATAGGAAGAATCATAAGAACCTTATCGAATTTCAAATACTCTTTTCCAATGTATTTGATATTATCGAATACAGAAAGCTTCTCCTTACGCTTCTCCAATGATTTTTCTTCTGCAAGTGTCTTCATCTACTACAACTCCTTCATTTCCATCCACTGTCTAGTAATACATTTTTCTAATAGCAATAAATTCTCGAATGAGGCCAAGTCAAATACATCATCTTCAAATTCTATATCTAATATATTTTCTAATTGCACGACCATCTGAACAAAATAAAGAGACGTCACTCCCCAGCTAACTAATTCATCCTCGACATTTAGTTCAGAAAGATCAACCGTTACTACATCTTGCAAAAACTGATATACCAACTCTAAGATATATCGTTCTTTCATATCCAATGCAGGTAACTCTTCATCAAAGTCTCTCCTACGCACTTTACTTGGATACTGCGTAATTTTCTCTGAATACTGTGCTAAGAATGTAGCTACTTCTTCTTTCGTTTCTTCGCCGATTAATATAAAATGATGAATCGAATTGAAGATACTTTCCTCACCGAAGGACTCCTCATCTTTGAATCGTTTGAAATATTTCACTACAAATGGTGTGAGATTGATAATTCCGATTTGCTTTTTTGCAATTTGTTTTAAATAGTCCATCGGATTCATCTCAAGATTCTTTTGAAGAGAATAGATGCAAGTTTGTCGCATTAATGCACCGAAGATTTCTTCCAGATATAACTTTGCATCCTTTACCCCGTTAATACAGATGCTCTCGCCTTCTTTCATGCCGCATGCATCAGCTTGCTCTGTGACATTTCCTTCAATCTGTTCCTCAAAAAATGTAATATGCTTGCTATCACTCAATTCATATGTACCATATGTCAGTTCCTTTTGATAGGACAACAAATTCTCTACAGCTTCATCCTCCGTTAATAACTGGACCGGTTTATAAGAAATGTTCGCTGCAACTAATTTGCCAGTGGATTTCTCGTCTGCAACTACGATCAAATATTGGGAGTGTTCATCGTAATGAAATTCTGGCACAACCGTTTCAAAATAAGGAATGACTCCACACTGCAATTGATTTGCCGCAAGAACGGTAACAATCTTCAGATATGGGTTGTCCATAAACAAAAAAAGGCGATTCTCTTTCTTTACTTCAAATTCCTGAAGTTGCTTGACAACTCCGTTGACATCCTTTTGAAGACGTTCATAGGTCACGCTCTCTTTGCCATAATAGATTGCCACCTTTTCTGTTTCTTGTTGCATCTGTGCTAGTTTTTCTGTTTCTATCTTCGTTATCTTACTCATCGAATCTCACCCCTTACTTTCTTAGCATAATGAAAATGTTAGCAAGCATCGATCATACAGCTGATTGCAAATCTCAATCACTTCTTCCTCTTCTGCTCCTAATCGTTCCAAGATTGTCTGCATACTGATTTTTCCCGTAGATAGCTCAAGAATCTTTTGCTCTGATTTTGTCCATTCAATTCTATAAAATTTAAGCATTTTTCCTTCATATTGCAACAATGCAAATGTTCGAACGGCATAGATTTCACCCAAAGTAAATTTTTCCAGGTATTCCGTTAGGTTTCCAGCCCCCATTGATATTGATGTAATAATATGTGCATAACTATTTAAGTAGTTACCCCACTTGGTAACAAAACGACCCGTTTTAGGATTCCACAATTTCAGAACTTCTTCTCTTTTCATGGATAAGCAACAACTCAAATAAGTAGTTGAAATCACTTGATCAATTTTCTTTTTTGCATAGATAATCTGATCTGTCGTCAATTCTTTTGTACTAGTCACTGGGTTTTGAAGAGAAGCTATGCTATGTTCCACACGTTCCTTATCAATCTCAATGCCAAATTGCTCTGGCGAATCTGTAATTGGAGTTCTTGGAAATGGCCATAAGAATACAGTACTAATATCAGTTATTCCGACTCCAGCCTTAATAATATTTCTTGCTAAATCGCAATCATATGCAATCGTCTCATCGGATTCAAAGGCTCCTCCAACAATAATCTGACCTTCTAAGCTCTTTAATTGAACTGCTTTACAAATCTTGAAAACTCTTAAAATCATATCGATATTGGATGGTTTATTATACACCTTTAACACCGTATCACTTCCACTTTCGATGCCAACCTGCATGGCAATCAATCCTGCTTTGACCATGCGATCTATCATCTCTGGGTAACGATCGATGTTAATTACATTTGCTTCACATATCCATTCCACATCACGATGCTTTCGAAGTTCCTCAAAATACTCACAAATCTTTTCTGTTCGTTTTATATTCATCATAAACGTATCATCTACAAATTGAATAACTCGAATCTGTGGATTCTGAGAAAAGATGAAATCTAGTTCTTCAATTACATTTTCAATCGAGCGATATCGAACCTTTCTTGAATTGCCACCATCAAAACAAAAAGCACAATGATACGGGCATCCACGACCAGTAATAATTGAAGCAACCGTTTCATCTTCTCCATATATAACATCTGGAAACGGTAACTCATCTAAGTTGCAAATCAAGTCCGAAATTCCAGAATCAATGACTTTTCCATCTTTCTTACATACAATTCCTTTAATTTCTTCCAGTATGCCAATCCCTTTGATGTAATAATCAAGCAGAGCCTTGATTACCAATTCACCTTCCCCACGAATAATCACATCACAATTTGTTGCCTCTAAGAATTTTGCATCCAAATGCATCGCTTGTGGGCCACCCACAAAAATAATCTTATCTGGATACCGCTTTTTGATATAACGAATCGCATTGGCTGCAACCACAAGATTGTCCTCAAGACAAGAAAAACCAATGATTACAATCTCCTTGATTTGCTCTTCCAAAAAAGTAGTCAATTCTTTGGATTGCTTTGTCACTACCCTTGTTGTGTAATCAAATTGTTTTACATATGCAGAGATACTATGTAATCCGAGCGGATGATACGAATTATTTTGATGATTCGTAAAATTATCCCAACTCCGATATGGAAATATCAGTGCTAGATCTGTTTGTAACATTTCTCTCATACTTTAGTCATCCTTTGGATTGTATTTGTAATAATATGTCTCAAGTTCATTCAGCCAAGCAATCACCTTATCGATTCGTTTGGCCGTAAAACTAACACTCGCTTTATTCATTTCCATATTTAACTTATTTAAAATTTCACAACATAATTTACAAAATTCCTGATACTTCGCTGCATCCTTGCTACCTAAGATTTGATCGACTTCACCAAAATACTTCTTTGCAAAAAGAGAAGTTCGGTAATATATAAAAAGTTGATCATGATAATATTGCATTGTCTTCTGTCCCTCAGTCTCTTCTGTCTCATACAATACTTCCATCATCTTTTTCATCTGTGCAAATGCCTCAATACCGCCGTAGATATTCTCTTTTTCATCTATCATCGTCAGAAACATCGCTTTCACATTTAACTCATAATTGAATTCCGGTGAAATCAAATCAATTTCTTTTGGGATACGATACCAGTAATTATGAATTGGTTTCCCGCTAAATGTCGTAAATACATCGGCTGGATTTTGCGAAGCTCTTGCACGTTTAAATTCCTTATAATCTATATAACCTTGAAAGAAGTGTGGAGCATACCAATCTGTGATTCCAACTTTCTGCTGTTCTTCGTTGTAATCAAATAAGAGAATAAAATGACTTGCATGAAACTTCTGATATTCACTTCGATATGGTAGATAAAAGACATCTGCTAACAAGATCACAGGAGCTTCTTTACAATTTTGTGTAAAGATTGCTTCAAAATCATCTCCATATCCTTTTTCTATCTTTTCCATCTCAAAAAATGGATTGCACTGCCATTGCCTAAACAAGCTGAATTTTTGATCTTCTTTTAATATCTTTAACTCAAAACCAGTCTTTAGATATAGGATTGGATTCTCATACCCATAGTGTGAAAGCATCTGGCAAAATGCATTTTTCATGCACAGATATTGAAACTCTTCCGAATAGTGAAACTTAAAGTCTTGAAATTTATCCTCCATCTTAACTCTCCTAAATCAAATTGGAATCCTGCTATCCAACTTACTAAGTTTCTTCATTTATTTGATCTTGCATCTTCGCAACACGATAAATATATTGATATTCTTTTGGATGTTTCTCTTTGATTGTCTCCAAAAGATCCACTGCAATATGGAACAACTTCTTTTGTAGCTGGCAAAACACGCTTTCTTTATTCCAAATCGTACCAGTACACACATACGAATTATAGTGGCAATCGCTTCCGCACATATAACGGATGCTGCAATTGCTACAAGGTTTGATTTCTCTTCCGCTGACAAAATTCAACGATTGAAACTCTTTTGCTAATGAATCATTCCAGGAATGATCAATCACATTTCCTAATACAAATGCTTCTCTTCCAACAAAACTATCACAAGGATAGATGTCTCCATCTGCAGTAAAGCTAAACTTCTTATCTCCAGCAGGGCATCTTCTAGGGGCACCCTTCTTTAGTAAGATTCTTTTTAGTAACTTTCCAAATGTGTCATATTCATTTAAAATCATCAATACATCGTTTGGCTTCTCTATTAATTTCTCTGCGAACTTCTCATATAAAGATATAAATGCAGCAAGATTTTCTTGATTGAGCGCAAGCTCTTTTGGTTCATTTCCTCGCATCACTCGCATCTCCATCGAGGTAATCCCGAGTTCTTTGTTATGACACAAGACTTCCCATAAATCTGGTGTTTTGGCCGAAATTACACTTACAACCCAATAATTATTATGGAAGTTTGATAGCTTTTGAAGCATATGAATGGATTCTAACACTCTCTCATATGTTCCTTCCCCATTTTGAAATGGTCGCTGATAATCCTGCACTTCTTTTGGTCCATCCAGTGACAATGCAAGTGCACAATCAAGAGCTACAATCCGAGATAAAATCTCTTCCGTTAATTTTGTCCCATTCGTCAAAAGCATAATATGTACTTGATATCCGCATTCCGTCAGCTTTTCTTTAAAATGATTTACCAATGTAAAAAATAAGTCAGGGTTTAATAATGTCTCTCCTCCACTTACGAACTCTAATCGTATGATGGAAATATCATTATAGTTTGTTTTGATAAACTCAATGATGCCATCGAGAATTTCCATGCTTAACACGCGATGCTTTCCAGAATAGACATCCCCTGATTTTGCATAACAATATCGACATCTTAAATTACATCCATGAACAATCGGAAAGGATACAACAAGCGTTTTCGCCTCCAATGTCCGAATCGGATACGCTGGCTTCTCCTTTAAGAAAAAAAGCCCTGCATTGACTTTCTGCATGATCTGCGTCATAATTTGCCGACTTGTACCAGACGGAATGCTATGATTCTCCTTGATATATAAAAGTGTCTCATACATTGCCTGATCGTTCTTCCATATGATGAATTTTTCACCATCAAATGCATAATAAGAATTGTCCTGTGAAAACAATTCCGCCGTACAATATTCAAACATCTATCCTTCATCCTCACTTAATACCAACTCAACCAGCTCTTCGATTGAACTTGGTTTTATTTCAATCTCAATTCCAAACTGATCCTCAATTTCTAATAACAACTGAACCATCTGTAACGAACTGATTCCTAATGCAAAACTGCAGGAATCAATACTTTTTGAGATCTGTGCATCTTCGATTTCCAAATTAAATTCTTGCATTTTCTTCTTTATGACATTCACTACTTCTTCTCTTGTTCGCATACCTTCTGAATGACTCTAGTCTCACCATTTTGTTCACATACAATGCCAAGTAGCTTCTTGATTTTGACTGGCCGATCTAAATAAGTATTATGATCACCTTGTGTAATCACATAATCTCCAACAACTTGCAGCACGCGGTGTAGAATCATTACCTCCTTGTCATAAAATAAGACGATATCATTGACTTTTACTTCATCCCGAATCGCTGTTACATATACACTGTCGCCTGGTTGAAAGGTCGGCAGCATCGAATTTCCTATTAAATTAATCCTTAAAATACCTAAGCTCAATTGTTTTCTTATAATGTCTTCCTTTTTCATAGCACCACTCGATTATACTTCGATTAAGTATCCCATCTTTAATAAACTTACAACATAGTTTGCAGCATCCGTCTTAACTAATTCAGGTGCTGTATTTGTTACTTCTGCAAACTTTTGCACATATTGATCGTAGTTTCCATCCTCTTTGATACAGGATAATAATTGAAATGCTGATGGATTTAAATGAAACAAACGACCATACTCTAAGTCCATCAAATAATTTTTGTTGCTCTCTTGATCGAAATCTAATGTCACAAAATCTGATAATCTTAACATGCCATCACCTACTTTCTTTCGTTAAAATATAAGAGATAAAACGCTTTCGTGGTTTATCTCTTATATTTTATTCTTACTATAAGTACTCAAATAATTTCTGAAATATAGGATACTAAGATACAACAATCGGAGTCTGTTTCCTTATCGACGATTAGCAAGAACCGCTGCCATTACCATTCATACAACCACAAGCACATGCACAATCTTCCATAGCTGCTTCTAATTCTACAACTTCCATCATTGGAGCTTCGTATTTCATACCTTACACCTCCTTTCTTAACTATCAAGATCAATGAGCTTGATAGATATAAATATTCTCGATTGTTTTCTTAGTATCTTTGATCTTGCCCGCTCGACCTTCTTATTGTTTAGAAACGGACGTCCTGCGGGCAAGCGATTCTCATTATGATTCATACAAATCGCTATCTAATAGCACCAAATATTCCATCTGCTTTTTAATGTTCTCACATACTTCTTCACTTGTAACATCAAATGCACCAGAGTAACTGCAATGAAGCATCCTACAGCCTCCGCCACAAAGCCCTTTGATATTACAGTCTTTACATTTCTCAATGTGATTCACATTAAAATGCTCTCGATAAGGATCAAAATTATGTAATGCTTGTTCTAATCCAATCTCCAACACATTTCCAAGGAAAAACTCATCTTTGTAGGTCATTCGGCACGGATATACATTTCCAATGGAATTGATAAACACCTCATTTTCTGCCATACCGCAATGTGTTTTATTGGGCAATTTAAAATACGTATCCTGCAGCAACGTACTATAATTACCAACGTGACATCTCTTTTTACACTCAATGATCTTTTTACAATAAGCTTCAAACTCTTTTGCCGGGATTTGGCAATCATCCTGCACGCCTCGACCATACGGGATATGATTTGCTACCGTATGTGCCTTCACTCCTAACTCTCCACTAATATACTCAATCAAAGCTTCGATATGATCTTTGTTGTGATTGGTCAATACTGAGTTAATTCCAAATGGAATCTTATGCTTTTCTAATAAGGTAATTGCACGAAGGATCTTCTGATAAGTTCCTTTTCCTCTTGTTTTATCATTGATTTCTTCGATATTACTATCCAAGCTAAGCTTGACCATATCAAACCTATGAAACTTTTCAATGCTGCATTCAGAGATCAAGGAACCATTCGTTAAGATCGCGCAAAACAAACCTTTGCTCTTAACATACTCTGCTAATTCAAACACATAAGGATTCAACAATGGTTCTCCACCAGTAAAGTAGATTTCCTTGTATCCATTCAAAATCACTTCATCAATGATTCGAATATATTCCTTGAGGGATAAGAATTTTCCCTTCTGTACTTCATTCTTCTCAGGTTCGCATTCTGAATAACAATAAATGCACCGAAAATTGCAAGAATCTGTGAGTCCAAGATACGCTTCGGTATGTACACTCTTATGCGTTTTATGCTTTATCTCGGCATTCTTTTTCTTGAGAGGAAATATATTATTTTGTATTAACTTCATCAATGTAGAGTTAACCATCTGTGCATTCAAATCCTCTGGTTTACTTTCATCGATGTTCTCACTCTTTTTCCCAAGCAAATACTGATACACTCGATGTTCTTCCGATGAAAGTACAACTTTACATGCATTGTTCGGATCTACTACTACAAATAATCCTTTGCTGTAGTACTCAACCAAATTCTCTGGTATCTCAAGGTTCTCCCATATGTTTTGCATCTTTCCTTTCAGATCTAAGATCTGTCCTCCTAACTTGTACTTCTTATGAATCTTCTTTCACTTAGGATGGTTTCTCTAATCTTCTTAATGCGATACGATCCGTCTTTCCATTTGAATTCAATGGAATGTGATCTAATTGATATATCTGTGAAGGAATCATATACACTGGAAGCTTCATATTTAATCGATCAAATAATTCTTTTCTTGTCACCGATTGAGTTCCTGCATAATACAAAATCAATCGGTGGTTATCATAATCGACTGCACAATTTTCAAATTCAAAATTCTCATTGATGTTGCATTCGATATCTTCTAATTCAATGCGGTGGCCATCAATCTTCACTTGATTGTCCACTCTCCCTAAAATAATATATTCACCCGAGTCCGAACGTTTTACAAGATCACCTGAACGATAATACAGCCCACCCTCGTAGTTTATCATTTTCTCTTTCGTTTTTACTTTGTCGTGGTAATAACCCGAGAAGAGGCACTCACCACCAATCAACAATTCCTCTTCTTCTGAGATTGCAAGCTTTGTATTCGATAACGGAGTTCCTGCATGAACATAATTGCAGTTTGTCAACTCTCCCACACTACACCAAATCGTCGCTTCCGTTGGTCCATACGCATTAAAGATTCGTAACTTTTTATATCTTTGTAACAACTCTACCAATGACCAATTAATTCTCTCTCCACCAAGAATGATCTTTTTCGTTGTTTCAAATGTTGTATCTTCATCTTCATAAGTTAACAGAAATCTCAGATAGGAAGGTGTTATTTGAATCACTTCTGGTTTATAAGTCTGTATTAACTTCCATAACTTTTTAGGACTTTTTCTTTCAATATCATTTGCCAGAATTATTTGCATTCCATAAAACAATGGTAGAAATAATTCAACAAATGAGATATCGAACGAATAACTTGAGATTGCCAAAATACTGGTATTCTCTTCGATATGAATTCGTTCTGAAAAAGATCGGATAAAGGAAAGCAATGCCTGATTGCTAATCTCAACTCCTTTGGATATCCCAGAACTTCCTGAGGTAAAAATAAGATATGCATCATCCTCTAAATGCTGCTTGGGATTCATTTCATATTCCTGTTTTGCAACAAGTTCATCGATCGCAATTTGCTCCACTGGAATATAGGAATCTCTCGTTCGATTACTTGTAATAAGCAAAGATGTTTTACTAATCTTAAAAATGCTAAGAATTCTCTCCCTTGGCAAATCTTGATCGATTGGAAGATAAGTACATCCGCATCGTAAGATTGAAAGAATGCATGCAATATATTCAAAGCTCCGACTTACAGAGACTGCAATCAATCTCTTTTCTCCTTGTGTAACTTCAAATAATTTGTTGGCATACTGGTCACATTGGTAACTTAATTGCTGATATGTATATGCTTGATTCTTGCAAATTACTGAGATCTTCTCTGGTTCTTTCTTTACACTCTCATAAAACAAATCATATATGATACTCATCGAAATGATCGAGCCTCCTTTCTATCTGGAATCTCATTACTTTCCTTTTTGTATCTCTACTTTTCACTATATAAACCATAATCTAATAATGTAACGTATTCTAAGCTCTTTTGTAATATGGCGCAAACTGCAGTGCTTGTCTTTTCAATTGACCCTGAGTAGCCGCAGTGTAACATTCTGCAACCACCACCACAAAGATATCTCAAGTCACAATTCTTACATCCTTCTAGATGATCAACTGTGATTTTCTCTCGTCGTTCATCGAAATTGCTGAGAGCCTTTTTTAATCCAATTTCATATACATTACCCAAACGATATTCATCGTGGTAAGTCATTCTGCATGGATAAACATCGCCTTTACAATTGATAAATACATCGCCACTTGCCATACCACAATGTGTCTTCTTACTTGCTTTGGCTTTCTTTGTAGTATTCACCAGCTCAGGCCGATCTCTATATACTTCGATCTTACTTTGAATCACAACGTTGGTATAATAATCAATTTCATTAAATTCAATTCCACACTTATCTTCGATTCCTCTACCGCATGGAACATGATTGGCGATCGTATGTTCAATTGCTCCAATCTCTTCCCCAACAAATCGAATAACGTCTGGCAACACCTCTTTGTTGGCTTGTGTCATAACGGTATTGATCGCAATCTTGATTCCGTGTTCTTTTAATAGTACTAAAGCTCGCACAATCTTTTGATATGTGCCTTTTCCTCTTGTTTGATCGTTAATAGTTTCATCGCTACTATCAATGCTGATCTTTACAACATCAAACACATGAAATTTATGTATGTTCTTTTCATTAATTAAAGAGCCATTCGTTAGTATTCCACAGAAAAGTCCTTGACCTTTGGCATAACGAGCCAGTCGAAATACATATGGATTCAGCAATGGTTCTCCACCAGTCAGATATAATCTCTGATATCCGAGTTCTACAACCTCATCAATAATCGTACCATATTCTTCGTAACTTAATGTCGTTTTGTCAATTTCAGCGATTCGTTCTGGACCGCATTCTGCATAACAATAAATACAACGAAAATTGCAGGAGTCAGTCAACCCTAAATATGCATCTGCATGAGTAAGTAGTACACTTTTGTTTGCTTCTTTTCCGTCTGGTTGCACAATCGTGACTACATTGGCTCGAATTAATCTTCGAAGCAATTCCTCTTCTGCATCGAAATCAAGTGCTTCTTTTTCCTTCGGAAGATCTTCCTGTACCTTTTTTCCTTCTGATTTGATCTTCTGTATCGTCCTCTGAAACACTTCATATTCTTGTGTATCTAGTTTGATAGAACTTGTATTCTCATTATTTACAATAATATAAAACCCTTGATTGCTATACTCGATAAACTTTTCTGGTAATTTTATGTTTGACCATACGTTTTTCATTATATTTAAGATAACCTCCAGCCGTTAAAGTTGTAATCATTCATCTTTATCTAAACTATTTTAATCTTAAAATATTTTACTTTCTAAATTCAAAGAGTATTCAAGTATAGCAATAACTGCATGATAAATTACAATCACCATTTATAGGTTAAAAATCTAATTCCTAAGAATTCCTCGTAAAGCATGTAATCATCCATACATAATCTCACATTCCAAACTGAAATATTTAACTTTCTACTAAAATATATACCATATATTGGTAAATGTCAATAAATTTTGGTAATTTTATTCATTTATTTACATTCGGATATAAAATATTACATTATAGAATTTATAAATCAAGATCATCATTAAAATCAAAAGGTACAATTTCTTAACCAGTGGGAGAAGTAGAATATCTGAATTAAAAAGAAACGGACTTTGTGAGTATCCATGATATATTTACTGTAAGTGCTACAAAAGATGATAATACCAGCTTACCACCATGGTAGGTGTATTACTGGACGGCTAATGACTATAATGATAGACTATTTTATATTGATCGACAATGCTTTATAATGTTACTGATCAATCATGCTTTTATATCATTGTGTTGAAAAGGAGATATTTATGATTAATGTGACAAATTGTGGTCATGATTCAAGACACAAAACGAAATTTTGTATGACAAGAAAAACCGGGGTTCCCAATTACATATTACTACTCGTAAAGACAGATGCTATTTTTGAAATAGATGGTAAGCTCATAACAACCAACCCAAATATGGTTATTATGTTTGATCGAAATACCTATATGAATTATGGTTGTGACAAGGACTATTATAATGATGACTGGATTCATTTTGATTTCATCCAGGAGCCCTCTTTATTGGATTCATTAAACATCCCGTTCAACCAACCGATCTATTTGCCGCAGGTCAATCATCTTTCTAACTACATTCGTCTTATGGTGCAGGAAATGCATTTTCCCTCCTATCATAAAAAACAAATAATAGATTCCATCATGCGATCTTTATTGTATAGTCTTGATTCACAAATAGCGCAGCTTTCGTCTTCTGTTATTCACCACAAGCATTACCAGACGATGAATCAATTACGTATGAATATCTACAATTCCCCTAATAAAAAGTGGACTGTAGACAGTATGGCTGACTATGTACATCTAAGCCCATACTATCTACAGCATATTTATAAGGATATATTCCACACCTCATGTACGCAGGAGGTTATTCAAGCTCGTCTGGAACGCGCTAAGTTTTATCTTACAACCACCGATATGACCATTAAAGAGTTATCCGACTATTGCGGCTATGATAATGATCTGCATTTTATTCGACAGTTCAAGAAAAAAGAGGGTATGACTCCCACGCGGTATCGTGATCTTTACCGCCCAAAGATATAGATGATCATAAAATTATATGCATATGTGCACCTAACAAAGCTGATCTGAGTATAAACTAAGATCATAAAAAGCATAAAACACTCAAATACTAATTTAAATTACTAATTTGCTTATATGTTTCTGGATGGCGGTTAGACATCCTTAATTCTTTAAACTCTTTACAGTCACGGATATCCAGTTCACAGGTAACGACTTCTGCCTTGCTGCGCGAGCCGCTTGCTAATATTTCACCTTTTGGTGATATGACCTCGCTTGGATTACGAATTCCGGTAATATCCTCACGAAAAGGAACTGACATTGCACTAGCAACATAGACTCCATTTTCATATGCTCTGGAATGACCATAAATCTGTTCCCACCCCCAAGTCGGGCATAGGATGAGCTCCGCTCCACGAAGTACCAATTCCCTGCAAGCTTCGGGAAATTGCATATCCCAGCAGATAATAACACCTATCTTGCCAAACTCAGTATCCATCACAAGATACTCCTTGCCCGGAGTCAATCTGTCATTTTCAGAGCCCGCCAAGTGAATCTTATCGTAAAGATATATCTGTCTGCCAACAGGATTATAAACCAACACCGAATTATACATTTTACCATCTCTTTGATTATATGCTCCTATCACAATATACTTCTTTTCATTCTTTGCAATAGCAGATACCTCATCAAATAGAGAATCATCTAAATTAGGTATAACTTCAGTATAATCACAGCATATACTCTTCTGATTTCCGCAAAAGTTTATAGCTTCTGTTGTAACAATGAAATCACAATTTTTTCTGCAGGCTTCTATGATTAACGATAATACCTGTTTCTTCATTTCACTTTGTAATTCCAATACGCGTTCTTTGCTTAGTTTCAATTGGGGGTTAGCAAAATCATATAATTCATTCTGTTTTGTCTGTATTAAACCTATTTTCATCTTCTTCTCCTTATCGCTGCTTTTGGTGATTCAATCTTTTACCACTGCTTTATATTCAAAATAATCAAAGTCAGCATAAGTATGAAAGCCCGTAAGATCCTGGCAACAGATTCCTACCATAGCACCTGTGAACCAGCCTTCATTGCAGGCTTCATCCGAGAGAATACTGGCATCCATTACGGAACCGACTTTCTCATAGCCTGCTTCATCGGTAATACTATAATAAAATTGCAGTTTATCATGATCAACCTCAACCTTAAGATAGATTCTCTCTGCTTCCTTGATAGGATGAAATCCAATCGGATACTCATACTTTTTATTTTCTGCCGTAAGTATGGATATGCATTTACCAAAATCCTCATCATGAGTTACATGGAGATAAAAATAATTATCGTAATCATACATACAGATTAAGCCTGCCATATTTTTAAATACTGTGGGAGCATACTCCAAACAAGTACTAGCTTCAAACTGAAATTCTGTCCATCTTCTGGCAATCAAGCTTTGACTGAATCTTGAAGACAGTCCTGATCTTCCATACATGCGTAAGTAGCCTTTACGTGCGGTGAGGGAATAGTAGGTTTCATCTAACGGAATACGTAGTGATTGAAATTCTATGTCTAGAGTTTCACTATTGAAATCATCCCTTGCAGGCTTTTGAGGAAATGGATGCTCGGGTAGATCCGGTGCTTCTACTTCCACCACCGGAATATTCATTCCGCTATCAAGTACTAGCCAATGATCCTCTGTCCATCTCATCTTCTGAATGGCAGTTTCCCGCCCCAACGTGTATCTTCTGCAGCCGCCGAAGCGTATTCCTTCAGGATTGCGCTTCTCAAGCGACCGACCACAGATGTGCACTGCATACCACTCACCATTTTGCGTCTCGACTAGGTCACAATGTCCGGACTTTTGCAATAACAAATTCGGGTTATCCCTGGCTGTAAGAAGCGAATTCCCTTCAAACCATTCATAAGGACCCCATACTGTCTTGGATCGTTGAATGGATTGTCCATGTCCTTCCCCAGTGCCGGTATCCGCAGTAAACAGATAATAATATTCCCCATGTTTGAAGATATGCGGTCCTTCCAGGAAGATTTTATTAGCTATATATATATCTTTCACCTCACCGATTAGCTTCTTATCCTTGTGGGAGTATTCCTGAAGAATCAGCCTTCCGACATATTTCTTAGGCACCCGGTGATCAGTCACCATACTAACCATATATTTTCTGCCGTCATCATCATGGAACAGAGAAGGATCGAAACCAAAATTATTGAGTGGTATCGGATCTGACCAGGGTCCTATAATATCCGATGCGGTTACCAAATAATTATTGGTATCATACATATTGCAGTAAAACGAATTAACGACCGTATATACGAGAAAATAAGTATGATCACAGTAAGTTAAACAGGGTGCCCATATTCCCTGGGAGGCGCCCACTCCTCTTAAATCCAGCTGTGATACTCTATTTAAAGGATGTGTCAATAGCTCCCAATGGATAAGATCTTTGGAATGATGTATTTGTACTCCCGGCCACCATTCAAAGGTAGACGTAGCTATATAATAATCATCATCCACTCGTATTATGGAAGGATCCGGATTGAACCCCCTCAATATTGGGTTTATAATTTTATGCATAAAGAAACCTCCAAATACTTTCTACTCTGAAAACCTGTACTATACTCTACCTTAGATTTACAACCTTCTATGCTTGGTGGATAACAAGACTTACAGTACAGAATTTCGATATAATTACCATAAGAAAATATCATTACCTTTTAATTTAAATATTGCTTCCATAAAAAAGTAATCCCCGTATATGATATTAATATGGCGTCCATTTGAATGATAAGCTTCTGTGCAATTTTCAAGAATACAATCACAGTCCTTCGTCCAGTTGCTTCTTTTTTCATCCAAGGCCCTTAACAATTTTAATGCAGCATTTAAATAAAGATCTTTTTCGAGTTCACTAACATTTTTTGAAATTTCAATCAATCCGCAGGCAGCGATTGCAGCTGCAGAGGTATCTTCCCATTCAGGTTCCTTAGGCTGTCTAAAATCCACAGGAATCATACCGCTTTCCGGTATATTAGAGATGAAATAATGAGCTACCCGTTTGGCCGTATTCAAGTATTCCTGTTTGCCGGTATTGATAAAGCTCATCATAAACCCATAAAGTGCCCAAGACTGTCCTCTAGTCCAGGCGGACCCCTTCTGATAACCTTGTCCTCCATAAGATGTTACAACATTCCCATGATAAGGATCAAACTCAACAATATGCTCCGAAGACCCATCCGGTCTTATGAAATTTGCCATCACTGTATCAGCATGCATGATTGCTATCTGCTTGAATCTCGGATCCTTCGTTTCTTTAGATGCCCAATATAATAAAGGGATATTCAGCATGCAATCGATGATTGCCCAGCCCGTTGTATCATCACTACCACCGTTATTCCATGCACGGATAAATTTACCTACAGGGTTAAAACGTCCGGCAAGGAGATTTGCTGCATGTAACCCCCTCTTTTTCGATTCCGGATTCTGCGTGATACGGTAATCTGCAACGGCTGTCGGAAGCCACATAAAACCAACATCATGGTGTAAACCGTAATAATCCTCAAAACATTGATCCAACTTTTCCTCAGAAACCTTAGCAATCTCAGCATATTTCATATCACCGGTTTCATGATACATTAACCACATCATTCCACCCCAGAAGCCATTGGTCCACCAATTCAATCCATCATTCATTCTATGCTCACGATCACTGTTGTTATAATCATCATGAGTGCCATTTACTGTGGTATAGGGAATTTTATTCTTTGATTTTACACTTACCCAATCCATTTTATCATGTATTTTAGAAACTACTGAATCCAGCCATTGCTTATCCTTTTCCTGTAACATTAGAAACCCTCCTTAATCCAAAGTAATTTATTAGTTATTTTGATAGTTTTACCTCACCCTTATTTCATTATTAAAGCACTATACCCCTGCGTCTTCTAAAAGTTGATCAATATACTAAAACTGCTTTTTTATCCATAGACCATTAATACTTTTGTCATTAATACAAAAGCATATAAGCTTCAATGGTCTATTTTATAATAATAGTTTTAATATAATTTGACAATGCATTATAATGCTATCAATAGACTTTTCCTGCTTTTTTATACAATTATCATTATATACTAGAACACTCCTCACAAGAAATGAACTGCGGATATAATGGTTGAGTTTGTTCAAATGCATAAAATGGTAAGGTTGCCGTAATATCATTCCGTGATTAATAATCGTGGTGTTTTGGGTAATATCTAAACTATAAGCTTACGATAGTTCTATGATTTTTTGCTCTACCACACTACAATTTTCTAGGATAACCGGCTTTCTCTCATCTTTATATATAGATTTCAAGTATACACCGTTAAGGGAAAGATTTTTAATATTGCGCATATCCAAATAAGTTGCTCTGCTCCAATCCGGATAATAATTTTCTGAAGTAACCCCTTCAGAGCTTTTAATTCTGTCTAATACTTTGGGATATTCAGTTGGTATATCAATAGCCTTAACTCCGCCAACAAATGTATAACTGAGATTAGATATCACAACATCTTCAATTAGATGATTTTCTTCTGCATCAAATCGAATCCCATTAAATTCCGGTCTGCCCATAACATCATTGTTGAACCGGACATGAATGTGTTTCATTTCCTCATCATCAACAGCAATTATATTCGAAATATAGATACGCTGCAGTTTCCCTATTTCTGGCATTTTAACCAATTCTATTGAACTGCCTAAACCATCTGGCTCAAAACGGTTGTTTAATATTACAAAAATCGGTCTCGTTACATTCTTCATTATAACATTGTTAATCGTAATATCCGAAATATTGCCACCCTCGGTACACTCAATTTTGATACCTTCTCTCCAGACATTTTTCATTGTACAATTCTGGATTACAATATCAGTTATATCTCCTACTGACTTCAAGCCGATTCTCACAGCAGCACAAATCGAGGTGAATTCACAATTTGAAATATGAACATCCTGCATCGGATATTCCTTATTCCCTGCCTGTAAACACAGGTTGTCATCTGTTCCCTTAATGTAACAGTCTGAAATATAAACATGCCTGCATCCATCAAAATCAAGACCATCTCCATTATATTTTTTCTCGTTGCGAATATCCACACCGGTTACCCAGATAAACTCACTGTCCAAAAAAGCTGTTGTCCATGCAGCAGAATTGTATAATTTAATGCTTTCCAAATGGATATGGGAACATCGGAGAAATCGCATCATCATTGGTCTGTATATACTTCCGTCGTTCGGAAAGGCTTCCGCATTACCATTGATCTCTCCATTGCCAGTAATTCCAAAATTCGTTATATCCTCCGCATAGATCCAGCACCGGTCCATATCATGTTCGTTCCTGTACCGGTTGTAATGGGTATCTTCTTCATAATCATTGATATTACCGCTTGCCAATAATACGGCAGAGGGTGAAATATTAAGATATACATTAGATTTCATATATAAAGATCCGGCAATAAAAGTTCCCCCAGATATATAAACTGTACCTCCTCTATTCTTATTACATTCATTAATCGCCATCTGTATTGCTTTTGTATCATTGGCGATCCCATTACCAATTGCTCCATAATCTCTGATGTCATACCAATCTTTCAAATTGCCATCTCCTTATCCTAAAACAAATAAATGTACTGAATAAATCTTAACATATTAATTATGGTTCGGGTGTCATAGTATAAGTCTACTCAGCACAGTAGTGATGAATATATATGCATACATATTCATCATAATATATAAATCCGCACTGACACCCGAACCAACTATATTATCTTTCTGTTCAATACCTTGAAAAGTCACCGTGTTCAAGCTCAATGATTTGCTCTGAGGAAGTATCTAGTCTTTGCTATTTCATCAGAAGTCAATATAAAGAAGATCCATGCTTGTGTTCGAGTTTGCACCTTTAAATACAACAAAAATCATATAATTGCCAGCTATAGTTCCGCCTGCTGTTCCTGATGTATTCAGAATGTTATTACTTAATGCTGTAGTGGTAAAAGATGTAAGACTACCGGTATTTGCAATTGGAATCGTTGCCAACAAGGTTCCTCTGTTACCATTACATGCTCCGGCAGCATAATCCTCCGGCTGGCCGTATAAAGAACCATTATAGCTAACAGTACTAATTTCAAGCGTACCTATTCCTGTACTTGAATATCTGATATTTACTGTTCCTGTTGATGCTATGGCCGTATATGGAAACGCAGCGATTGCGTTGGTACCGTAAAGTCTTAGCTTACTATAGTCTCTGAAGCTACCGCTTACAAAGGAGGTTGCATACTCTCCAAAAATGTTATATGTACCATCAAGCATATTGTTCACACCAACATCCAACCAGTGAGGTGCATTATTAACTGCAGTAACTGCATTGGTATAGTCTGCTGCTCTGTTGGAGATCGAGAAAGTCAAAGCACCAAAGCCTACTATATCATAACTGTTTTTATCCTTGGCATAAAGCGGATGATTCACGTACTTAGAAAGGTATGTATATTCACCAGATGCTGCACCGGAAGAAAACTTATAATAGTTATAAGCAGCTGCATACATATTCTCTACAGTTCTTCCTCTGTCATATGTGGTAATCCCTAACGAACTGTGGTGATCCCAGGGATAGGCGGTTATATATGAGCTTATATCATATCCCAGACTATACTGTGTAGAAAAATTGATCGCCTTTAATAACAATCTGCTGTTAAATTCATATAAGCTGTTATCCCCTTGACACCAAGCAATCTGTGCAATTGTTGTAAATGCCGCAAGATTAACTAATGCATGTGCCTGATCTCTGTCACTTTCCTTACTTTGTCCCGTAGATGCATTGTAGTTATATAACAAACTGTAGCCATTGGCACCCTGGCTTTTATCCGGCTTTTTCTGCCATGCATAACCGCCTTGATTCGTATAATATGCTGTGCTATTTGCTTTGAAATCATTTTTCACCAGATTACTGAGAGTAGTATCCTCTGCAAATACAGCATAAGCCATTGATCCCTGTCTTAAAATCGCCGCATGCCCATGACAGATATTATCCATATCATAGGTTGCCAAAACCGGAGCATTGGACATAAGCTGGTACATACTTACAGCCGTGCCACCGGTGCATTTATTGAACATTGCTATCAAGGAATTTGTATCTGATATTGACCAGCCACTGTAGCTATATCTGAGAATCTCTGCAGCAGCACAGAATTTCAAGGCAACAACTCCGACATCCAGATTGGTATCATAAACGGAGGATGTATCCCCACTGGTACCTACACCAGTAAATATGGAAGCATATTTCATCATGATGGTTCTGGCACCTGCAGCGTAGGTACTATTTCCTGAAATGTAATACATCAGCCCCAGATTATATACCTTTGCAGCTGCCAGTCTCATCTCATTATAAGAACCGCTGTTACTTCTTGTTATAGAAGTTAGCATATAGTCACTAGCATTTATTGTACCGTAGGAATTAATCGTACTTTGCAGCTGCAAATATGTTGAATACCAAGGCTCAGTTTGACTTGCTACCATATCCTTCATAGTTTTAAGTCCGCTAGCAGTCTGTAGAACTCCTGGATGAGCAAAGGGATAGCTGGCCGGTGTAATTGTACCCGTACCATAAAGAGCTATTTCAGATAGCTGATCCCAAGTATGAATCCAGGTGTTAAAAAGAGTAGCCGAACCTCCTATGAGTAAATATCTGTAGGACGAGGTTAAAGTTACTGATATTGTAGCACCGGGAGTAAGTCCCGTAGGCGTAGCAAGTACAGTCCAGTCAGCAGCATTGTTAGTAAGGCTATTAGAGCCATATATCTTCCAGCTGCCTGTAATAGAACCGCTTGACTTCATGGTTAAATCAATAGATGTCAGGGATACCGAACCAGTTCCTAAATCCAGGTACAGATAGCAATCCTTGCTAAGGCCCGTATCTGTACCGGTATTACTATCAAATAATGCTGATGTTGCATAGGTACTGGTTGAGAGATTAGCAGAACCGAAAGTAAATTCACAAGTAGAATTACCATTCGCTGCCCAGGAATAATAACCCACGGAAAGTTTCGATGTATCCAGCTTTACACTTGCGGCAGCTGCTGTCCTGGCAGTACTATCCGGTATTTGAATGAAACTGATCAGCATTACAAAAAGCATAAAAATTGAAAATAATCTTTTTTTACTCATATTGATCCTCCATTTTATTGTGCTTAGCACCATCCTATTATTTAATCACAGAATTATTTATCATTCTTTCATTTGTATGACCATGCCTTTCATTTTTTATGACTTGTTCAACAAATTGAATTAGTCTAAATTAGTAAGTATAAAAATACATTTCTTTCAACTTTTTTGTCTTTGGAATACCAAGGCTGCTGTTCCCCAGCCTGATGGCAGGTATACAGCAGCCTTTGATATGGAAATTACATCATGCAAAATCCCGTATGTTTATGCCCAAGTATATGCTTTTTATTTTGCCGTAATTTCAACAATTCTGGTTACAATATAGTTACCAAAATCATATTTTACCAAAGCCTGATAAGTTCCTTTCTGCGTCGGCGTGAAGGTATAGGAATTGCTGGTGAACGAGGAAGGCACTACATTTTCGTTCTGATAGGTAATACAGGTAATGGCTGCATCCTGTGTTGTATTATTCTGAGGAATAGTGAAGGTAGCGGTATTCCCGGTAGTTACTACAATGTCATTAATTTCGGCAAGATCAGTGTGCTGCTTTGCACCGACCTTAACAAGCTCTGTTTTACTGGAAAGCTCTGAATTGTAAGAATTATAAGCAACCGCCTTTATCTCATAGGAGCCTTCAACAGAAGGTGTAAATTGATAGTTGTTATAGTAGGTTGTATCATTCAGATCATCCATATTAAGGCCATTAATAGCAGCACCATCCGAATCTGTTACGGTAAAGTCCAAAGCTGTTGAAGTACCAAGCGCTACCGGGTCCTTTGCTACACCGCCGGATATCGCGAGGTCGGATACCGTTACCACATTGGAGGCTTTCGCGACTGTACCGTCACCAACACCGGAAGTCAGTGCAACTCCCACATAAACCTTATTACTCTGGAAGAAATTTCCTGATAGAGATGCAAAATCCACTGATGAATTTGTTAAGGATTTATAGGTTGCTCCCCCATCCAGTGAATACTTGTAGGAAACCTTATCTCCTATTCTGGATACATCAAAAGTGATACCACTAATGCTTCCGGAATTCAGACCATTCTTATCAACTGCCCAGCCAAATTGATTTGTCTTTTCTGCCATTGTACTGTCATGGTAGCAAAGACCGATATTGCTATTATTGAGCCAGTAGCGAAGTTCAATATAATTTGCATGCATCAGATCCAGTCCGTCTGTAATAATAACTGAATAGTAATCATGATCCGAAATCTTATAAAGGACACTATCTAAGGTTGAGTTGATCGAAAAATCATCTGTAACCTCCTGATATGCAAATACCTTGCTCATGTTGTCATTATCTACGGTATTCGCCGTTAAAGTAAGACTTCCATCAGCATTGCCGGCAACAGAACCAACTGCATTATTGGTCAGTGAGGTCGACCAGCTGGCTAGCGTATTGCTTCCTGATGGTACCGTAAACACAGGCTTTCCTTTAACCACATACTCAAAGTTGACGGTATTTTGAGTGTTATCGGCCTTTGCAATTATTGTATAAGCGCTTGTCTGATTATCTGCTAAACCATAACCGTCGATGGTTGGAGCAGCTACAGTTACACTATCACCCTTATTAGCATTATAGATTTTATAACCAAGCATAGTATCACCGCAGGAATAGGTTTCTGTTACCTTCACCGGCTCTACATACTCTTTCACATATAAGACTACTACAGTTCTTTCATTTGCAGTAACAGTAATATCCTCACCATTTTGGCTGATATATTCGGTCCCTGTTACCAGATTAACAGCTCTTTTCACACCTGTGGTATCCAGTGTATAGGTCTGTCCGGTCTGACTAATACCGGTATCCGTCATGGACTGGTTCATAGCAACGATATAATCTCCATATTTCACCTGGGAGTAGCCGTTATATCTATGGTGAATATAGGTTTTACCACTTAAGCTGGTATCAGCATAGGAATATACCCCACCTTCATTCTTGGTTACTACATTAGCAATTCGGTCTGATTTACCGGCCGTCGTCGTATCACCGCTGGTAAAATGAATTCTCGTAATTCCGTTATAGCTCCAATCGTGACGTTTATAATTTAGGGTAAAATATCCTCTGTCAACCGTTCCGTCAGCCAAGGTATTCTTAACTACAACAACTTGACCGTCATAATCATACCAGACAAAATTATTCGTATTCTCTTCTTCCATTGGAAGATACGCAGTAGGCTTGGAAGGATTACCAATTGTCTCAG
>DATMUM010000224.1:0-15880 GCA_035564175.1 Mobilitalea sp.
AGGGTTATCAGGGTAACAGACCGTCAGGAGAAGGCTATCAGGGCAATCGTCCATCCGGTCAGGGTTACCAGGGTAACAGACCGTCAGGAGAAGGTTATCAGGGCAATCGTCCTCAAGGCCAGGGTTATCAGGGTAACAGACCGTCAGGAGAAGGCTATCAGGGCAACCGTCCATCCGGCCAGGGTTATCAGGGCAACCGTCCTCAAGGTCAGGGCGGATCACGTCCTTATGGAGCTGGCGGACAACAGGGCGGCAGGAGCGGCTACGGCAGCTCAGGCGGTTTTTCGAGACCTAGTGGTGGTCAGAAACCGGCTGGAGGATTTGGATCCCGTGGTTTTGACGATACGGGTAAGGACGATGATGATAAGCCAAGCTTTGGCAATCGTGCCCCGGGAAAGAAGAGTGTTGGCAGAGGCGGTAGTGAACGTAAAAACTTTGACCAGCAGATTTTAGATCAGAAGGTTGCTGAGAAGAACGATAACAGCAATAAGAGGAACAGAGATCGAATTAACAAGGAAAAGACGTATAGAGAGAAGAATATGGTTGACCGTGATGAGAGCGAGGAGATCAAGGCAAAGAGCGCTCCTAAGAAGGGTCAGTTTATTCAGCCGAAGCCGGTTCAGGTTGTTGAAGAAGAAATCAAGGTTATTACTATACCTGAAGTATTGACAATCAAAGAACTTGCTGATGCAATGAAGAAGCCTTCCGCTGCATTGATTAAGAAGCTCTTCCTGTCAGGTAAGATTGTTACCTTAAATCAGGAAATTACCTTTGAAGAAGCAGAAGAAATAGCTCTGGAATATGAAATCATTGCTGAAAAAGAGAAGAAAATCAATGAAGTCGAAGAGTTATTAAAGGAAGATGAAGAGAACCTGGATGATATGGAAAAACGTCCTCCGGTTGTCTGCGTCATGGGTCACGTTGACCATGGTAAGACTTCTCTTCTTGATGCCATCAGAGAAACCAATGTTACCTCCAGAGAAGCTGGCGGTATTACTCAGCATATCGGTGCTTATGTTGTGGAAGTGAACGGAGAGAAGATTACTTTCCTGGATACTCCCGGACACGAAGCGTTTACCTCCATGCGTAAAAGAGGTGCTAAATCCACTGATATCGCTATCTTAGTTGTAGCTGCAGATGATGGTGTTATGCCTCAGACCATTGAGGCTATTAACCATGCGAAGGCAGCAGGCGTACAGATTATCGTAGCAATCAATAAAATTGATAAGCCAAGTGCTAACGTAGAACGCGTTAAGCAGGAACTCACCGAATATGAATTAATTGCCGAGGATTGGGGCGGTGATACTATCTTTGTACCTGTATCAGCGCATACCAAGGAAGGTATCGAACATTTACTGGAAATGATCCTGTTAACCGCAGAAATGGTTGAATTAAAAGCTAATCCAAACCGTAATGCAAGAGGTATTGTCATTGAAGCAGAGCTGGATAAAGGAAGAGGCCCCGTTGCAACTATCCTGGTACAGAAGGGTACGCTTCATGTAGGTGATAACGTTGCGGTAGGTGCATCCTTTGGTAAGGTTCGTGCTATGATGGACGACAATGGCAGAAGAGTTAAGGAAGCAACACCTTCTACTCCGGTTGAAATCCTTGGTTTAAATGAAGTTCCCGATGCTGGAGAAACATTCCTTGCCGTAGACAGTGAAAAAGAAGCAAGAACAATTGCAGAAGCATATCTTTCCCAGAGTAAAGAAAGACTTCTTGCAGATACTAAGGCTAAGTTATCCTTAGACGGTTTATTCTCACAAATTCAAGCCGGCAATATTAAGGATCTTAATCTGATTATTAAGGCTGATGTACAGGGTTCTGTAGAAGCTATGAAACAGAGCTTACTTAAGCTTAGCAATAACGAGGTTGCTGTCCGTATTATCCATGGCGGCGTTGGTGCCATCAATGAATCCGACGTTATCCTTGCAAGTGCGTCCAATGCAATTATCATCGGCTTTAATGTAAAACCGGATAATGCAGCAAAAGAAACCGCTGACCGTGAAAAGGTCGATGTTAAGCTTTACCGTGTTATTTATAATGCAATTAATGATATTGAAGCAGCTATGAAGGGCATGTTAGATCCTGTATTTGAAGAAAGAATCATTGGTCATGCTGAAATCCGAATGACCTTTAAGGCTTCCGGCGTTGGTACAATCGCAGGTTCTTATGTACTTGACGGTAAAATAATCAGAGGTAGCAAAGCAAGAATATTCAGGGATAATTCCGTAATCTATGAGGGTAGCCTTGCTTCCCTGAAGAGATTCCAGGATGATGTAAAGGAAGTTGCAACCGGTTATGAATGCGGTCTTGTATTTGAGAAGTTTAATGATGTCAGAGAAGGCGACAAGGTTGAACTTTATATTATGGCAGAGGTGCCGAGATAAGCTGATAGGGAAGCTTTACAGTTTCGCATAGGGCAGGTAAATCTTACTTGTCCTCTGTCAGAAATCTTTACCAGCAGCAGGATTATCTTAATGAAATGCTAGAACTGCAGTGACTGAACAGTCACTATTGACTAAGAAAAAAGATGATTTGCTGGTGGTAAAAGGCGATTGCCTTAAGAAAGGTATTGGTGATTTTATGAGAAAAAACAGTATTAAAAATACCCGGATTAACGGTGAAGTACAAAAAGAGCTGAGTACATTAATCAGCAGGGAAATCAAGGATCCCAGAATTAATCCCATGACCTCGGTAGTTCATGTTGAGGTCGCTCCGGATTTGAAAACAGCGAAGGTATACATCAGTGTATTGGGAGATGAGGAATCCAAGAAATCTACCTTGCAGGGGTTAAGAAGTGCAGCTTCCTACATGAGAGGACAATTGGCGAAATCGCTGAATCTGAGAAATACACCAGAGCTTACCTTTGTTA
This sequence comes from Mobilitalea sp., assembly GCA_035564175.1. Taxonomy (GTDB): domain Bacteria; phylum Bacillota; class Clostridia; order Lachnospirales; family Lachnospiraceae; genus Mobilitalea. The sequence goes on from DATMUM010000224.1 coordinate 2,876, forward strand.
TTGATAACTCCATTGAATACGGAGCTCATATGTCAAAATTAATCAACGATGTAAATAAAGGAACGGTTACTGACGAAACTGGTGACGATTATTTCGTTGATGATGAAGAAGATGTGGAAGATGTATTAGACCTTGAAGACCAGAATGATGGGGATAACACAAAAGAAGAGGAAGAATAAGGCTATGGAGAGAATTAATGCAGAATTAATCGGTGCAAAGAGTATAGCAATCGCAGGACATGTTAGACCCGATGGAGACTGTGTTGGGGCATGTACTGCACTGTATCTATATCTTACTCAGAATAAAGAGGACTTCGCTACCTGTAGGGTGGATGTATATCTTGAGCCCTTCGGTAATGAGTTCCAGATATTAACCGGTGTAGATGAAATAAGGCATACCTATGATACTGAGGAAAGTTATGATGTGTTTATATCCTTGGATTGCGGCAGCCTGGATCGTTTGGGTAATGCATTAAAATTTTTCAATTCAGCTAAGAAGACTATAAATGTTGACCACCACATCAGTAACCAGAGCTTTGCCGGTGTGAACCATGTGGTGGCCGATGCTTCTTCCACCTGTGAGGTACTTTTTACCTTAATGGAGGAAGCAAAAATTACAAAGGAAGCTGCTGAAGCTCTGTATGTGGGTATCATCCATGATACCGGAGTATTCAAGCATTCCAACACCTCGGAAAAGACGATGAACATTGCGGGTAAATTAATCAGCAAGGGGATCGATTTTTCCACTCTGATTGATGAATCCTTTTATGCAAAGACCTATATGCAGAATCAGATTTTAGGACGCTGCCTCATGGAAAGTATTCTGGTATTGGAGGGAAAGGTTGTATTTGCATCCATCAACCGTAGAATGATGGACTTTTATGGAGCTTCCTCCTCTGATCTGGATGGTATTATCGATCAGCTTCGCGTAACCAAGGGTACGGAGGTTGCTATTTTTGTTTATGAAACAGATTTTCATGAATTTAAGGTAAGCATGAGGTCCAATGGTGAGATAAATGTCAGTAAGATAGCAGTTTATTTCGGCGGCGGAGGACATATCAAAGCAGCCGGCTGTACAATGAGAGGCTCCGTATATGATGTCATTAATAATCTGACACCACATATTGAAGCCCAGTTGAAGGAATTAAACAAATAATAGTATGAATAAATAGGACATGCTTCCAATAAGGAGCGTAATAAATTGATTAACGGTGTCATTAATGTATATAAAGAAAAAGGTTATACCTCACATGACGTAGTTGCTAAAATGAGGGGTATCCTGAAAATGAAGAAAATAGGTCACACGGGTACCTTAGATCCGGATGCAGTTGGCGTTCTTCCTGTTTGCATGGGAAAGGGAACGAAATTAGTAGATCTGATTACGGATAAGGATAAAACCTATGAGACTGTATTAAAGCTTGGAATAACCACGGATACCCAGGATATAACCGGAACTGTCTTAAAAACGGCAGAAGTATCCGCTTCCTACGAACAGATGGAAGCTGTGATTAAAAGCTACATAGGAGAATATCTTCAGCTGCCTCCGATGTATTCCGCCATCAAGGTGGATGGGAAGAAGCTATATGAGCTCGCCAGGCAGGGGAAAGAAATTGAACGTGAACGAAGAAGGGTTATGATTAAGGATATCAGGATTCATCATTATATCCCGGAAGATCAGGAAATAGCGATGTCGGTTGACTGCTCAAAGGGAACCTATATCCGTACCTTGCTCCATGATATCGGTGAAACCCTGGGCTGCGGCGGAACAATGAAAAGTCTGATCAGAACTGCTGTGGGCAAATTCAGAATTGAGGATTCTCTGACACTTACCCAGATAGAAGCCCTGGTTCGTGAGAATAACTTCGATTCCTATATCATACCGGTGGATGATATGTTCCCTGATTATATGAAAATCCATGTGGACCGTGAGTTTCATAAGTATATTTATAACGGAAATGCATTTTCCAGGGAGCATACGATAGATCATAAAGCAGCAAATTCATCAGAATTCGTCCGGGTTTATGATGCTGAGAATGTATTCGTAGGAATATACCGTTATGAATTGGATGATGAATTATATAAACCGGTGAAAATGTTTTTATCCTGATTTGAACCAGCTGAATTCGCGTTCAATTCAGGATGGAATCATCCAGTTCTTTGCCAAGGGTGTAATAAAAGTTTTACGGCCTTTATCTGCCGACGCAAGAAGGCTGAAAGGAGAGTGCTATGGAATATATAGCAGGAAGTACTGATTTTAAATTTAAAAATACGGCTGTAACCTTAGGTAAATTTGATGGAATTCACCTGGGTCATCAGCAATTGATTCAACTTGCGATATCATATAAGGAACAGGGATTGAAAGCAGTAATGTTCAGCTTTCAGCTGCATCCCGGTAACTTATTTTCAGATAAAGAATTTGAACTTATTTATTCGGAAGAAGAGAAGCTGGCAAAGCTTAACCATAGTGGAATTGATGTATTAATCTCATATCCGTTTACCGAAGAGACAAGAAGCATGGATCCGGAGGATTTTATTAAAAAAATCCTGGTAGATAAACTGGATACGAAGATTATTATCGTAGGTAACGATTTCCATTTCGGATTTGGACGAAGAGGGGATGTTGCCTTCCTGAAGGAATATGAAGAAACTTATGGTTACAAGGTAATTGCCTGCGAAAAGAAGAAGTGGAAGAATGAAGTAATCAGCAGCTCAGCGATTCGTTATGCTCTAAAAGAAGGTAATCTTGAGGTGGCCAATGCGATGCTTGGACAACCTTATTCCATCCGCGGAGAGGTTGTGCATGGCAGAAGATTCGGAAGAACCATCGGAATGCCGACCACGAATATCATTCCTCCGTCGACGAAGCTTTTACCTCCTTGCGGAGTTTATGCTACGAAAACGCTGATTGACGGTGTATATCATCCCGGAGTAACCAATATCGGTTATAAGCCTACCGTAGGTACAGATGAGTATATCGGTGTGGAAACATATATTTTTGATTATGATAATGATCTTTACGGAGAAATCCTTGAGGTTGAATTTTACACATACATTCGCCCGGAGATGAAGTTCGGCTCAATCGAAGAGCTGGTCACCCGAATGAGGGAGGATATCATTATAACAAGAAACACTTTGAAATTAATAAACTGAGACTATAAAAAGAGATAGGATCCCACTGCATGATTGCTTGCAAGTGGGATCCTATCTCTTTTTATAAACAAAGCCAGCACGACCGAAAAGCCAAAAGCCTTGAGACTAAAGCAGGTCTCAATTTTTATAAAAAATTTTAAGCAAAGTATTTCAAGATACTGTAAAGTATTGTATAATTATCCATGTTTATGTTTTTAGTATAATTATGTGGGAGAGAATGGAGGATATTATGCTTCTAGTGAGAAATGTTACAAAAAGATATGGTAAGTTTGTTGCAAACGATAACGTCAGCTTTGAAATCAGACCGGGTGAAATCTCAGTCTTGGTGGGACCGAATGGAGCCGGCAAATCAACTATTATCAAATCAATTGCTGGACTTTTAAAATTTGATGGAAGTATTACGATCAATGGAAATGAGAATAAATCAATTCAGGCCAAAAGAGATTTGGGATATGTCCCTGAAATGCCGGCACTTTACGATATGCTGACTGTTTGGGAGCATCTGGAGTTTATAGCCAGGGCATATTCCTTAAGTAATTGGAAGGAGAAAGCGGAAAGTCTGCTGCAGCGTTTTGAGCTTGATGATAAAAAGAAAAAGCTTGGAAGTGAATTATCCAAAGGTATGCAGCAAAAGGTAAGTATCTGCTGCTGTATCCTGACGGGTCCAAAAGTAATCTTATTTGATGAGCCCATGGTGGGTTTGGATCCTCATGCAATCAAGGAACTAAAAAATCTGATTGTAGAGAAGAGACAGGAAGGAGCAGCCATCCTTATCAGTACCCATATGCTGGATAGTGTCAATGAATTCTGGGACAGCACGAATATCATGATGAATGGTAAAATAGCTGCCAGAAGAACAAGGAAAGAAATCGAAGGCTCCGGTGAAGATCTGGAGGCACTGTTCTTCAAGATAACGGAAGGGGATAAGGTGGTTCAATGAAGGCTTTAGCTTATTTGTTGCTGATTCAGGTTAAAAATAAGATATTGATGCTGAAGAAAAAACCGGCTTTCCTGGTATTGTACGGAATAATAATTGTTTTCGTACTATTTTCCATTGTAACAATGATTATCTTCGGAAAGGATATGCCCCAGACAAAATTTGCGGATGAACGGATTGTATTTCTGATTCTGGCAGGTTTAGGTCTGCTTTTTCTATTTACCTTTGTATCAACGGGATTATCAACGGGATCAAGCCTGTTTACCATGCCAGACGTGGGATTGCTGTTTGTATCTCCCATTTCCTCGAAAAAGATATTGTTTTATGGTTTAATCAGTACCTTAGGAAAAGCGCTGATTGGTTCGGTATTTATATTCTATCAGATCGGCAATCTGAAGACGAATTTTGGTTATGGTCTAAAGGAGATATTTGGCTTATTTGCAATATTCACTGTGATGATATTGTTTTGCCAGCTGCTTTCCATTGGTATTTATATATTCTCCAATGGCAATCGGGCCAGAAAAAGAGTTATTAAAGGATTACTCTACGCGTTGATCGGTGTGTTATTGCTTACAGCCTTATACCTTCAGAGGCAGGAGCATATAGGTATAATGGAAGCAGTGTTACGTATGACAGATGCTTCCTGGTTCGGATATGTTCCAGTTACAGGCTGGGCTACGATGCTTTTTATCGGAGTGGTTCATAATTCGATGTTCAAAATGATAATTTCTCTTACCTTATTCCTTATGATCGGAATTATCATAATCTCCCTGCTTACAGCAGGAAAAGCAGATTATTATGAAGATGTCCTGCTGTCCACTGAATTTACGTTCCAGACAAAGCTGGCGGCTAAGGAGGGTCGTAACATACCAAGGCAGACCGCAACAAAGATTAAGGTTAAGGATAATGACCTGGGAATTGGTAAAGGCAGCGGCGCCATGGCGTTCATGTATAAACATATATTAGAGTTAAAAAGGAATAGTAGATTTATTTTTGCAGATGGATATACTGTGTTCTTGATGGTAGGAGTCGGTATAGCCGGATATAATTTTAAGACATCGGAAGTGTCTTATTACATTGTATTGGCAGTCGTAATATATTTGCAATTTTTTCTAACCACTATGGGCAAATTAAAAATTGAACTTATGAGGCCTTTTATTTATCTGATACCAGAAAATTCATTGAAAAAAGTGTTTGCTGCCTCAGTGACTTCGCTTTTGAAGCCATGTGTGGATGGAATCTGTATGTTCGCTGTATTTGGTGTTTTTAGCGGAGCCAGTATCCCGACCTGCATATTTTTTGCTTTTGCTTATGCAGCTTCCGGTGCAGTATTTGTAGGAATAACCATTTTATATCAAAGAGTGCTTGGCGGACAGCCGAACATGATCATTCAGCTGAGCATCGGTATGGGACTGTTATTAGCCATAATGGCTCCATCCGTTGGAGTGTCCATAGTAGCAGCAATTTTATTACCGGAAGCACTCAGTTTCTTAAGCGTACTGCCATATACGGTATTCTGCCTGTTTTTTGCAGTGTTATTATTTGTCACCTGCGGTAATCTGATCGATAAGGCGGAATACTCCGGTAAAGCATAATAAAGCATAATTACGGCACATTCAGATAATTGACGTCATATATGTGACATGGTAAAATTAGAAAAAATAGGTAAGAGGAGAGGTATGTCTATGGAAAAGTTATTCGGTAAGAAAAATCTTGGTATCCCTGTAACATTATTGACAGTGATTGCGTATGTAATTGGCTATTATATGGCCAGTGATTACAGTGGTATGCTGGTGGCAGTATTATTTGCCGGAGCTGTATTTGCCTTAGATTTTGATGATAAAGTAAAGACAGCTGTAAAACAGTCCTATTTCACAGCAGTATTGTTCAGCTTGATTTATCTGGCATTGGATTTATTGTATCAGCTATCGGATCTGGCTACTCCTATTTACATAATGCAATCCGTTTTTTCCAATATACATAAATATGCACTAATCTTATTCAATATCGTAGTTATCATCGCTTACATCTTATTTATCTTAGCAGCATTATTTAGGAAAGATGTAAGGCTAAACTTTATTCTTAATATACTGGAAGGTACACCGAAGCCACAGCAGGCTCCGCCAATGTATCAGACGATGCCAATGTATCAGACGATGCCGGGACAGACGATACCGGGACAGACGATGCCGGGACAGCCAAAGCCTGGGCAGTCCACGCCGGGACAGTCCATGCAGCCTAATCCTCAGCCGATGTATCAGCAGCCGGTTCCTCCGATGCAGGGACAGTATTATGGGCAACCACCGTTTCCTCAGCAGCCTCAGGATATCAGAACACAGGATACTGCCTGTCCGAAATGCGGTACCATGAACCGTGCAGGTACCGCATATTGTACATCCTGCGGTACAAAACTGTAATAATACGAAATTATGTCCTATTTAATTTTACAAAAACTAGTCCCGTATTATTTTATAAAAACTAGTCCTATGTAATTTTACAAAAACTAGTCCCGTATAATTTTACAAAAACTAGTCCCGTGTAATTTTACAAAAACTTGTTTACAATAAGAAAAGAATGTGTTACTATACCTAGGTGATTAAATCAGCCGATACTCAGATTCAGGACACTCCGACCTTTCTCTTGGTATTAGGCGTTTCAATGAAAGGAGATTTTTAAAATGATCAGTAAAGAGAAAAAACAGGAAATCATCAAAAATTTCGGAAGAACCCCTGAGGATACAGGATCTCCAGAAGTTCAAATTGCACTTTTATCTGAGAGAATTGCAGAGTTAACAGAGCATTTGAAAAATAATAAGAAGGATCACCACTCCAGAAGAGGTCTTCTTAAGATGGTTGGACAAAGAAGAGGTTTACTTGAATACTTAAAGAAAACGAATATCGAAGGATATCGTAATCTTATTGAACGTTTAGGTTTAAGAAAGTAATTAATAGTAAATGTCAAATTAACATTAAGCTGTCCCATTTTATAGCCATGTGCTGTTGTGGGACAGTTTTTTTGTATCACGTGGAATTCCAGATATTTCATATGATATATAAAGCCTTGCGGGAAGGATACACATTACGCGCGAAAGGAATTGGAATATCAGCAAAGCATTTTACCGGTTTCATCGCTGGCGCTCAGTGCTTTTTCATTGGCCGGATAGAGCAGAAAGGAATTACTATGCCCGAAAGACCGGAGCATAGTAAACAAGGTTTAACATGAATCAAATCAAAATTATGTTACAAGATAGAAGCTTTCTAAAGAAAACCGTTGCCATCACAGTTCCAGTTACGCTCCAGAACCTGTTAAGCAACATCCTTACTCTACTTGATACCTTTATGATTTCACAGCTGGGTGATACATCAGTGGCTGCAGTGGGTCTGGCGAATAAGGTCTTTTTTGTATTCTCCCTGCTGTTATTTGGCATCTGCAGCGGTTCGGGGGTACTTGCCTCCCAATATTACGGAAAACGGGAAATAATCGGTATAAGAAAGGTATTACGGATGTCGTTGATGATTGGAATTGGCGGTTCTGTACTTTTTGTTATACCAGGTGTTTTATTTCCAAGCTTTGTAATGCGAATTTTTACAACGAATAAAGAAATGATTACTATCGGAGCTGCATTTCTTGGCGTGGTTGCCTTCAGTTTTCCGCTGACGGCAGTTACCAATACGTTTGTAGCAATACTACGAAGTATGAATTTTGTAAGGCTTCCGGTAATCATTACTTCCATCGCAATCACTGTTAATATCGTCCTGAATTATGGTTTTATTTTTGGTAAATTCGGGTTACCGGAATTGGGAGTTGTTGGTTCCGCACTGGCTACCTTTATTGCAAGAACTGTAGAAATGACATTGCTTCTAATCGTAATTTTCCGACATAAGGTCGGAGATGATGGTATAGGTGATTTCATACATAAGAAGTATGCCAAGGAAGAAGGGGAGCCTTTTCTTAACAAGGCATTTGTACAAAAGTATTTTTATATGACTTCACCGGTCATTGCAAATGAGTTCATGTGGGGGCTGGGTGTCACCATTTACTCCATGGTATATGGAAGAATGGGAGATGAAGCTACAGCAGCAATAACGATTACAGGAACCGTCGAACAGCTTGCTATGGTATTTTTCTTTGGAATTTGCCATGCCGCTGCGGTAATTCTTGGTAATGAGATGGGAGCCAATGAACTAAAGAAAGCAGAAGAGCATGCTAAAAACTATATGATATTGCAGTTTTTCTTATCCATAATCATGGCTGTACTTACTTTGTTTTTAAAGGGATTCATTATATCTCTGTTCCCGGTATCCGAAACTGTAGCTGAATATATCCGATTGAGTCTGACCGTATTCGCTGCCTATATGCCGATGAGAATGATGAATGCATTAATTATTGTAGCAATTCTAAGAAGCGGCGGCGATACGAAAGCTGCATTGTTCCTGGACGTGAGCGGCGTCTGGCTGATCGGTATCCCGATGGCAGTGCTGGGTGGCCTGGTGCTTCATTTGCCGATTTATGTGGTATATGCAATGATTATGATCGAAGAAGTTTATAAAACCTTACTAGGCTATGTCAGATACCGTAAAAAGAAGTGGCTGCGTAACATTACGGCTTAAAGCAGATGGTGATGATCATTACCATGCCTTCATGGGCAGTACAGGAGACGCTGTCTCAGTTGGTGACAGACACGTTCATTATCTGAAAGCGGTAACTACGATGAATGATGGACACGTACATGAATTTGAAGCTGCTACAATGATAGAGAATCCTACTGGAATGGATCGCGTATTTTAACCATAGCAATACATGGCTTCTGATGTGATCTAAAAGCACATAATTCGACACATATCTGCACGATTTGCATAATATATATTGATACATGATTTATGTATCACAGGAAAATGAATAATTTTTCTGATATTAGGATAAGGAGTGAAATATAGTGAGATACAGATATAACGGTTATTCAGATAACAATGATGGCCATGGAAATGACGATAACTGTCATGGAGAGCAGAGGCATGTTCATGAATTACTGGGAAGTGTTAGAATTGCAGAGCCACAGGAGGAGCCGCATAACCATCGTTTTGCAACAGTAACAGATGAAGCAATTCCTTTTGGACCAAACGATCATGTTCATGAAGTTGCTTTTCGTACAGACTTTTTTGATAATCATTTCCATGTATTCCGAGGAAGAACCGGTGGAGCTATCCCGGTAGGTAACAGACATGTTCACTTTATTGAATCTGTAACCAGCTTAAATGATGGACACAGACATGAATTTGAAGCAGCTACAATGATAAATAACCCGATTGGTGAAGATTGCAGAATAAACCTATAGCATCAGAAATTAATAAAGCACAGATGATAATTTCAGCAGCTGTTTACAGAGTATTTCCGAAGCATACGTTTAATGAATGTAAACAGCTGATGTTTTTATATTAAATGACTAAGATTCATAATATTTGAGGATACTTACTTATTATAATCAGGATTATATGTCATTATTACTAGAATTACAGGTAAGCAGCATAAAAAATAGTATGATCAGCTATCGAAAAAAACTATAGCATAATGGTAATAATAATGGTATAATATTGTATTAGAGCGACGGGAGGACAACCCGAGACTTCTGAAAAGGTTATCGAAGCATGAGTAATTCGGTAGGTTTTTCAGTTGTTTCGGTGCCTCCGACTCTAGTAATAACCAGATAAATTAAGAATAATTTATCTGTCATGAATGAAAAGGAGAACATAACTATGTACAAAAGTTTTTCAATGGAATTAGCAGGAAGAACTCTAACCGTTGATGTTGGTAGAGTTGCTGCCCAGGCAAATGGTGCTGCTCTGATGCATTATGGTGATACCGTGGTATTATCCACTGCAACAGCATCTGATAAACCGAGAGAAGGAATCGATTTCTTCCCTCTGAGTGTTGAATATGAAGAGAAATTATACGCTGTAGGTAAAATTCCTGGGGGCTTTATCAAGAGAGAAAGCAAGCCTTCTGAGAATGCAATTCTTACTTCCCGTGTAATCGACCGTCCGATGAGACCGTTATTCCCGAAGGATTACAGAAATGATGTTACTTTAAACAACCTCGTATTATGTGTTGACCAGGATTGTTCCCCTGAAGTAACTGCAATGCTTGGTTCAGCAATTGCTACCTGCATTTCCGACATTCCCTTCGATGGTCCTACCGCATCTACCATGGTAGGTATGGTTGATGGACAGCTGGTATTTAACCCTACTTCAGCACAGAGAGAAAAGTCAACCCTTGCTCTTACTGTTGCATCCACCAAAGAAAAGGTTATCATGATTGAAGCTGGAGCAAATGAGCTTCCTGAGGATAAGATGATTGAAGCAATCTTCGCTGCTCATGAAGTGAACCAGAAGATCATTGAATTTATCGCAAAGATCGCAGCAGAAGTTGGTAAGGAGAAGCATTCCTACGTTTCTTGTGATACCCCGGTTGATTTATATGAGGATATGGTGAATTTCATTACTCCTCAGGCAATGGAAGAAGCTGTATTCACAGATGAGAAGCAGGTAAGAGAAGCAAATATCAGAGAGATTACTAACAGATTAGCTGCTCGTTATGAGGAGACTCATCCGGAATGGATTTCCTTACTTGGCGAAGCAATCTATAAATTTGAGAAGAAAACTGTTCGTAAGATGATCTTAAAGGATCAGAAACGTCCTGACGGCAGAAAGATTACTGAAATCAGAAGACTGGCTGCTGAAATCGATATTTTACCCAGAACCCATGGCTCAGGTATGTTTACCCGTGGTCAGACTCAGGTTCTTACCATCACAACCTTAGGTGCTCTTGCTGAGACCCAGAGATTAGATGGTATTGATGAGAATGAAACAGGCAAAAGATATATGCACCATTATAATTTCCCTTCCTATTCCGTAGGCGAGACAAAGCCTTCCAGAGGACCGGGAAGACGTGAAATCGGTCATGGCGCATTAGCAGAGAGAGCACTTGTTCCGGTACTTCCTACCGAAGAAGAGTTCCCTTACGCGATCCGTACCGTATCCGAAGTAGTAGAATCCAACGGTTCAACCTCACAGGGTTCCATCTGTGCATCTACCTTATCCTTAATGGCTGCAGGTGTTCCGATTAAAGCTATGGTTGCAGGTATTTCCGTAGGTTTAGTAACTGGTGAAAAAGATGATGATTATATCATTTTGACTGATATTCAAGGTCTGGAAGATTTCTTCGGCGATATGGACTTCAAGGTTGCAGGTACTCATAAGGGTATCACAGCAATCCAGATGGATATTAAGATCCACGGTTTAACAAGAGAAATCATCGAAAAGGCTATCTATAGAACAAAAGAAGCTAGAACTTATATCTTGGATGATGTAATGGCTCCGGTTATCGCTGAGCCTAGACCTGAGGTTGGTCCTTATTCACCGAAGATCGTTCAGATTAAGATCGATCCTTCCAAGATCGGTGAGGTTGTTGGTCAGAGAGGCAAGACCATCAATGCAATTATCGAACAGACCGGCGTTAAGATTGATATCACCGATGACGGTGCAGTATCTGTTTGTGGTGTTGATAAGGAAAGTATCCAGAAGGCACTAGAGATGGTTAAGATGATCGTGACTGACTTTGAGGAAGGCAAACAATATACCGGTAAGGTTGTGAGCATTAAGGATTTCGGTGCATTTATCGAATTCGCTCCTGGTAAAGAAGGTATGGTTCATATCTCCAAGATATCTAAACAGAGAATTGAACATGTCGAGGATGTTCTCACCTTAGGCGATGTTGTTAAGGTAGTTTGCCTTGGCCCGGATAAGATGGGAAGAATCAGCTTCAGCATTAAGGATGTACAGTAATTTGACAATAGGTTAACTATGATTGTGCAAATAAGAATGAATTAACAAGTTCTAAATGATACACAGGTAATAAACGATAAACAGGTAATAATGTCTTTGATAAGCATTATTACCTGTTTTTTATATCTATTGAATTATGGTGTTTACTTTACAAAGCAAATCTTAGTAATGCCTTGGACAATTAATATAATAGCACGCCTGCAAGAGATACTCGATGCTGTCCCATTCAATCTGATTTTGTTCTGCCTCCATAATATCAGTTTCAATACTATGGATAATCTGGTGTAGTTTCTTTTCTGCTGTCTCTTGGAGCCCAAGTTAAAGCACTCCCGATACAATTCTCACTCTGCCCATTATGGTAATTGTATGCGGTATCATATAAGCTGGTTATCATGGTTACCCATAATCCCGAGCTGGCACACAATTATGCAGACTGTATCGTTGAATTCCAGGATGGAAAGGTAATAACAGACTCCAATCCTTATATACCGAATAATGTTGACGACCATTTTAAATTAAAGAAAACAAGTATGAGCTTTCCGACCGCTTTACGCTTGTCCTTTAATAATATCAGAACAAAGCTGGGCAGAACCTTCCTCACAGCCTTTGCATCCAGTATTGGTATTATAGGAATTGCTCTGATTTTAAGCTTGTCAGTGGGTTTTCAGTTTCAGATTGACGATTTTCAGGTCAATGCGATGACCGAATTCCCAATTATCATCCAACAGCAGACCGAGAACCGGAATTCTGAAGCTTATAAAGAACAGAATCAGGAATTTATGGATCAGCTGAACGAAGATTTGGAGTATGCCGACACGGATGAGGTTTATCTGTATAATTATGATGATAGAAGAGCCGTGCATACCAATAATCTGACGGATGACTATATGACCTATCTGAACGCCATCGACCCGACGATCTGCAAGAGTGTAGGCTACACTAGTACATCAGATAATTAATAATTGATAGTTAAATACTTGTTGCGTTTTCATCTTTTATTTCATCCATTTTGTATGTCCAATGATATACAATTGGATCTACATTTATTTCATCAAAATATTTATAGATCCGCTCGATT
>DATMUM010000225.1:0-4885 GCA_035564175.1 Mobilitalea sp.
AGAATTTAATCAGGATTTTGCATCAATAAAATCGTGGGATGAAAGCATTAAAAAATACCCCTATGAAATTATACAGATTGGAGCCGTCAAGTTGGATCAGAATTTTAAAACCCTCGCTACATTTAATCGCTATGTAAAACCCTCCATATACGAGCAGATTAGCGCCTTTGTAACTGACTTGACCGGTATCACCACAGAACAGCTCGCATCCGAAGATTATTTCCCTGGAGTTTTCAACGCTTTTACTGAGTTTATTGGTAAGGAGGATGCTGTATTCTGCATCTGGGGCATGTCTGACATGAAAGAATTGTTTCGAAATGTTGAATATCATAAGCTGGATAAAGAGCTTTTGCCCATAATGTATATCAATCTTCAGCCATATGTTTCGTTGCACTTCAATTTGCCTAAGACTAAGTTATTAAAGCTGCAGACAGCCGTAGAAATGCTGAATATTCCGGTTTCCCATCCATTCCATGATGCTTTTCACGACGCTTATTATACCGCTGAACTATTGAAAAAGATTCATCATCCTGCCATTCTTCCAAAACAATATACCAAAAATTATGTTAACATCCAGTCGAGGCTGCCTAAAAAAGTGATTGATTTTGAAGGTTTGTTCCAGCAATTTAATAAAATGTATGGCCGGGAATTAAGCAATGATGAGCAGAACATGATAAAGCTCGCATATTTAATGGGTAAAACCAATCAGTTTTTAAAATAATATTTGATCAGAGTGTCGAAAGTATCTCGTGAACAAATCGGATATCAGAGAATTTAACTTAACAAGCATTAGATACTGTATATGGTATCCGGTTTGCTCACAGGATTCTTTTCACACTCTAATCATATTTACATGCGTATTTTCTTTATCATTCTCTATTCTTCATAACAAATAACCGGGACTCCGACCTTGATATTTTCATAAATTGTTTTAGCCAGATAATAAGGCGCATTTACACATCCATGAGTACCTCTGCTTTTATATATTTCGCCTCCGAACGAATATCTCCAGCTGGCATCATGGATTCCCATATTACCGTAAAAAGGCATCCAATAAGTAACTTTTGCCTCATACCCCGGTCCCTTCAAGGTTGCTCCATTTTGCTTATAATTAAGCATATATATCCCAAGCGCCGTTGAATTGCCTCTGTTGGGATTTCCTGTAACAACCGGCCCTTCAACAATAAGCTTTCCATCTTTATAAAACCATAGATGCTGCCTTGTTATATTGATTTCCACGTAAGTATTGCCTATTTCATCTCCATCCCTGGATAAAGCCGTTTGGATATAGGCAGGTTCTTTCTCAACAACCTGACCGAGCTTAATATATTCCAGTAATGCTTTGGCCTCTTCCTCCTGATTCATTTTCCACCCGTACAGTCCGCCTTTCACTTCTACAATCTTACCGTTCGAGGTTTTAAAATTACGCACTGTACCAACAGTATCATATTTTTTGCTTAATTCTTTGATATATTTTTTAATTGCCGCTTTGCTGATTATCACATCCAAATTGGCATCAACACTAAGCCATCTGCTTATGATAGTTCCGTCAAGAATTTCACTTTTACTGCCAAATTGATATGTAATCTTCGTTGAAATATATAGTTCCAGTAAATTCCTGGTTTTCAGAGTTTTCGCAGAGTTGATGGTGTACTTTGGAGTTTCATAACACTGATTTTCCTCTAAATTTACGATGGTTTTTCCTTTTAGCATATGAATTTTAATTGCTTCACTCAGTTTATACTTATTTATTTTATTTCCCATTTCCTCTTTGATTATTTCATATGAACCGTTAGAATACCTGAAATCTACATTCTTAGCTTCAATAACTTTCTTCTGTAAACAGCTTAAACCATTGATCTTCTTGACTAAATCAGCTTTATTATACATGTATAAATCAGTGACAAAGTACTTATAGTCCTTAAAAAAAGATCCTATCCATAGAAACGGTCTCTGCATATGATATATTTTTGAAATGCTGTTGTTTTTATTGTAATGCATTCCTATTTCCCGTCCCGTTATTATTTCAGTATCGCCGTCTCTTTCGATGATTTGAAGTTCATAATCATTAATATAGTTATTAATGATTTGTTCTGAAGCTTTATAGGATTTCAGGGATAGATCCACACCATTGATTACGGTATGAAAAAAGAAATGATTCGTAAAGTATATGGAAATGAGTAAATAAATTAAAACAAGTGAAGCTATTGCAATAATAATTTTCTGTACTACCTCATTATTAATAAGCTTTTTCATATTCGTCATACCGATTTATACCTTACATAAATACGCTTAATTAAAAACGTAATAATTAATTTATTTTATGTTTGTATATGAAGTTTTAAAACTTAACATACGGGCAGAAATCCATCTAATATAATTATTTATTAGCATAAGGTAATCATAAGGTAATGTCGTCAGCTGCATTTGACACCCCTAATATAAAACTGAGCTGTACACAATTCTGCTGTCCTATAACTGGTGAGCGAAAAAGCTAAAAGTAATGCTAGTACCTATGATCTTTGTATGTATTCCGACATAAAGACAGCGGACTATATTATTCGTAACAGTCCAGACATGATCCATTGTGTCTGTCCGATCCTTATATTATAGTCCGCTGCTTATTCATACTTTTAAATCTTACTGTTTATTCATACTGTTTTTTCTTACTGTTTATTCTTACTGTTTATTCAATTAGTAAACCTTACTCCACATTTACTGTATATTCTGCCCCTTTCGTTGTATCAAAAGAGGTTATTCCATCAGTAACAGTTACCGTAATTTGTTTGCCATCGGCATCTACAATTTTAACTCCGCCTGGAAGTAAAATCGAGCAGGTTCCACCTATGGCTGAACGGATCTTAGCACTTGTAAGTGCTCCTTTTGCCCAAGCTGCATCAACTTCAAAGCCGTTTCTTGCACATAATCCCTCAAATGCTCCTTTTGACCAATCACTGGGAAGAGCCGGGAGTAATTGAATATAACCCATATGGCTTTGAAGCAGCATTTCTGCCATACCTGCTGTTCCGCCAAAATTACCGTCAATCTGGAACGGCGGATGAGTATCCCATAGGTTCGGAAGCGTACAGCTCGTCAATAATCCCTTGAAGATCTTATATGCTCGGTCGCCATCGCCAGTTCTCGCCCAGAGGTTAACCTTATTGGCTCTAGCCCATCCGGTAGCCTCATCACCGCGGTCATTCAGAGTGGCAATTGCTGTTTCCATAAGATCCGTTGTATTATAGTTAATCAGGTTACCTGGATATAACCCTAATAACTGGGATGCATGGCGGTGGTTTTTCTCTACCTTACTCGAATCAAAATCAGTGCTATCCTCTTCATACCATTCTTTGATGAATCCTTTTTTGGAAATATGATATGGTGAAAGCAAGGGTTCCATTTCTTCCACCTTAGCCCTCAGGTCTTCATCCGTACCGAGTATTTCAGAAGCTTGAATAAAGTTTAGGAAAAGCATATCAATCAGTGATTGTTCAAACGTATTTCCGATGGTTACCGGACCATGCTCCGGAGAGTAGGACGGCGAAGATACCAATCTATCCTGCTTTTCATCATAAATCAACCACTGGGTATAGAATTTCACGCTTTCACGCATGATTGGATATATTTCATTTTTCAAATAGTCTTTATCACCGGTAAATTCATAATATTCCCATATGTTCTGATCGAGCCATGCCGGTGCCGCCGTTGACCAGCCCCAGTAGAAGTCCCACCCCGGGCAGGTCCAGCCGAAGGGAGTGGACTGGGTGTGGGCAACCCATCCATTTTCGGGATTATTCTTATCTGATACGATATTATAATATTCAGCTGCAGTAACACGACCGGGCTCACGAAGACTATCCACGTATTCCACCAGAGGCTTCGCTGTCTCCGCCAGATTAGTCAGATAGGCCGGCCAGTAATTCATCTGAAGGTTAACATTAATATGGTAATCACTGGCCCAGGCAGGGTTGTTCGAATCATTCCAGACACCCTGCAGATTAGCAGGCAGGGAACCTTCCCGGGAGGAGGAAATCAACAGATAACGCCCATATTGGAAATACAGCTCCTCCAAATATCTCGCATTGGAATCCGTACTTTTCGTTTTATAATTCTCTAAAAGCTTATCAGTAGTAATGGTCGCAACCTTGCCGCCGAGGTCCAGATTCACGCGGCCAAATAAGGAAAGATAATCCTTGATATGCTCTTCCTTTAATGAATCATAACCCTTGGAAACTGCACTTTTGATGGCTTTTGATACGGTTTTTGTCGGATCAATTCCGCTTCGATAGGTTGGATACGTATTTTCATAATCGGTTGCGGCACTGAAGTAGATGATTACCTCATCCGCTCCGGTAATGACAACACTTTCCTTTTGTGCGGTAAGCTTGCCCCCGGTCAGGACAAATTTGTACTGTCCTGCATAACGCAGGCCATTATCCATAAGTCCTCCGGAACAATACAGGGTATTATCTTTAATTTTAATTATATAATCTTTATGCAAATCCGTTAAACTGAAGGTGAAATAAAGCTTATCCTTTTTATCTGCTGATAACTTCATGGCAATGACGTTACTCGGGTAATTGGCAAAGTATTCCCTCGTATAAGTAACCCCATTCGCAGTAAATTTAACCCCAGCTATCGATTCGTTCAGATTTAACCAGCGCTTATAACCAGTTACTTTATTTAAGCTCAGATTAGGAAAGCTTATTTCCGCTTTACAAAATATTTGATAAGAACCATAACCCTTATTAATTCCTGTCAGGTTTTTCAACAGAGATACTGCTGTGGCATCATCTCCAGCAGCCAATGCTTCCTGAACCTGCTTCACAGAAGGATATACATCTTCCTTATTGCCTCCGTTGTAATCCTGGCGGTTCTCGGCGGG
>DATMUM010000226.1:0-17135 GCA_035564175.1 Mobilitalea sp.
ACGTTGCCCGAAAGCTCGGCATTGCCAGCAAACTTTGCTCCCAGCCACCCTTCAGCGGTAATTGGCTGATCAGAAAAATTTGATATCGTATACGCATTCAGGAATATATTCACTCTGGATTCCGGCGGATTAATCAGTCCTCCCCAGGCTTTCCACTCGCCACCGTAGCTGATCATTACTGTCTGGCCCAGAAAGTATTCACCCATATACGAATGATAAACGGAATCACTCAGAACAACCGCCTGCTTCGGTAAAATATGATTCGGTACATAGATATAGCTCATAACGTTACCTCCTTTCGGCTTTCTCTTCCCACCAGGTTAGAACAATTGCTGAGTTCACCGTATCTCGTCCCGACGATTTCAAAAGAATGGAGACGGAACCTCCGGGGCCGATAGTGATCGAACCCTGATGCGAATCACTGACCAACGTGGAGTTAGAAGTTACTATCCGGTCAAAGATATTTACACCTTCGGCTAAATCCTCCTTCAATCGCTCTGCCTGCAGCATGTAGCATTTCGGTTTAGGCGGTGGAGAGATGGACTGATTCGACGGTACTATTGTTGCATACCCATCATTGAAAGACGGCGTATTTGCATTTAACCATATCTCTGCTGTAAAACTCTGCTCCCCAAAGTTTGTGATCGTAAATATATCAAAATATAGATTAACTCCGGAATCAAGCGGATTGATAACTCCGGCCCATGCATCCGTTTGGCTGCCAAAGTTCAGTACTCCTGTCTGACCGATAAAATATCTCCCCAACCTAGAATTCCAACCGGGACTCGTAATATCTACTATCTCTTCCGGAAACTCAGTTCTTCTATCTGACATAACAACCTTCCTTTTTATTATTTTTTATAATTTCTTATATATTAACATATGAATATATAGGTCTCTTCATTCTAACAATAACAGAATGGACAATAAGAGTATGAGGGTATCCACCTGTCAAAAAAGGTACTCACCGCTCGGTGAAGTACCTTTTCAATTTATTATTTCGTAAGCGCGGCCAGGTTAGTTCCAGGTATATGCTTGATTTTTCGCTTACCATAAACCGCTACGATAATAGGAGCAGAACTTTTTATATATCTATTGACCCCTGTGGTCAATTGTGATATTATTGACCACAGGGGTCAATAGAAAGGAAGCGGTGAAAATGATTTCAAAATTTTTGAATTTAGAACCCGAAAAGCGGGAGCGAATCCTTAATGCGGCTATTAATGAGTTTGCGCATAAAGGCTATAAAAATGCGTCAACAAATGAAATAGTCAAGGAAGCCGGAATTTCAAAAGGCCTTATTTTTCATTATTTCAAAAATAAGAAGCAGCTTTATCTCTTCTTATACGATTATTTAATGGAGATCATGGAAGAGGAATATTTTAATAAGCCTTGGCTTGATGAAAAAGATTTTCTGGAAAAAATGCGGATGGCATCGCTCACAAAGCTTGAGCTCTTCCGAAAATATCCGCTGATTTTTAAATTTTTCCTAACGGCTTATTCCGAAACTGATGATGAAGTCAGAAATGAATTAGCCGATAGAAATCAGAAGGTGATGGAAAGCAATCTACCTAGAGTTTATGACAACATCGATTTGTCAAATGTTAGGGACGGGGTTGACCCTCAAAAAGCAATTAATTTAATTATCTGGGCGCTTGAAGGTTATGCTAACAGTAAAATCCCAGAGTTCAAGACAATGGGTGAAAATGAATTTTCTGATATGGTTACCGAATTGGCATCCTATCTAGAAATATTAAAGCAATGTTTTTTTAAGAATTAAAATTATTGGAGGAGGACCAACACTATGAATGTTATCGAAGTCCGCGAATTACACAAGAATTTCGGCAAAGTACCGGCCCTGCGAGGTCTTAACCTCGAAGTGCGACAAGGTGAGGTTTTAGGTTTTTTGGGTCCCAACGGTTCCGGTAAAACTACGACGATCCGTATCCTGCTCGGTCTGCTAAGATCTGATGGGGGCACAATTTCTCTATTTGGAGGCGACCCTTGGAAGGATGCAGTCACTCTTCACAAGAAGCTTGTCTATGTTCCGGGTGATGTTGCTCTTTGGCCGAAGCTGACAGGCGGTGAGGTTATCGACGTTCTGAGCTCTTTGACGGGTGGTCTGGAACCTGAACGTAAAAAGAGGATGACTGAAAAATTTGACCTTGACCCCACAAAGAAAGCCCGCACCTATTCAAAAGGTAACCGCCAGAAGGTGGCGCTGGTTGCTGCGCTGGCTTCTCGTGCTGAGCTGCTTATTCTGGATGAGCCAACATCGGGTCTTGACCCGCTGATGGAAGCTGCATTTACCGATTGTATCCAGGAAATTAAGAAAGAAGGACGCTCGGTTCTGCTAAGCTCACATATATTCTCAGAAGTTGAAAAGCTTGCTGACACAATTACCATTATCAAGGAGGGTGTCACTGTCGAATCCGGCTCACTCGCACAGTTACGCCACCTTACTCGCACTCATGTTTCAGTTATTTTGAAAAAAGATGCTTCAGCGCTCCGTACCTTTAAAGGAATTCATGATTTTAGTGCTGAAGGACAGCATATTTCGTTCTCTCTCGACAATGAAGCTATGCCTGCAGTGCTCGAGCAAATCGCTGCACTGGATCCGATCGGGCTCACAATCAATCCGCCGAGTCTGGAGGATCTGTTCTTGAGCCATTATAAGAGTGTGGATGGGACGGTGAGCGGTAAATGAGCAAATCCATTTCAAGTACCCCTGTAACACCGAAAAATACACTTGCAGGATTCGGGAAATATTTCCGTTTTACCTTAAGGCATAATCTGGTGAGATATCTTGTCTGGATTGCAGTAATCGTTTTCCTGATTGCATACGTCGGTGTTTATTACAAATCAATGTTTGATACACAGGCTAAACTCGATGAGTTCGCTGCAGTCGGCTCTACAGCCGGAATGGTTGCCATGATTGGTAAAATCAGTTGTATGGCAACAATTGGTGGAGCTGTGTGGACTAAGATCTGGATGTTCTCGGTTTTGACACTTGGCATCGGTATGGTATTTCAGGTTACCAAAGGCGCAAGAGCAGATGAAGAGAACGGTCGCACAGAGTTATTCCGTTCAAGACCTTTCGGGATTCACTCGACACTTGCATCAGTTGTCAGCGGAGCGCTTCTTTTATGTGCGGTAATTGGCATTCTTACTGCTTTGTCCAGTATTGCACTTAAACTGGATCCACCCGGCACAGGCGTAACCGGATCTTTCATATTCGGTTTATCGGTTGCAGCAATCGGATGGCTTGGTGTGGGAATCGGCGCTTTAACCAATCAGTTATCCGCAAGCGCAAGCATTGCAAATTCCACTGGTTCAATCATTATTATGGTCTTCTATTGTATGCGTATGATTGGCGATATGGGAAATAATGATACTCTTACCTGGCTATCCCCGATTGGCTGGGGCGAGAAAATGGAGCCGTGGGCATATAACAGAGGTTGGCTGATTATCCCAACTATCATACTCACTGCTGCTCTCATCGCAGTTGCCTTTGTTATCGAAGCGCGCAGGGATTACGGTTCCGGTGTGCTCAAGGATAAAAAGGGAAAATCCGAAGCTAGACCGATCATGCGCCGTTCCTGGGGTCTCATCCTGCATCTTTATAAAGGCAGTATTATCGGTTGGTCTATCGGTATTGTAATAGCCGGGCTCATGTTCGGTTCGGTTGCAAATTCGATGCTCAGTCTGTTTGCCGATACTTCCGTCCCTATGCTTAAGGGCAGCGGCATTGATGCTTTGATGGGCTTACTACTTTGCTTTATCGGACTTGTCAGTGTTGTACTTCCAATGCTGATTATGACAGGACTACGTTCTGACGAGGCAAAAGGTCTGCTTGAATCACAACTTGCCGGAGGAATTTCGCGAGACAGAATGATTTTAGATAGATTTATTGTGGGAACCGCCTCGACAGCTTTACTTCTGGTACTTGGCGGTGCTTCCTTCGGTTTGTCCTACGGGGCAGTTGCAAATGATATGTCACAGGTAGGAAAGCTGGCAGTTGATGCACTGATTTATCTGCCGGGAATCATGGCGATTACGGGCGTAGTGGTTTTGCTCTTCGGCTTAATCCCGCGCGCTACTATTCCGGTAACCTGGTTTATCTACGGAATGATGTATTTTGTTGTTTTACTTAGTGACGCTCTGAAGATCCCTCAGTGGGTGTTAAATATTATACCTTTTATCGGAACCCCGAGAGTTCCGTATCAAGACTTTAACGCATCCGTATTCGGATATCTTGCAGCTGCGATTGTTTTCGTTGCACTCGGTATGATTGGACTTCGTAATAGAGATGTGCCGAGATAAGACCTCCCAGACAGTTAACGGTGCCTCATATTTTCAAAATTTATCTTTTATCTAATGACATCTTGTCACTTGGCGACCATTTCCCTGTCATATGACAAGAATTAAGTAAGGACTTTGCGAGATTTCATTTGTGTTCAATTTCCGTTATCCGCTTAACAAAAAAGTAGCAGTGGCACTGGTTTTAGTGCGTCTGCTACTTTTTTGTGCTCAAATGCGAAACCATTTCATTCTACGGCCTCAATTAACATTCTAGGTGTTCTATTCCCATTATCCACTTAAATTAAATAAACCACCTTACATATCAATTAATTATTTTATATTATTGAACAATTTTCAACTTCTCTACTACATCCAAATCTGCAGGAAGCCAATTAACCAAATCCAGCTCTTCCTTTTTTAGCCAACGCCCCGCAGAATGCTCCATAAATTTAATTACTCCATCTGTGACATGACAAAAATAGCAATGCATGGTCAGGTGAAAATTAGGATAGGTATATTCTACCGTTTGTAAATAATCATCTACTTTTATGACTATATCCAGTTCTTCTAATATCTCTCTGCACAGGGCAGCCTCCCTGGTTTCGCCTTCTTCCATTTTTCCACCAGGAAATTCCCAGCTTCCAGCGAACTCACCATATCCTCTCTGCGTAGCTAATATTTTGTCTCCATCTTTAATAATTGCTGCCACAACTTCTATTTTTTTCATTACTATCTCTCCATCATTCTCTACTTTGTAATATATTCATAAATATCTTCACGCACTGGTGTATCGAGAATCCACTCTATCTCAACTGCTGATTTATCCGTATTTGTCATTATAAACTCATTCGTTCTTCCAGTAGCATTCATACGTCCTAGGTAATAAAATTCCTTGGATACTTTATCATCTTTATTTTTTCGAACAAATAATTCCACTTTAATGCTACGTTCTTTAGCTTTCAAAAAATTTTGTACATCCTCTGACTGAATGGTTCTACTCTGCTTTGAGATAGCAATTAGAATGTTGGGCGCCTCAAAATGATCTTCGTATTTAATAGTATCCTGAATATCAGTAGCTTTATCATAATTGATAAATACAGGAAATGTTTTTGTTTTTGCATCATATTTATAACCACCAATATTTAATGGCACTTCATTTGCTTCCCAATCCAGTAAACGACATACATCCTCATAGGTATATTTCTGATATAATTCAAAGTTTGTATCCTGATAGCGATTTCCATAATCTCGTTTATTTCTGGAAATTCCAAATGTTATCAATTCCTTTAAACAATCGAAAAACTCAGGATTATCTAACATTCTCGCAAAAGATTCATTGATCTTATAATCATCACCGTCCGGCTCAAGAAATACACACTCATCATATGTCTTCTTTCCAGCTCCGGAAGGAAATTCATTTGTCATAACATTCACAATATTTCTTACTGTTTTTTCTTCCATTTGAATATGATAATCTACGGATAATTTGTGCTTTAATAATCCTATTAACCCCCGACGGTATTCCAGCATACGATTTAACAATTCAAGTTCATGAATTCGTTTACCAGAAGCAAGCTTTTTAGATACAAACTCTATACATTGCTCTTCGGAATCACTCAAACGAATCTTATAATCTTTTTCATATTTCACTAGAAATTTGTAATATGAACCTAGTGATGTATTATCAAATATACGCAATACATCCATTTCTCCATAATCATCAAACTCTTTCAAGCTTGGAATATGTCCTAGCTTATTTTTGAGATTGGTATAATTCTCTTTAATAAGCTTAATATCACTAAAATTTGCTGAATCAATCGAACAGAAAATTCGCTTCTTTGAGATTTCATCAAAATGTATCGTAGATGATCCAGGAATGATTCTTTCTCCCTCCAGCAAATATCTTCTAATATTGTCTTTGTTATAAGTTCTGTCTCCGGATAACGCAATCGGAATCATAAAGTTATTCATATAATTACCGATAAAATCTAATATAACAACATACTCTTTATTTTCCGCTTTACGAAGGCCACGACCCAGCTGTTGAATAAATACTATCGGGCTTTCTGTCGGTCTTAACATGATGACCTGATTAATTTCCGGAATATCAACACCTTCATTAAAAATATCAACTGTAAATATATAATCCAATGTATCGGTTCTCTCATCATTTGTTAGACGTTCGATGCATTCTTCCCGACGTTCTTGCGAATCATCACCACATAAGAATTCAGTATGATAACCACGCGCATTAAATTTAACAGAGAGCTCTTTTGCTTCATCTTTTCTGCTACAGAAAATTAAGCCCTTTACCCGATCTCCATTATAACCATAATATTTTGCCTTCTCCAGTACATAATCCACGCGGGCATCACACACTAATTTTACAAAATTTCTAATGCCTGTATTATCATCAAATATTTCACCGTCTATTTCTATATCTGTGATTCCAAAATAGTGGAACGGGCATAACAGGTTTTCTTCCAATGCCTGCTGTAATCTGATTTCGTATGCAATCTTATGATTAAATAACTCATAAATGTCAAAGCCATCGGTGCGATCTGGGCTTGCCGTCATCCCAAGCCAAAATTTCGGCCTAAAGTATTCCATGATTTTATGATAGCTTTCAGCTCCGGCTCTATGTACTTCATCTATGATAATAATTTCAAACTCATCTCTAGCAAACCTTTCCCTTACCTCCGGCTTTGCCATCATCTGCATAGTGGAAAACATATAATCTGCTTCATAATCTTTCGAGGTTCCCGATATCAAACCAAATTTCTTTGTATTTCCAAACACATTCTTATAGCTCTTAATTGCCTGTTTTGCGATCTGTTCTCTATGTACGACAAATAATGCTTTCTTGGGATTTTCCCCTCTAAGTGCAAACGCCGAAGCATATGTTTTGCCTGTACCTGTGGCAGAGATCAATAAAGCCTTTTCTTCGCCTGCGTTTCTAAGCTTCTGCAAATTGGATACAAACTCTACCTGCATTTTATTGGGTTGTAATTTATATTGCTCTATAGAGGGAATTTCAACTTGTTTTGCAATAGCCTTCTGTTTTTTAATCAGTTCATAATTAATTGTATATTGCTCGATAAAATCCAAATAACTTTTTGCTGATTTTGAATTCCAAAAAGTATTAAATTCTTCAACAATGTTATTAGCAAATTCACCTTGTAAGGTAGAAATAATCTTAGTGTTCCACTCTTTATTCTTTGTCAACGCTCCTAATGTGATATTAGAACTTCCGACTATAATCCTGTAAATTTCATCTTCTTTAAAAATATATCCTTTGGTATGAAAACCTTCGCCTGCTTCTTCTGAACAATACATTTTCAATTCTATATTCTTAAGCTCTGCTAACTTGTTTAAAGCTTTAGGCTCACTGAAACATAGATAATCAGTAGTTATAATCTTTCCGGGTACTCCCTTGGTTTCTAACTCTTTTAAGGTTTGTAGTAATGGGGTTAAACCACTCATTGTAATAAATGCAACACTTATATAAAACTGGTCACATTTTAAAAGTTCATCCTCTATTGAGGATAATACTTTTCTTCCCTCTTTATAATTATTTGAAACAAACAGAGGTTTATATGCCAAATTTGATGTAATATCCTGATCGATAAAGGCGGTCTCAAAGCCCTTTACCATTTGTTCAATATTATACTTTTGCATAATATACCGTTCCCACTTTTCTATTCTAATAATATCCATCTAATATCTTTGAAAAAGTTTCTTTCTAACATTTTACATCTTTATCTGACAATAAACAAGCTTAATAGAACAATTCAATTTTCCTCTTTATAGCTGAATATTAAAGCCTGATTTATTGCCAACTTGAGTATCTCTTCCCGATGCCTAGGATGGGTAGACGAACTTATCGCAGGGCTTTGGCTTAGCAAATCCCATTGCCTTTAGCCATTTCAGTAACCATGCGAATGATGGAACGGATGGAATGGCTTCTGATTTCTATGGTGGTTTTTTACATATAGCTGTTGTATAATGCTAATACTAGGTTGTAATATATACGAATGTCAATAAGCACTTACACTTGAAATATATTATTTAAATCGGAGGAATTATTTTGGCACAAATAAATAAAAAATATAATAAAAAACGCCCCACAAACTCAAAAACCTCAGACAATTCCGGAGCAATACTCGAAGCCGAAAAGCCTTTATCACAATCCATGGTGTGGAAATTGCAGACAGACTTCTATGAAAATCAAGGCCCCAAAGCTTGGATTAAGGGAATTGTTCCTCAATATATAACAACTAACCCCTATATCGCAAACCTATATGCCAAAACAGTATTTGGCTATTGTAGAGACATAGCCCTCAACATGGATTTCGACCTAAACTCTACCATCTACATAATGGAGCTTGCAGCAGGAGTAGGACGATTTACATATACTTTTCTTAAACGATTTTTAAAAATGATAGAAAATTCCTCACTCAAGGGGCTAAAATTCAAATACATTATAACAGATCTTGCTGAGAGGAACGAGGAGTACTGGCAAAGCCACAGCTATTTAAAACCTTATTTTGAAAGTGGCATACTTGATTGTGCTATCTTCGATATGACCAGGGATGAAGAGCTTCGATTAAGATTCAGTGGTGAAGTTCTAAGTGCAGGCAATCTTAAAAATCCACTCATCTTATTCGCGAATTATACCTTTGACAGTCTTCCTCAAGATACTTTCTATGTAGACAACGGAGAGCTTTATGAGGGCCTGATTACAATAACTTCGAATGGTGAGCAAGTCGATTCAGAGGATAAGTCCATACTGGCAGGCCTAGACTATGACTATACAGACAAGCCTATACCGGGTACTGGTTATTACGAAGAAACGAATATGAATGATATCCTCCTGTTCTATAAAGATAATTTGGAGGATACCGCCTTTTCCTTGCCGATTGTTGCCATCCGATGTATTGATCGATTAAAAAAGCTGTTCAACGACGATATAATCCTGATTTCCACGGATAAAGGGTATAGGAATATTTCGTCAATGTACAAAAATTACCATCCATTTTTATCAAAGCATGGCTCCATATCCCTGACTGTGAACTTTCACGCCCTGGAGCTATATTTTAAGGGCCTTGGCGGAAAAGCACTCCACAGTATCTATGAACATGAAAATGTAACTATGTCTTTATTCTTACTAAGTCAGCGTTCCCATGCTTTTTTAGAGACTGAGATGGCTTATCATGAGATTATTGAAAGTATAGGACCGGATGATTTTTATCTTATCAAAAAAGCAGTTGTACCATATCATAAGTCTCTTACAACAAAAGAGCTGCTGACCTTTCTAAGGTATACTGTTTGGGATTCAAGAACCTTCCTTGAATTTTATAACACATTACTTGAAAGGATCGCTGAGGAAAAGGATTTTCCAAAAGACGAACTGATTGCCGTCATACATAATATCTGGGAGCATTATTTTCCCATTGGTGAAGAGGGAGATTTAGCCTCTTGCTTGGGTTCCATATTAGCATATTTCGGCTGTGATTCTGATGCTATCACGCTTTTTAAGACTTCCTTGGAATTTTATGGTGAAGACGCAGCAATAAATTATGAAATTGCCCTATGCTATTACAACCTGCAAGAATATGGAATAGCTCTGGAGTATTTAGAAAAATCACTCATTTTAGATCCTGACTTTGAAGAGAGTAAAAATCTTAAAAGCTTAATTGCTAAGCTATAAATTGACCTCAAAGGCATAGGTTATGAAGCTTTCGCAGCTATATCAGATGGTATGGCTGCTTTTTTAATACCTCTCTGGTCTACTTAATATTATTTACCATATTGACATTCCTATTTTTATTTGATATTATAAATCCAATTTCATAGTATTATTATATGAATTATATGATTTGACTTTTCCATACTACATAGAGCATTCATTTTAGATGCTAATTTCTATAAGCTTGATTGGAAAAGATCAGGATACCCCATGAAATCGATAGATTTCTTGGGCTTGTATTATTATCAGGAGGAATGATTATGAAGAAAAAATTATTGACAGTACTATTAGCTGCAACGATGTTATTAACTGCCTGCAGCAATGGTTCTTCCAAGCAGGCAGCCGAAGACGCTGTTACGCAGGCACCAAGTAGCGATGTAAGTATTGGCAGCAATACAGAAAGTTACGATACCGCGGGTAATACCCAGGGGGATAATAACATTACCCAGGGCGGTAATATTACTATATCCGAGAGCGCTGATCCACAGAATGTTAATCCATTATATGTTGTTGATCAGACAAGCTTTGATATGCAGCAGGCACTTTACAGCCCGTTTTTTGAAATTGTAGGCGGCAAGCTATATTATGGAAATGGTCTATGCGAAAGCGTTGTACCGAACGAAGACTGCAGTGAATTTACATTAACCCTGAAAAAGAATCTGAAATGGCATGACGGACAGCCGATTACAGCCGATGACGTTGTATTTACCCTGGATGTACTTGTTGATCCCGCCCAGAAGGTACCCTACTCTTCCTATGGCATGATTGATGGTAAGCCGATTAAAGCAGAAAAAGTAGATGATTTGACTGTTAAGATTACGCTTCCTACTTCATCCGCAGGATTTTTAGGAGGTTTGAGCCAGATTTATTGTATTCCGAAGCACATCTATGAGGGTGTAACAGATATCGGTTCCAGCGAACTAAACAATGCGCCTGTCGGAAGCGGTCCGTTCAAATTTGAAGAATATAAGTCCGGACAGTATTTTAAAGTAGTAAGATTTGATGACTGGTTTAATCCGGTGCAGCTTGATAGCATCACCTTTAAAATTGTGAAAGATGCAAATTCTGCTAATGCAGCACTTGCAAGCGGTGATGTCAATGCTCGTTTAATCAGCCCGGAAGAATATGAAACTGTTTCAGGATATCAGAATGTTACGGTTTATTCTTATAATTCCGGTCGTGTAAATGCATTATTCATGAACCAGAATAACGAGGCTTTAAAGGACGTACGCGTTCGTCAGGCGATTGCTTACGCGCTAAACAAGGAGGAGCTTACCCAGTTTGCATTTACCTCTTCGAAGTTTGCTACCCCCGCCTATTCCATTCTGACACCGGATACGTTATATTACAAAGACGATCTGACCAAGTACGATAATGATCAGGCAAAGGCAAAAGAGCTGTTACAGGAAGCTGGTCAGAGTAATTTAAGCCTGAATATCCTTTATATTTCTACGAATAAGACTATGGAAAATGAAGCTTTATATATTCAGTCAAAACTGGCAGAAGTAGGCATCACCATTCATCTGAAACCGATGGATGAATCAACCTTCAAGAATAAGATTTTGGAAACCGATTCAAAAGATTTTGATCTGGTTCTTCATTATTATACCTTAGGCGAGGAGCCCAGCTTATATGCCGATATCGCATCCTCCGGAAGCCGTTCCAATTACTCCCATATTAATGATACCGCATTAGATGAGTTATGGCAAAAGGGTAACACGGTATCCGATGAGACAGAACGTGCCAAGGTATATGCTGATATCCAGACTACAATCAATGATAATATGTATGTGTATCCGATCGCTTATTCCAATGGTTTTTATGCAGTAGATAATTCATTTAAAGGCTTTGATAAATGCATTCTTAAGACGATTTATTATGATTATTCCCAGATTTACACCAGCTCCAAGTAATGAATAAGGTGGAAGAGGTTATTTGATACCAGCAGCTAATACAAAGTTCGCAGTAATAAAGATAGATACAATGAGATTGTAAACAACCATAGGTTATTATATGAATCATGCACTGTCAAAATCATTATTTTTACTATAATTGACCTTATACCGCATGATTTTATAATAACCTTCTGTTGTTCTTAGCTGGCTTAATAACTGTAATTACTGAGAAGCCTTTTATCCTTATTAGATGATCCTTTTTATTTTTGGAGGCAGACGATGAAAAAAATAATAAACCGACTTTTTCAGAGCATTTTAACCATGTTTATTGTATCTGTTCTATGTTTTGCCTTAGTAAAAGCAGCTCCCGGAGATCCTGTTCTTACCTATGTTGAGCCTAATATGAGTGAGCAGTATATTGCAAACCTTCGGGAAAGCCTGGGACTAAATAAACCTCTATCTATCCAATATTTTTTATGGCTTAAGGAATTACTTCATGGTAATTTCGGACATTCTCTGATGAATAACCGCCCGGTGTTGTCGCAGATATTGGAGCGTCTTCCTGCAACAGCAATTCTGATGGGGTCCAGCTTGATACTTGGATTTATCCTTGCTATTTTCCTTGGGTTATATTCCGCAAAGCATAAAAATGGTATATTCGATAAAATAACCAGTGCTCTATGTTATATCGGTATCTCTATTCCAACCTTCTGGTTTGGAATCCTTTTGATTTATATATTAAGTGTGAAGCAGCATATTCTTCCCAGTATTGGCATGCATAGCGATGGTGTCAATACGATACCGGACTTACTTATCCACCTCCTTATGCCCTGTGCGGTACTCACATTTGTGAATGCAGCCCAATATATTCAGTATCTGAGAAGCAGTACAATAACGGAACTGTCCTCTGATTATGTGACAGTACAAAGAGCCTATGGTATGAGAGATTCTGCTATACTGTTTAAACATGTATTAAAAAATGCTGTTCTCCCTATGATTACCGTATTGGGAATGAGTATACAGTCCCTGGTATCCGGTGCGATCATAACGGAGCAGGTTTTCGCCTGGCCAGGCATAGGTCAGCTTGCTGTTACAGCCGTCACCCAATTTGATTATCCTCTTATCATGGGTATCACCCTGTTTACAGCGTTCCTCGTAGTAATTGGTAATCTGCTTGCAGATATTCTGTATACGGTCTTGGATCCCAGAATCAAGAAAGCTAATTGCTAAGGAGGCTGACAGATGAGTGAAAATTTATTAAAAAATATCAAAGTAGGCTTTAAGGGAAACAAAATAGCTGTTATTGGAGCTACAGCCATAATCATACTGACACTGGCCTCCATATTCGCATTTCTTTATCCGATAGCTCCGAATGCAATCAGTGTTACAGACCGATTGACTGCCCCCAGTTTCAGGCATCCTTTTGGTACAGATGATATGGGACGTGATTATTTTACACGGTGCCTGTATGGAGGGCGCGCCTCGCTGTTGGTGGGCTTTATGTCTATGATTTTATCTACTCTGATTGGAGTTGTAATCGGATCGATCAGCGGATTTATCGGTGGAAAAATAGATGCCCTCCTGATGCGTCTGGTTGATGCACTTATGAGCCTTCCTACCTTTTTAATCATGGTTGTCATGAATGCATATTTTGATCCTGGAATCAAGAATGTTGTATTAATTATTGGATTTCTGACCTGGATGAACATTGCACGTATCGTAAGAGGAGAAACCATTTCCCTAAAAGAACGGGAATATGTCATATATTCCATGGCTTCAGGTCAAAGAAAAACACAAATCATACTCCAGCATATTATACCGAATATTATGCCGACGATTATTGTCTCGGCCACAATTAATATTGCAAACTCAATCCTGATGGAATCAGCTCTCAGTTTTTTTGGCCTTGGAATCGTTCCACCGACTGCTTCCTGGGGAAGCATGCTAAGCAAAGCACAAGGATATATTGCCACGGCACCTCACCTTGCCTTTTTCCCAGGTCTGCTTATCCTGATTACCGTTATCAGTTTTAACTATCTGGGTGAAGTGGCACGTAAAATATTCCAGCCAAAGTAGGAGGACAGACATGAGTACTTTTTTAGAGATAAATGATTTAGAGGTATCCTTTTACAGTGAACTTGGCGAAACAAAGGCCGTTAAAAATGCAAGCTTTCATATTGAAGAGGGAGAAATCTTTGGTATCGTGGGCGAATCCGGAAGCGGTAAAAGTGTTGCTATGAAAAGTATTCTAAAGTTATTACCGGCAAACAGTAAAATTAAAAGCAGCACTGTTCTGTTTGAGGGCAAAGACATCCTGAAACTGAAAGAAAAGCAGCTCCGGTCTATCAGAGGGAAGGACATATCAATTGTATTTCAGGATTCCCTGACAGCATTAAATCCTGTCTATACCATTGGCAGCAAGCTGATCGAATTCATCATGCGCAATCATAAGATGACAAAAGCTGAGGCAAAGCTACGTGCCGTCGAACTATTAAGCGCTGTTGGTATTACAGATCCCGAAAAGCATTTAAAAAGTTATCCGCATGAGTTATCAGGAGGTATGCGGCAGCGTGTCATGATTGCTATGTCTATCAGCAGCAATCCAAAACTGATGATTGCAGATGAACCCACAACTGCACTAGATGTAACCATCCAGGCTCAGATCCTTCATCTGTTACGCAGTCTGCAGAGAGAATACGGAATGAGTATTATACTGATAACCCATGACCTTGGAGTTGTAGCGCAGATATGCAGCAGAATTGCCGTCATGTGCGGTGGATATGTCGTAGAGGAAGGAACAACGGAGGATATCTTCTATCATCCCCTGCATCCTTATACCCAGGCATTAATAGCCAGTATGCCAAAGCCCGGAAGCGAAACCTTTGTTCCGTTCTTGGAGCGGCCTGTTTCCGATGAAGCCGGCAGCTTATGTCCTTTCTTAAGCAGATGCCGCTATGCTAATTCCCATTGTGAAGAATGTCTTCCTGAATTCTATCAGGATAATGCAAAGCATTTTATCCGATGCCATCGAAAAGGAGGTCCCTTATGAAAGAGCCATTAATTGAAGTAAAAGACCTTCAGATATATTTCAAACAAAAATCCTCCCGTCTGTTCTCCTTAAAATCAGACCACTTAAAGGCAGTGGATAACGTTAATCTAACAATTCAGAAGGGAGAAACGTTCGGATTGGTTGGAGAATCCGGAAGCGGTAAATCCTCCATCGGGAAAGCTATCCTGCGATATTATAACCCTACGGCAGGTGAGATATATTATAAACGAACCGAAATCGGCCATATGAAAGAAGCACAGCTGCTTCCATATCGTAAGAAAATGCAGTCCATTTTCCAGGATCCGTATTCCTCTCTGGATCCCAGCCGGACGATTCGTGAGATTATCTGCGAGCCTATGGAAATCCATAAGCTATATACTTCTGCAGAACGTAAAGAAAGGGCTGCTCAATTAATTGAAATTGTTGGTCTTAAAAAGAATGATTTACTGAAATATCCTCATGAATTCAGCGGGGGTCAAAGACAGCGCATCTCAATCGCGCGAGCACTGTCTGTTCAGCCGGAATTTATCGTATGTGATGAACCGATTTCTTCTCTCGATGTATCTCTGCAGGCTCAGATTATACACATACTGGAGGATTTGCAGGAGAAGTATGGCCTCACGTATCTATTTATCAGCCACCAGCTTCAGGTTGTACAGAAAATATGTGATCGAATCGGCGTTTTATACCTGGGAAATATACTTGAAACTGCACCTTCCGAGACACTGTATAAAAATCCGATACATCCTTATACACAACTTCTGATGTCCTCCATACTATTCCCCGATCCACGAATAAAGACTCTCGATCAAATTGTGATTGATAGCGGAGTTCAAAAAAGAGTAGCTTCCGGGTGTAAATTTCAAAACCGTTGTCCATATTGTATGGAAAAATGCCGTTCTGAAGTCCCTGCTTTAAAAGAAGTTGCACCGGAACATTGGGTCGCATGCCATAGATATACGAATTAATATACATTACAATCCCCTTTGTATCACCTTAACATTTCATTAAGATAAGCAATAACCGGTTGTATACTTCTTCCATTAATGTATAATATGACTATAAACTACAGTTAGGCGGATTGAACATGGAGGATTCTATATTATCATTAGAAAAATTGAGGAAAAAGGCTGCGACTCTCCTTATAATAATAGTAACCATATCTATTGCAGCAACCTTAATATTCTTATTCGTGTTTTCTGCTCTAGGAATGGAGCGCATGGGTACCTATCTCTCCGTTCTGTTGGGTGCAGGCATTGGATATTTATTATCGGTAGTAACAGGCTTCTTTCATATCTCCGAGGAATATAAGGCCCGTTTCAAAGCTACTTTTGTTGAAATACCTCTTCGAAATACATTTTCACAGGTGATCTATTATGCCGACCAGGGAATTGAAGAAGATGTCATAAAAGAAACAGGTATCATGAGTCTGGGAAATCGTTACACCAGCAACGATTATGTACGGGGTTATTATAAGGATGTCAAGTTCGAACGTGCTGATGTTAAGATCCAGCAGCACTACAATACCGGCAAATCCTCCTACACTGTTACCTATCTGCATGGTCGCTGGCTGATTTTCGAGTTTAATAAAAATTTTCATTTTGACCTGCAAATTATCGGAAATGAATTCCCACATTCTCTGAAGAAAAATTCGATCTTTACGGAGTCAGAAGAACGTCGTCACCGGATTCAGCTGGAGGACATTGAGTTTCATGAGATGTTCGATGTTCTCTGCCAAAACGAGCATGAGGCTTATTACATTCTGACACCGCAGTTTATGTCCGTATTAAAAGATATTAACAGTACTATGGACGGATCCATAATGCTTGGCTTTATCGATAATAAATTACATGTCGCTATTCATAATGAAAAAGACTCTATGGAGCCGAGGATTTTTAACAGCATTAATCTAAGTGCCGTGAAAGAGGAAGTCCAACAAGAAATCAATGTTATTCTCAATATTATTGATGGTTTAAATCTGGATAGAGATATCTATGAAAATAGGTAATTGTTAAATGATTTTCACCTGAGATGTGGATAACTTTCCTCTATATAAGGAGAGAAAATAGTTCAATTATCAGATTAGTTCCTGAATTGATATAAAACAATGAATTTTAGGCGTATTTTAATAGGCTAAAAC
>DATMUM010000227.1:0-2541 GCA_035564175.1 Mobilitalea sp.
TAAGCTTTTACAGGTTTTCGAACTTTATAATACACATCTTACGATACTATGTATCCTGGCTTCCAGCGCGGTCTTCACGATTGCTTATATGATCGTTTTCCGCCTGACAGCAAAAACATATTACCGAATCGTTAAGTGGTAAATTTGATATAGATCTTGAGACGAGTGGAGCAGATTTATGCTTCACTCGTTTTTGGCTGAGCGTAAATTGATTCTTTAATTCATCTTGCGTATTCATGTATATAAATCCTGCGTAAGAGTGCATTCTATTATTAACTCAAACCTCGAAGTACAGAAATTGCTATTTTGATAGTTAATACCTCTGCAGAGCAATTGGTGGTTATTGATTTTTGCGATTTGTCTTCTAATTCGGTTTTAAGTTTACAAACGAAAGCTAAACAGTTATAATAAGAGTAATTTTAACAAACAAGAAGGAGCTACATATTATGGGCAAGAAAGTGATAAAAGAAATCTTAAGTTGGGTTTTGGTCTTTGCTATCGCATTTGCATTAGCATTATTTATCAATAGATTTGTTTATTTAAATGTTGACGTTCCCTCCGGATCTATGGAGAAAACGATTATGGTAGGAGATAAGGTTGGAACCTACCGACTTGCATATCTTTTTGGTAATCCGAAAAGAGGAGATATCATAGTATTTCCTTTCCCAGATGACGAATCCGTGGATTATATTAAAAGAATTATTGGATTACCGGGTGAAACGATCGAGGGTAAGAATGGTTTGGTGTATATCGATGGTAAACCTTTGAAGGAACCATATGT
Organism: Mobilitalea sp.; assembly: GCA_035564175.1. Lineage (GTDB taxonomy): Bacteria > Bacillota > Clostridia > Lachnospirales > Lachnospiraceae > Mobilitalea. Next base: position 782 of record DATMUM010000227.1, read on the forward strand.
GACCTCGAAGCTGGATAGTGATTTCGGGCCGTATAAGGTACCGGCGGACAGCTATTTCATGATGGGCGATAACAGGAATATATCTGCAGATTCAAGGTATTGGAACAATAAATTTGTAAAGAGGGATAAGATCATTGGCAAAGCATTATTTAAATATCCGAACTTTGCATGGTTGAATAAAAATATGAGCTATTAGTTCGATATCTGGGATAACTTTTATGAGGGGAAAAAGGGATGAGTAAAAAAAAGGTATGGAAAGAAATCATAAGCTGGATCATAGTTGTCGCTGCTGCAATCGGCTTGGCATTTCTGATTAATAAAACTATCATATATAAAATCAGTTCACCTACCCCATCGATGGAAACTACCTTCATGGTGGATGATAAAGTTGTGGTTTTCCGTCTGGCATATCTGTTCCACGGGCCGGAGAGAGGCGATATCGTTGTCTTTAAGAACCCGGAGGATGCGAAAGCGGATGACTATATCAAAAGGGTAATCGGACTTCCCGGAGAGACAGTTGAGGGTAAGGACGGTGTTGTATACATTAATGGTAAGCCTCTCAAGGAAGATTATTTTAAGGAGAAACCGGAAGGTGATTTCGGTCCGTATGTCGTTCCGAAGGACAGCTATTTTATGATGGGAGATAACCGGAATATATCCTTTGACTCAAGATATTGGGCTGATAAATATGTTCTTAAAAAGGACATCTACGGTAAAGCACTCTTTAAATATCCTGATTTTAAGTGGCTATATCATCATTCGTATGATTAAATATGTGTAAATAAGAAACAAGGGGATGTTGCAAAATTCTTAGAATATAAGTTTCGAGAAGTGAAGCTTAATCTCCTTTAAGATTTTTTCTGTGTAACTATGTGCCTGTCAGCCGCTGCCTGCTTCATCCAGGCAGGGCTGGCACGAGTGTAACAGAAAAATATCGAAAAGGAGATAAGTTCACGAACTCGAAATCAAAACTAATCTATTTTGCAACATCCCCTTGGTTTATATATAGAAGAGGTCTAATCCATATATGGTGCAATCGCATCCTGAATCGTTTTTTCCAGAGCTTCCTTGCCGTAATTATCTACCTCTTTCTTATTCTTTTCCCCATGGGTAAGACATCCGGCACCGCCGATGCAGCCTCCGACACAAGCCATACCTTCGATAAAATTATAGCCAAGCATGTTCTTTGAGGCTTTTAGCAGAGCACTTCTGCAGGCTTCAATTCCGTCACATACGATAGGGTTGAATTCGAAGTCTTCGACTCCTTTCTCTTTGAGCGCTTCCCTAACAGCTTCCGTTAATCCGCCGCTTCGGGCAAATATCCTTCCAAAGTAAGAAGCATTATCTAAAACATCATCAGGGAGAGTCTCTAAATCAATATCAGCACTGTCAATCAAAGCCTCGAGCTCTTCAAAGGTTAGAACACTATCAACATATTGGGCAACTTCAGGACGCTGCAGCTCCATCTTCTTGGCTGTACAGGGACCGATAAAGATAACCTTAGAGGTCGGGTCCGTTTTCTTGATATGCTTTGCAAGGGCAGCCATCGGTGAAAGATTATGGGAAATATGCTGTACCATTGCAGGAAATTGTTTATGGATATAGTCAACAAAGGCTGGGCAGCAGGAGCTTGTTAGAAAGCCTTTTTCCATTAACTCATCTGCCTCGGCATAAGCAACCATATCAGCACCTAAAGCTGCTTCAACAACACTGTAAAATCCAAGCTTTTTAATTCCGCTGACTACCTGGCCGAGCTTTGC
>DATMUM010000228.1:0-3407 GCA_035564175.1 Mobilitalea sp.
AAGGCAGAGGATCTGGTTCATTACTTTAACGAGGATGGCTTGGGAGCAATCATAAACTCCTCCAGAGGAATCATCGCCGCCTACAAACAGAAGGGTTATGAGAAATACGGTCCGGAAGGCTATGCAGACGCATCCAGACAGGCAGTTATCGATATGAAGGAAGATATCAACAGAGCCTTGGCGGAAAGATAAGAGATACTACTATAAAAGAATATTTTTCCATGAACTGAATTTATATCACTATGTAATATTAAGAAACCTGCTAACGAAAGCCGATTGACTTTCATTAGCAGGTTTTAAATTATAAATAATATCATTCCTTGATTAAGGTAAAATCTGTATCTTTCGGTATCGTTGGTAATTCACCCCTAGCACTTCTCCGGTTCCGGATAATCTGTTCCGAAGGTTTCAACAGTAACCTTCTTCATAATCAGAGGTTCCGCTGGTGCATCAGAATAATCTGTCTTTGTCTCAGCAATTTTATTGACATTATCTAACCCTTCCGTTACCTTACCGAAAGCTGCATAGGAACCGTCAAGATGAGGGGAGTCCTTGTGCATGATGAAGAATTGGGAACCTGCGGAATCCGGACGCTGTGATCTTGCCATGGAGATAACTCCTGCAGAGTGCTTGAGATTGTTATCGAAATGGTTGTAAGAGAACTCGCCTTTGATGGAGTAGCCTGGGCCGCCCATTCCGGAACCTTCCGGGTCTCCGCCTTGAATCATGAAGCCACGGATAACTCTGTGAAATTTCAACCCATCATAAAAGCCCTTCTTAACCAGTGAGATAAAATTATTCACGGTATTAGGAGCAACATCAGGATAAAGCTCCACTTTTATCAGATCGCCGTTTTGCATTTCGATTGTTACTAAAGGGTTATTTGCCATAATTAATGTCCTTTCTTGCTTAAAAATTTGCGATTTTTATCCAGCCATAACAATGCGGCTTTTGCTGGTAAATATAACATAGCCGAGGTAAAGTGTCAAGATGTGTAGTGAGTATATGACCTGACATTATTTATGATGAATCGGCTCTTCGGTATGGTAGGCATTCTTCTTAAGCTGAAGCTTAAATCCTGCAATACAACGTCATATTCGATGCGGTTAGCCAGAAAATCCATGCTCACCTTTAGTAGTTCGGTTGTAATCCATTCGCCTGGGCAGCGGTTCCCACCTTCCGCAGCTCCGCCTCCCTGTGGTATAAAATCAAAGGGATTACCGTCATAGTTTAAGAAATGCTTCGGCCGGAATTCGTTCGGATATCTCCATATTCCGGAATCATGATTCGTACCATAGATATCAAGGAAAACCAGCATCCCCTTTGTAAACTGGTAGTTATGCCATTGAAAGTCTGATCTCACCCTTGCACCAAGGAACGGACCGAAGGGGTAGTACCGCCTGATCTCCTGGGCAAACATATGAAGGTAGTTCTCTTCCTTATGCTGAATCTTTTCCTTATAGGAAGGGTACATATGAAGTGCCAATGCACCAAAGGTGATATAGGTGGCAATCGCAGTAATCGGACGCAGGATATTGATCAACTCAACTCCGGCTGTCTGTGCATCAAGCAGGTCACCATCCAGCTGCCTATGCCAGGCGATATCATGCAAAGCAGAATCCTTCGGTGCGATAAGTCTTCCTACCCGGACATCATCAATCAGATTCTTCGCCCAGCATTCCGTGCGGTTTCTTGCACATCTTCCTTTATAGTGTCTTAAACCGACAGCACCGAAGGCATCAACCATGGCACTCATGTCTTTTGCCATCTGCTTTACCTCGGATTTCTTAAAAGGTACTCCGGCCCATTTACAGGCAACCTGGAAAAGGACATTACCTGCTTCTTCAAAAATAACAACTTCATCTTTCTTTTCAAGGCGCTTAATGCTTACCTCCCATTGCCTTTTGGTAAGGCCTATGATCTGGTCGATTTTTGAAGGAGTCATGAAAGACATGAACAGCTGTTTACGGTGAGTATGTTCTTCTCCATCCAAAGTTTGAATGGCTTTCTTCCCAAATAGGGTTTCCTGTACCCTTTTTGGCATAGCGCCTTTCCTTGTGAACTTATTTGTATCATAGAAAATTTGTGCAGCACTTTCACCACTCATGCATACTACCTTCTGTCCCATGAGATGGGTTTCGAACAGCTCCGACCTATATTTACGGCAGCGGTTCGGAATGAACAGATAACCTTCTAGCATTAAGTTTAACGTGCTGTCGATGCATTTATCCTGAGGTATGGATTCTTTCATATTCATATGCATTATCTCCTGCTTCTTATATCATTTAAGATATTGGTTAAGGATTAGTAACTTATATCTGTTTTATGATTTCCGTATGATTTTCCTATTATTCATAGCAACGTATCAGTCGATATCTATTAGCAGAAATGGAAAGGAAAGCATTATTTAATCTCTTGAATTTTAAGTTTAAGTTCTATATAATGTTAGACAATAAATGCCAGTATTACTTAATGCTATTTTGTCCAAAATATATCAACCAGTCAGTCAGTTTGAGAAACAAAGCACATATGAATGATGCAAATTAAGAAAGGAAGAAATGGAAAATGAGTGAGGTATTTACGTTTGGCGTAAAAACAGGACAACAAACCGCAATGATTGATATAACAAATGAAGTTAAGAATATAGTAAAGGAAAGCAAGGTTATGAACGGCATCTGCGTTGTGTTCGTTCCGCACACAACGGCGGGTATAACAATTAATGAAAATGCTGACCCGGATGTTGTACGTGATTTTATGATGGAGTTGAATAAGATTGTCCCAATCTCGGATGGATACATGCATAGGGAGGGCAATTCCGCAGCCCATATAAAATCCAGTATGATGGGCTTTTCGGTAACACTTCTTATTGAAAACGGCAGATTGGTGTTAGGCACCTGGCAGGGAATATATTTCATGGAATTCGATGGACCAAGAATACGTAAGGCCCATGTTAAAATAATTGAGGGCTGAATTGTGAAATCATAGATACATCATATTTTTACCTTGTAGCATTTTACTATATAGGATATAATGGACAGGATTAGTGGACAGGAATAGTCGATAAAAATAGTGGACAGGAATTTTAAGTAAAGTGTTCATGGGTAATAATATCAGATAATTTCATTAGGATAAGTAACTTAATTAAAAGGTTATGAATAACTTAGAATTTACTTATAGGAGATCATAAATGACAGTTGCAGCTAAGAGAAAAGCAGTGGTTATAAATACGAGCGAAATTGCAGATCAGATATTTTCTTTGTGGCTGAAAGCTCCCGATGTTGCTGAGAATGCAAAGCCGGGGCAGTTCGTCTCTTTGTACTGTAACGAAGGCAGCCGCTTTCTTCCGAGACCGATCAGTATTTGTGAGATTGATAAAAAAGGAGGTTTGGTAAGGCTTGTTTACCGTA
>DATMUM010000229.1:0-5070 GCA_035564175.1 Mobilitalea sp.
GTTTTAGCCTATTAAAATACGCCTAAAATTCATTGTTTTATATCAATTCAGGAACTAATCTGATAATTGAACTATTTTCTCTCCTTATATAGAGGAAAGTTATCCACATCTCAGGTGAAAATCATTTAACAATTACCTATACATAAAATAAATTTATTCCAGTAACCTTATGAATCTTAAATGTCCGCTTATTCCAATTACATACGATAGGCTAGCTGCTATCCTATATAAAATCAGCATCTTACACTGTAAATTTATAAATAGCCCCAACCAGATCATCCAGATTCTTCTTTAGGCTATTGGCAGATTGATTCAATGTCTCAACCGATTGATATTGATTACTGGATGTTTGATTCACATTATTTGTTGATGCTGCAATTTCCTGTAAAACTGATGATATATTCTCAATAGCACCTAAAGTATTAATTCTGGCTTCTTCAATATTATCAACATTTTCAATAAGGTTCTTAAGTAATATCATTAGATTATCGACGCTCATATTAATATTGCTATATGATATCGTTGTATTTCTTACAGCCGTTTCCTGTAACAGCATCACACTTTCTGCACTTTTAGCAGTGGAAACTACTTGTATCGTATTATTTTGGATTTCCTCGATAATACTTTCGATATTATTTACTGATTTTTTCGTTTGGTCTGACAATTTACTAATTTCGCCTGCTACTACTGCAAATCCCTTTCCAGCCTCTCCTGCTCTTGCAGCTTCAATAGTAGCATTTAATGCAAGTAAGCTTGTCTGATTTGAAATATCATTGATGACATCCATAATCGATTTGATTGCTTTTGACTTTTCCGCCAGGTCTTCAATTCCATCAATAATATCAGTCGATATAGCAATCGTTGATTTTGTCTGCTCATTTAATTCAGCTGTTACAAAAGTACCTTCTTGAATGTTCTTCTTCGTACCTTCAGCAATTTTGCTAATTTCGCCTGTATTTTCTCCAATCCGAATTAGTTTATCGGAAAGCCGATCCATCTGAGTCAGACATTCCTCTGCATCTTTTGCTTGCTGTGTAACTCCCAGTTCAATCTCATTTACAGCTCCGGAGATATCTCCTGTTGTTTTTACAAATATCGCAGAAGCATTCGTAACATTCTCTGAAGCTACCTCTACATCATTACTTAATACTTTTACTTGATTGATTAATTCTTTCATATTATGAAAAGTATTTTTAATCTCATCTATCAAAATTCGAAACTCGTCTTTACGTCTTGTAGAGAAGTCAACAGTCAGATCTCCTTCTGCTGCTTTCTTCAGTTTATGTATAATATTTTTAATTGTTTTATCGATACCGTTTGAAATAAATATTGCAATAGCTACAGCAATAGCACATGCCAGGATTACAATAAAAAAAGTAATCTGCTTTATACTATCTGCCTGACTTAATATTTCACTCTTTGGAATTAGTGCGTAGATCATTGCATTCGATTTACCTATCTTAGAGTACATAGATAAGTTACTCTTGTTCTGATAATCCACATAATAAGCTCCTTCGTCTTTATCAGATTCCAGTGCCTTCTTAAAAAATTGTTTATCATAAAATATATAAGATGCTTTTTTGGCCTCATTATTTAATATAACTTCTTTACCATCCGAAGTAATTAAACCAAGTGTACCCGCTTCACTAATATCCATTTCCTTAAAAATATCTCTTACCGTGTCGGAATTCATATCAATTACAAGCAATGCATCTGCTTCAGCAAATTTTCTGATCATACGTATGGAGTAATCATCTTGTCCAATCCCCAATTTTTCATCAAGGTAATCATTGTTTCCAATCCAGACATTTTTTAAGGAATTTTCATTGATGTATTTACCAATGTCCGTAGTAATAAAATCATTATAAATATTATCTTCTAAGGATGAATTCATCGATGTTATGGATTTTACCTTATCGGATATGATACTAATCCTGGCTATAAAATCATCCGTTGATACTTTTGTTTGAATTGCATCTCGAATATTCTTCTTTTGTGTATTATATTCCCTATCGTTATTATCATATAACTTTAATAAATATTTATTAATATTAGCATCATTTAGATACTGTGTTGATAATGCATCGATTGAATTGACTCCCAATTGAAGGTATTTGCTCGTCATATGAATTGACTTCATGGTAGCTTGTTCATAGCTGTTTCGAATCCCAATAGCAGCTTTTTCAAATGAAACAACACCAAGTATAATGATAAATGCAATTGGTACTAAAAAAGATAGAGTCAGCTTTGTACGTATCGTTGCAAAATGACTTAGCATTAATGAAGCTTTCCTTTTAAATAATTTGTTACTGCCATCCACCTTATATTTCTTTGGATACTTTATCTGATATTTCATTTTATTGATTTCTCCTTTCTTACATATTCTCTTTCATTTTTTAATGATTATAAAATATAAAAATATGATTTAACAGATAACAAACTACGATAATAAGGATTATTTTATGCTCTTAAATATCAGCCTATTACATAAAAGGTTATGGTATTTCAGTAGGTATATCTTAAAATTCCAATATTACTCAAGATGGAAAAGCTAATAAAGGTATAATTAAATATATTAACGAGCTTATAGATTTGGAATAATCTGAAAATCTCTTGACATACCCACATATTCATGGTATTTTATTGATAGCAAATTATAGAAAGGAAGGTGACGTCATGCTTTGTATTAAACAAAACTCAAACAACAATAAATTGTACCCGTGCTATCTGAACTGGCATGGCGTTATTTAGTTCCTTTTATTTAACGTCTTTTATATAGCCTATTGATGCCCGGGTAATGCACCCGGGCTTTTTTGCGCCCATTTTTAGAAAGGAAAATTTATGATTGAATTACAAGGAAAATACAACACTGCCAAAGTGTTCACCGATAATATCGAGCAGGAAGCAATCTCACAGATCATCAACCTGCTCAATCAGAAATTCGTATGCGACAGCCAAATCCGTATCATGCCAGACACTCACGCGGGTGTGGGCTGCACCATTGGTACTACTATGACCCTCACAGATAAAGTGGTTCCCAATCTCGTGGGCGTAGATATCGGCTGCGGTATGGAAACCGTACTGCTTAAAGATTCCCATGTGGAATTGCAAAAGCTTGACACAGTCATCCACAAATATATTCCAGCTGGATTTGAAGTCCGTGAAAATCCCCATTCATATATGAATGAGATAAATCTAGCAGAGCTGCGCTGCGCAGACCATGTGAACTTATATCGCGCTGAGCTGAGCATGGGTACATTGGGCGGAGGTAACCATTTCATCGAACTTGATAAGGACGATAATGGACGATTTTACCTCGTTGTACATTCCGGCAGTAGGAACCTGGGCAAGCAGGTAGCGGAGTATTATCAAAAAGCAGCAGCGAAAGATTTGGAAAGACGCAGCAATGACAGCTCCAAATTGATTGCTGAATTAAAAGCGCAAGGCAGAGAGACCGAGATTGAATCCGAGTTACAAATGCTGGATTTCTTGAAAATCGACAGGAATTTAGCTTTTGTTGAAGGGCATATGTTTGATGACTATATACACGACATGATGATCACCCAGCGTTACGCTATGCTTAATCGCAAAGCGATAGTGAAGGACATCGTCAAACAGATGAAGTTTAAAGTTGAAGACTATTTTACCACAATTCATAACTATATCGAAACAGATAACATGATCTTGCGCAAAGGCGCAATTTCAGCTAAGGCAGGCGAACAGGTGCTGATTCCAATGAATATGCGGGACGGCAGCTTGGTTTGTGTTGGAAAGGGCAATCCAGACTGGAACCTGTCCGCTCCCCACGGGGCTGGACGTTTGATGAGCCGTAGCGCCGCTAAGGAAAGCATAACCCTGTCGCAGTTTAAGGAATCGATGGAAGGTATTTATTCTTCAACGGTCAATAAATCAACCATTGACGAATCCCCGTTTGCCTATAAACCTATGGATGAAATCATTACTAACATTGCCGATACAGTCGAGATTGTTAAGATAATCAAGCCTGTTTATAACTTTAAAGCTGCCGAATAATATGAATAATCTAAAAAAAGTGAATAGTGAATTTGAGTACTTCAAAATTCATAATATGGAGAGAAAAATGAAAAAGAAAAAGCCAGCTTCGTTGATGCTTACAAAAGAAACGCAGGAAGCCCGAAAGGAAAGAGTTTCCTGTGGTGTTAAATATCGTACCGCTGTTTTTGAAAATAAGAAAAAGCAGCAAAAATACAAAAATGATTATAATGAGGAAAAGATATGAATATTTCATTAAGTGTAAATCAAAATGAGCTACTGGATGTGCTGTTGAATTTGGCTATTATCCGTCCCGTCTTTATCTGGGGCGCTCCGGGAATAGGTAAATCCTCAATTGTGGAAAACTTTGCCGAGTCTCTCGGACTGCCCTGCGTATCACTCCTTGGCAGCCAGCTTGCCCCAGAGGACATAATCGGAGTGCCGCAGATTATCGATGGTAAAAGTGTGTTCTGCCCTCCCAGGATGATTGCGAGAACAGAACCTTATTGCCTGTTTCTGTTACCCGCTTCTGGGTGCCATTGCCGCAAATTTCAAATTGATTGAGGACTTTCAAATCTGTCAGCGCATGGAAATCACCATCGCGGCAATTTCACCGGCTTTGTCCGAGATTTATATCAATCCTTCTTATCATCTGGATGCTGAAGCAATTCGTTTTGTTATGGCGCACGAATTCTTACATGCTGCGCTCCGGCACGACACGCGGCGGGAATGGCGGGATGCCTATCTTTGGAATGTAGCCTGCGATTATGTAATTAACCAGTGGCTAACCGAAATGGGAGTTGGCGATCGCCCGGACGGGCTATTTACGATGTGCAGTTCAAAGGTATGAATGCTGAGGCGATATATGACCGTATCGTCACTGATATGCGCACCTATCGTAAACTGGCCACATTGCGGGGTGTGGGACTCGGAGATATTCTACCTGGTCAGCGCAGTTCTTCTGCTGACATGGATTTAGACGCTTTTTATCGCCGCGCATTAGCTCAGGGACTATCCTATCATCAAGAACAGGGGCGCGGTTACCTGCCTGAAGGCTTG
>DATMUM010000230.1:0-8441 GCA_035564175.1 Mobilitalea sp.
GGCGATTTTCTTAGCGTATTTCACAGTCTGTTCATTGGAAGTATTTACAGAAGGAAGCCATTTTGCTAACAGGGAGATATTCTGATCACCTGCCTGCATTGCCTTTGTATCAGCAGCAAGCTGTCTAGCTATATGCTCCATTACTGCTTTCTCACAGGAAGTATCCAAGAGAGAAAGCAGATCGTCGTATCTGCCAAACTCAGGTATCAGCTCCAGGTTCTTCAGAGCTGACTGTGGATGGTTTGCTGCCAGCCATTTCATACAGGTACGGAAAATCCTGCGTTCTCCCAGTCCGCTCCTGATATCTCTGGCAAAGAAAAGAATTTTCATTGTCAGGCTGGGATCTTCAGAATATGCTCTTAAAAATGCAGTGAGGATACTGTTGTCATCTGCACCTCGCAGTGCACCTGCCTGATAGAAGAAATCCAGACAAAAGCTTTCAGAGCAACGGTTTGTTACTGCTCCATTTTCAGTATACGTACTATTTGCTTCTCTTTTTAAAAATTCTAACATAGTAGCTTACCTTCCTTTCTTTACATTCAAGACAGCATTTTTACCATCGTTTTCATCCGGATGCTCCGGATAGGCTAATGTCCCCTAAATAACTGCTGTTGCTGTCTTACTAATTATTACAAGGGATTTTGATTGCTAAATCATATGCTGCAAAATCATCGGCGCATCAGTTTAATAATTCATTTTTTACACGATACGTCGGGGTCTCGTGTCCCGATATCTGAGAGTTATATTGCTGTACGTATCGTTCGTTAACACGACATATTTTTTATTGCTCTACCGTCTGAGCTACAGGAATTGCTTCCCGGCCGGATTCGAACCAGCGACACATGAGTTCCTTGCTGTTAATGTCGTTTCATGAATTTACTCGGCACTTTATTTCACAAGATCTTTATTTCACTCTTTATTTCACAAGGTATTTCTTCATATGATGTTTTTTCACATGATGTTTTTCATAAGATATTTTTTCCATATGATGTTTTTCACAAGATGTTTTATTACATGATATTTTTTCATTTGATATATTTTTACATGATATTTTTCATATGATATTTTTCATATGATATTTTTCATATGATATTTTTCACAAGATATTTTCACAAGACACTTTCACAAGACACTTTTGATCACTTAACAGGTGAATGATTGCTGGCAGTGTCTTTTAACTCGATACCTTACGGAATTGAACCGTTTTAACCGTATCTGACGATAATCTCCAGGATTGCTGTTGGTATCGATCTATTATCCCTTTACTACCCCTATGGTAAATAATTGCTTCACCGGCTCCACAAGATCGGTCTGGTTCGCCATAACAAGGTCGATGTCCTTATATGCGAAGCGTGCTTCCTCAGCAACATCGTTCTTATTAAGCTTCCCAAGGACTACTCCCTTTTCCTTCAGATCATTCATAACCTTCTCAACGGAGAAAGCATCTTTTGCACCTGTTCTGGAATATTTGCGCCCTGCTCCATGGGAGGAGCTGCAGAAGCTTTCCGGATTCCCTTTTCCCATTACGATATAGCTATAGGACCCCATTGCTCCGGGAATAATAGCTAGTTCCCCATAACGGACCCTGGTTGCTCCCTTACGGTGAACCCAGACATCTTTTTCATAATGGTTTTCCAACGCCGCATAGTTATGATGACAATTGATCAGATAATCATAGGCTGGTATTAGGCCAGTATATTTTTCAACATAACGTCCGAAAATATCCTTTACACTCTCAAGCATTTTTGCACGGTTTTCATAAGCAAAATCCAGAGACAGATTCATCCACCCGATATACCTCTGACCTTCATCCGTATTCACTGGAAGAAAGGGTAGGTTATACTCTCTGGGAACAGATGAATACCAACGGTCATTCAAATCTCGGGCTATCTTGTTGAAATGCTGGCCGACGATATTACCAAAATGGCGGCTTCCGGAGTGCAGCATGATACCTACCATTCCATTTTCATCCTGCTGCAGCTCAATGAAGTGATTTCCTCCTCCCAGTGTTCCAACCTGATAATAACCCTCATCTATCTGAGGAAGCAGCTCGCTGTCCCCAGAGTATTTCTCTATTTCATTTTTAGCACGGTCAAGAACTTCGCTTGTCTGTGGTTGCTTATGATGTTGAAAGCCGGTTGGGATGTTACGCAGAATATCACCTATGATCGCCTGTAGTAAGGTACCGCTTCCGGTTATCGTTTCTCTAAGAATACTGGCAGGGATATCCGTCTGGATAAAACCCATGCCACAGCCGATGTCAACACCGACAGCGTTTGGAATTACTACTTCGTCGGCTGCGATTACACCGCCAATCGGCATGCCTTTTCCAGTATGGGTGTCCGGCATCAGGCTGACCCATTTATGTATAAATGGCAAATTAGCAAGATGGATTGCCTGTTCAAAACAGTTTTCTTCCACACTGTCTATCTGATCGAGCCATATTTTTATTGGATGCAGAGTTTTTCCTTTTTCATAATATACGAACATTTTGTATCGCTCCTTTGTTGTTATGTCTTGATTATAGCAGAGAGAATTTTACATATCATATAAAAAAAGGTGCGAAAACTGGAAATCAGATACTTTATTTTTTACTAATTCTGTATTCCTTTCCGGCCACATACTTGTACCTTCCTGAACTTTTCTGTTATAATGAACGGATAAAGGGGGTTGGACTGTTGAGCGAATTTTCTGAGCTGATTAAAAATTTTGATAAGATACGGGACTATATGCGGGACTTTTATATCTATGGCTTTAAGACAAGGAGTGACTTTCAATATAAAAGCCTTCGTACCTATGATAATGAAAGACGCCGGATTGAAAGCTGGCTTGGTGATCTGATCCGTTTTGATACCTCGAAGAAAGGGAAGCAGATTGCGATCTCTCTGGACAGCGGACAGCTTTCTGCTAATCCACTTTACAAGGCCCATAAATTCAAGGGGTACCGATGAAGATATATGTATCTTCCCAGACAGGACGGCGTTATATAATCATGTATATTCCATATATTAAGCGTTTTAACTCCTTCCGTCTTGATTACCTCAAGTCAGTGAAATTACTAGAAGCCTATGAGCATTATGATTATTATAAAGAGAAATTTGATAAGAACAGTCCTGTGTGCTGGGGCGTTTCCTTTGGTAATTCAGAGCGGGCTGCTCAGTGCGAGCAATTTCAAATGGTATTGAGAATAGATGAAAAACGGGAACAGTATATTCTCGACCGTCTGAAACGGGAAGGCAGAAACGGCAAGATTACCCGAATCAGTGATAATACCTATTCCTACTCCGTTCAGGTTTTTGATACGAACGAGCTGATGAACTGGGTAAAAACCTTCATCGGAAGGATTATCTCTTTGGAAGGCTCCAATCAACAGGTGATCAGTACCTTTTACCGTGATATTCATCGGATGAAGAGATTATATGACAAGGGGGAATAAGGATGGAGCTCTTCTCAGAGATATATAGCTGTTATTACTCCGTAGCATCCGGAATATTAGAAAATGCACCACTAACGGAAAAGCAGATGACTGAGCTTATTACGGCTCATGCGTTTTCAGACCCTGCACTATATCTCCTTCCAAAGCTTTGTAAAGAAGATGGCTGGGGATTCTTTTCGAAAGACAATCATCAGTACCAGTCAAGATTAAAAAACATTCCAAAGCTTCCGATAACCCTTCTTGAAAAGCGATGGTTAAAATCCCTTCTGCTTGACCCGCGGATTAGTTTATTTCTTGATGATAATACGATAAAGGAACTGTCAGAACAGCTTACCGATATAAAACCTCTTTACCAGAAGGAACAGTTCAAATGGTTTGATATATTTACCGACGGTGATGATTATTCCGATCCTGAATATATACAGAATTTTAAAATAATTCTGAAAGCAATACGATCCAGAAGCATTGTAAATATCATCTTTAAGTCTGGTAAAGGAAAGCTGATCACCGGTGACTATCTGCCTTATCGGATCGAATATTCCCAGAAGAACGATAAATTCCGCATCTATACGGCTAAAATGAATGGTGGGAAAACAGTAGCACTTGGTACGATTAATCTTTCCCGTGTCTACCATGTCAAGGAAACGGGTGTGGTATACCCTGAGAAAGTTGATATGACTCGGATTTTTACGTGGAAGCGCTGTGCAGAACCCGTAACTCTTGAGATCAGTAATGAACGTAATGGTGTCGAACGTTTTATGATGGAATTTGCCGGTTACGAAAAGCATACTGTGATTGATGAGGAAAACGGTAAATGTATCGCTACACTCTGGTATGATTTGCAGGATGAAACAGAGCTGTTAATCCGGCTTCTTGGTTTCGGTCCAATCCTAAAGGTTACCGGCCCGGAAAGAATGCTTGATCAGATGAAAGAGCGGATAAATAATCAGTATCAGCTGTTATTTCCAAATGATATGAATGTATAATAAAATGGGCTGTCGCATTAAGAAATGATATGCTACTAAAATTAGTTTGGTGGTCTCTTTTCAGAGTAAAAAACTATGAATTCACTAGATGCCGGTCTGCGCCATCTGAATACTTGATTAATGAAAGCTGCATTATGGCTTTCATTAATATACAATACACACATATCATCAATACTGTGTAGAGTAGGCTTATACACCCAAACCAAATATAAGGTCGAAAATATTAATTCGAAAATATTAGTAAGCTCTTGACTTAGAGTAATCTCTAAGGTTTATAGTGGAATAAAGTTCTATGAACTCAGTTATGAATTACCTGAAACATATTTGGTAAGCCTTAAATCAGAACTTATATTATGAAAGGGGTTTTCTATGAAGTATATTGAATTAGGAAAAAGCAGCCTGCAGGTACCCGCCATTGCCGTGGGCTGTATGAGAATGGATGGCTTGGAGATACGGCAGGCCAAACAGTTTGTGGATAAAGCTCTGGAACTGGGAGCTAATTTCTTTGATCATGCGGATATCTACGGTGCAGGAAAATGCGAAGAAATCTTTGCAGAAGCAGTAAACATGAGTCCATCCAACCGTGAGAAATTCATACTGCAGTCCAAATGCGGAATTAAGCCGGGAGTCATGTTCGATTTCTCCAAGGAGCATATCTTAAGCTCCGTAGATGGTATCTTAAAACGCTTAAAAACAGATTATCTGGACATTTTACTGCTGCACAGACCGGATGCATTGGTTGAACCGGAGGAAGTGGCAGAGGCTTTTGATCAGCTGGAGAAGTCCGGAAAGGTACGTCATTTTGGTGTATCTAACCAGAAGCCGATGCAGATCCAGCTGCTGCAAAAATATGTGAGGCAGCCGATTATTGCCAATCAGCTTCAGCTTAGCATCACGAATGCCAATATGATCAGTAACGGGCTGGAAGTAAATATGCTTACAGAGAAAGCCCTAGACAGGGATGGAAGTGTTCTTGATTTCTGCAGACTTCATGATATAACCATTCAGCCCTGGTCTCCTTATCAATACGGATTTTTTGAAGGCGTTTTCTTAGATAATGATAAGTTCCCGAAGCTGAATGAAACCATCAACCAAATTGCAGCCAAATATCAGGTGAGCAATACAACCATAGCCATGGCATGGCTGCTGAGACATCCTGCTAAGCTGCAGCCGGTAACCGGAACCATGAGTATTCCGCGACTGGTTGAAATCTGCCAGGCAATGGAAATCTACCTGACCAGAGAAGAGTGGTATCAGATTTATCTTTCTGCAGGTAACATATTACCGTAATAACAAAAAGCCCCATAGAATATTAGGTTTGTACTCCTAATTCTATGGGGTATTTTATACTTTATAATTTGGACTCAACTTCTTCGATTGCTTCTGCCGGTGTTTTTACTCCAAACATTACTGCTAACAATCCGCTTCCATAACTATCAAACATGACTGCCGGGGTAAGGATACTCTCCTTTATCAACTCTTGAGAAGGTATAAATGAATTACAATTTACAAAAACTTTATATCTTATTTCGCCATCGGAATAATCCATTTCAAAGTTTCCATTCTTCAACCCAAAGTTTGCTCTTGTAATAAATTCAGATACAGCTTGCTTATTATCATCATCCGCATATATTTGTAGTTTTGCGTGAGCCATAAATACATTTTCTTCGATTAAAATATAGATTAAAATATCTTTTATTTTACCGCCAATGCTTATTCCTGTTTTAAAGATATTCTTCTTATCATCAAATGTATAATTCCAATCTTCTTCCGTCAGGAATTGAGTTATAGCATTGATTATTGCTTGTTGTTTTAATGCCTTGTCATCCTCTTGATTTGTCTCTTCATTATTTACTTCTTCATTATTTACTTCTTCATTAATTATTTCTTCATGACTAATTTCTTCTCTCATTAATAAAACCTCCTGATTTATTATGATAACCAATTAGATCGTCATCAATTAATTTATCATTTGTTACATAATCTTGTTCCAGCTTATCATTTATTAGAATTTTAATGTTATGCAGGTATCGGTTATTGTCTCTTGAGAACTGTAATAAATCTTTATTAAACCCAACTATTTCATGAAAATCAGATCTCTCTTCTGATTTATCAATCATATCAAATCTTTTATATGTTTTTAATAAATGATCATCTTTGAATTTAACTTCAACATTTGTATATTCGTCAGAATCATCTATATGATAATTATATTCAACAAAATAATTTCTAGGTAATTTATTATGATCTCTATAATAATTAAATTTGTTATAAAAACAGATATTATTATTTACAAATAGATTATTAAGCTTATATTTAAACATACTCGATGAACAAATAGAAGTTCCATGCCCACATGTTTCATTCAGATTATTTATTATTTGATTAATATCCGGAGTTCGTTTTGTAATTTCTGTAGAAATAGAATCTATGAGACAAATCATTATTTTTTCAATGGAAGCTTCATCCGATTTGATTAAATCATTCTTAACATATCTTTTATAAGCCTCTTTTCCGTTTATCGTCAACGAATAATAATTAGATTTTCCGCGCTCCTCTATTTTCCATAGGTTAAATTTTTTGGTTCTAGTAATAAAACCAGTTAAAGCCTGAGATGATAATCCTAATCTGTATGCAATATTTCCATGAGTCATTGTCATATTATTTTGTAGCATTCCTAATATTGGATAGACATACTTATATGCATGAAAATCATTTAGGTTATTAGACAGTTTCTCAGCTAACTCGCTATTCAAATCGATAATTGTTTTAAGTACGGCAAAATAATAAATCTTCTGCTTTTCTATATCATCATTGATTCCAAGAAGATTTATTAAAGCTTCCATTTTTCCTTCTTCAATAATTAATTCATTCTTCAATAACTGAACCGTATTATTCATTACAGAATCAGTAAATAAATCCATTAGATTATCTGCACTCTCAGCCATTCTGTCAGTACTTCCTTGCATAATGCTAACAGTATATTGATTCTTCAATTTTTCTATGTCCATAGTATCCCCTCTCACATTACAACAATATGTAACGTTCATGTAATACATTTTAATTTTATCTCAATTAAACTTTGAAATCAAGAAATATATTAATATCTCTTTATTTTATCTAGCTTTTCGACTTCCATACCATGAAAACGAGTATCTTTTATTAATTTATTAGGATTTAATGTAAATATATGTGCACAGTTACAAAAACGATCACAGTTATTACATTTTTCGTCACTTGAAAAATATATTCTGTTTGAAACGACTCTTCTTCTTTCCACATTCATTACTGGTACAGATATGTAACCTATATCAATAGAATTATCATTGCATATTTGTAACCGCGGATTACAGCAATTAGTTAAAAGATCGATGCCTAAGTAATCTTTATTAAACTTCTCTGATTGATTCTCAAAATACAAAATAGAAGGTGTAAAAGCTGATATAATCTCCATATTTACGCCATATTCATTCCAAAGTGTAATTTGTGCGATATCGTCTAATCCATCTTTGCAGACTAAATAGAGTAATCTGCCTAAACCGTTAACATCTAACAGACTATATTTTTCAGGTCTGCTTTTTAAAGATTCCGTGTAGAATAATCCATCCTCCGGGTTTTTATATTCAAATGGCATTTTTTTATTATTTTTTAAAAGAACTGTTCCGCTACCGGACAGCAACATGCACATGTTGACTCTATCTTCCCATAACGATCCCAGAAAAACCAATTGAATATGGCTGTTGCCATTTAATTTTTTATCGATTAAATACTGAGTAATCGCTTTTTCCGTTTTTTTATTCATTGCCAGTTCTGGAAATACAATAATATGAACGCCTAATTCATTAAGCTGATCAATTACATTAATATAAACATCATTTACTAAAACTTCGCACATAGATTTTTCCTATGCACCTTGAAAATTCAATATTTGGCAGTTATTTAATACCACATTTTATGCACACTTACCCAAGCACTGGGCTATGTTCTTTGGTAGTGCTGCCATAAATGTATCCATTAAT
>DATMUM010000231.1:0-19412 GCA_035564175.1 Mobilitalea sp.
CGTCGTTTCTCCGCTTTTGCAGGTCACCCAATCACCATTTATTAAATTCCGGTATACTTTATCCTTATGAATGGACTCAAACATAATCATGTCTCCTTTCAGTCAATCCAATTTTTTATCGATGTTAATTAACAACATCGGTAGATAAATCTAGTTTAAGTTTGTAGTTACAAAATTATGATTAGTATGAAAAGATTTTTGAAAAATCCTATAATTCTAAAGTGAATTCTAAAAATCATAATTTACTTTAGAAAGAACTCAAAATTGGAATTTCATTTTGAACTTCTTTCAGGTACTGTATATGATGCCGCAAGCGGCGTCATGGGCGCTAGCGTGAATTAAAAAACAATTCTACACGGGAAGAACTGCGAAGTTCACACAATGGTGCTCACTCCTTGTCCTTCCAAGGCTTTGAGCTGCCTTAATGAGGCAGCATGGAAGTTTAGTATAAAAGTATCTTGCGAGCAAAACAGCTACCTATGTACTGTTTTGGGTAATATATAATCTATATGATATCTGCTTTGTTCACAGAGTACTTTTGACACGCTAATCAAATGATGAATGATTATAAAATATCTTATAACCTCATAAAAAAATTATATTACTTATTGACATATTATCCAAGGGGTATTATTATAAGCTCATAAGATACACCCCCCATAGGGGGAGGGGTATCAGGAGGTGATAAAATGAACCAGAAGTTCAATGTTACAGGAATGACATGCTCTGCCTGTTCTGCCAGTGTTGAAAAAAGCGTCAGAAAACTGGAAGGGGTAAGGGAGGTTAATGTTAATCTTCTTTCCGGAAGCATGAAGGTAGAATTCGACGAGGCTCATCTGGATCAGTCCAGGATCATTGAAGCCGTAGAAGCAGCAGGCTATGGGGCAACAGAGTATATCAGCGGGTTAACAGCAACAGCACAGCCAGTGAAAGTGAATTCCATAGAACAAGAGCAGTTGGAGATGAGAAGGAGAATTATTTTATCTTTCTTGTTTCTGATTCCGTTATTATATATAACAATGGGACATATGTTTGGTTTTCCCTTACCGATGTTCTTCATGGGGATACCGAATTCCTTCAACTTAGTTTTTACTCAGCTGTTACTTACAATACCAATCTTATATATTAACCGTAAGTATTATGAAGTAGGATTCAAAACGCTGTTCCACGGATCACCGAATATGGACTCCCTGATCGCCATCGGTTCCGCTGCAGCCGTATTCTATGGAATTTTTGCTATTTACCGGATCGGTTATGGACTGGGGCATCAGAATCAGATGCTGGTTGAACATTATTTATATGATTTATATTTTGAATCGGCAGGTACAATCCTGACATTAATCACCTTAGGAAAATACCTTGAAGCCAGATCAAAAGGCAAAACCTCGGAAGCAATCAGCAAATTAATTGATTTGGCTCCCAAGACCGCTGTTGTAGTAAGAAAGGGCAAGGAAATCACTTTGCCGGTGGAGCAGGTTGCGGTAAATGATATCCTTCTGGTGAAGCCGGGACAGAGTATTCCGGTCGATGGCGTAATTATCGAAGGAAACACAACGATAGATCAGGCTGCCATCACCGGGGAAAGCATCCCTGTTGAGAAACAGGTCGGAGATCATGTGATTGCCGCTACGATCAATAAATCGGGCTATATTAAATTCCGTGCTGAAAAGGTAGGTGCAGATACAACGCTTTCTAAAATTATTCAGCTGGTAGAAGAGGCAAGCTCCTCAAAAGCTCCGATTTCAAAGCTGGCTGATAAAATTAGCGGTATCTTCGTACCCGTGGTAATATCTATTGCGATCCTTTCTGCCGCCATCTGGCTGCTGGCCGGGCAAAGCATAGAATTTGCATTATCCATCGGTATCGCTGTACTGGTGATATCCTGCCCTTGTGCTCTGGGACTGGCTACTCCGGTGGCTATCATGGTCGGAACCGGGAAAGGGGCGCAGAACGGTATCCTGGTAAAATCTGCAGAAACGCTTGAAACATTACAGTCTGTAAATACAGTCATCCTGGATAAGACAGGAACAATTACAGAAGGTAAACCTAGAGTTACCGATATCATTCCGGCAAGCGATATCAGTAGGAGAGCACTGATCGAAATTGCAGCTTCTATTGAAAAGCCTTCCGGGCATCCGTTATCAGAAGCAATTATCGAGGAAGCGATGTCTTCTGATATTCCAATTGCTGATGTTGCTGATTTTCAGACCATCCCAGGACGTGGTATCCTGGCGAAACTGAATGGAAAAAGCTACCATGCGGGCAATAGGAGTTATATGCAGGAGCAGGGCATACCGACAGAGGAATGGGAAAGCCATGCAGATACCTTTGCTAAGGAAGGCAAAACTCCGTTGTATTATGCAGACGGCAGTAAGCTCCTTGGGATGATTGCTGTTGCAGATGTAATCAAAACCACAAGTTTCAATGCTATTTCTGAGCTTAAGTCCATGGGAATAGAAGTAATCATGCTGACAGGCGATAATAAAAAAACAGCGGAAGCAATCCGTTCTCAGTTAAATCTGGAAAAGGTAATTGCTGAAGTCCTCCCGGAGGATAAGGAAAGGGAAGTACGAAAGCTTCAGGAAAAGGGTGGCAAGGTTGCTATGGTCGGTGACGGTATCAATGATGCTCCTGCCCTGGTGAGAGCCGATGTAGGCATCGCAATCGGAGCAGGCACCGATATTGCAATCGAATCTGCGGATATTGTACTGATGAAGAGTAATCTTAAGGACGTTGTAACAGCAATTAAGCTTAGTAAGGTAACCATGAGAAATATCAGACAGAATCTGTTCTGGGCATTCTTTTATAATACACTTGGTATACCGTTGGCTGCAGGTTTATTCTATACGGCCTTGGGATGGAAATTAAGTCCCATCATCGGAGCAGCTGCAATGAGCCTGAGTTCCGTATTTGTTGTAACGAATGCACTCAGGTTAAGATTTTTCAAAGCATGAGATTAATAAATGCTTGGCAATTTTGTTTATACTATAATATATATGCACAAATATTCATCAATACTGTATAGAGTAGACTTATGACACCCAAACAATACATTAAAAGGAGAATGATAAAAATGAAGAAAATAATTGAAATTAACGGAATGAGCTGCGAACACTGCCAGGCAAGAGTGGAGAAGGCATTAAATGCGATTGACGGCGTTGAAGCTAAGGTGGAGCTTAAGAAAAACAGGGCAGTCGTAACCCTGGCAAAGGATGTTGCTGATAAGACACTTTCCGATGCTGTAACCGAGGCTGGTTATGAAGTTGTATCCGTAACGGAGAAAAGGGGTCTGTTCTCATAAGATTAGCTAACAAATACTAAATTATGCCGTATGAAGCGGTGGAATGGAGAAATGGATGAAAGCAGATAAGGATAAGGTAAGTCGTTTACTTAAAACAGCAAGAGGGCAGATAGACGGTATCTTAAAAATGATAGAAGAGGATCGCTATTGTATCGACATCTCCAATCAGATCATTGCAACAGAAGCAATCCTTCATAAAGCGGACAGAGAGGTTCTCCATGCACATATCGATATGTGTGTGAAAGAAGCAATCGAAACCGGTAATTCGGATGAGAAGCTGCAAGAAATCAGGGGTATTATTGATAAGCTTACCAAATAAAATATATGCATAGAATATCAATTTGCCGAATTACGCATCCATGAAAATACAGGTAGTGACTGGTCATTTTGACAGTAATACAATAGGATTGACAAAATTTATTAATAAGGGTGTCTGATTGTTTTAGAAATAATCGGATACCCTATTTTTATGACGTCTGTAAACGATACCGATTGATAAATTTTTCCTAGAATGGTATACTATTGGGCATAGGTGCAAAATACCGTATATATTGGCAGAATGGAGTTAAATATAATGTTATACCCGAAAAACTTGGAAAAAGGTTATAAAATCGGAGTGACAGCAACCTCAGCAGGCTTTGATGCTGAAGTTGATTTGATACGTTTAGATAATGGAATAAAACATTTTAATGAAATCGGATATCCGGTCATAATTACAGATAATGTAAGGAAAAGCTGCAAGGGAAAAAGTTCGGACGGTCCGACCAGAGCCAGGGAGTTAGAGCAGCTTTTTATAGATTCTGAGGTTAGTGCCATTTTTGCTGCAAGCGGTGGAGATTATCTGGTAGAGATGCTCTCCTATGTTAATTTTGAACTCATAAGAGATAATCCGAAATGGATTCAGGGCTATTCCGATACAACGGGACTATTATTTACATTAACAACAAATCTGGATATGGCGACGATCTATGCGAACAATTTCAGCAGCTTTGGAATGGGCAACTGGCACAGCTCTTTGGAGGATAATCGAAAGATTTTGGAAGGGCAGGATATAGAACAAAACAGCTATGATAAATACCAGGATGGTTATAAAGAACGCATCACCGGTTTTGAAGAGTTTGAATTAGAGAGGGACGTTGAATGGGTAAATCTTTATCCGGCTGGCTGGGATAGCGGGAAAGAGCTTGAACTGTATGGAAGAGCAATCGGGGGCTGCCTGGATGTCATACTTAGTCTGATTGGTACCAGGTTTGATAAAACCAGGGATTTTATCAAGCGTTACCATAAGGATAAGATTGTCTGGTTCTTGGAAAGCTTCGATCTTGGCAGTGAAGCATTAACGAGAGGGTTATGGCAGTTAAAGGAAGCCGGCTGGTTTGATCATGCAGCAGGCTTTATCTTCGGAAGACCGGCCATGTACCATACGGAAACGGATACGAATTATTCGGAAGCAGTTCTGTCAGTGCTTGGCGAGCTAAACTTACCGATTATTTTAGAAGCAGATATCGGACATAAACCACCGCAATTTACGATGATCAATGGTGCCATCGTGCATATTAATAGTAATAAAGGTAAAGGCTGTATTAAATTCGAAAGAAGGTAAATGAGTGGATGGAGAGGGACAGTAAGAATAATAGGAATGGGGAACAAAGCAATCAACAAATGGGGAAGGTTGATGCCGAGTTAAAGGATAAGGATAATAAAAATATTGATGAAGATACTCTCATAAATCAGATAACAACGAATATAAATTCCATGATGGATCAAGAAGAAGACAGTGATACCTTTCGTATGAAGAATAATAATCCGGATTTGTCCCATAATCAGAAGATAGAAAATGACAGTAACTCAGCGTTACCTGGGAAAATGCAGAAAATATGGAGTAATGGAAAGAAATCTTTGCAAGATCTCTGGAGCAGCTATGTAAATATTTCAGTAGAAAATTTTCTGTATCCCATGTTATTCATCATAGGGACTATGGTCTATCTTGAAATAGTATTTCATCTGTTGATTTACCGCGGCCTCGATATGAAAATTATAAACCCGGTTCTTTTAGCAATGCCGATTGGATTAGTAATCAGCTTCATCACAGGACTGTTTAAAGATAAGATCAATAAGTTTATATTATGGATAATTACTGCTGCAATTTGCCTTGTTTTTAACATACAGCTTATCTATTTCTACATTTTTAAGGTGTATTTTTCCTTTCAATCCCTGGGGATGGCGGGAGATGCTGTCACTAATTTCGGTAAGGAAATCATACTTGCGGTTAAGGCGAATATTCCTGGTTTAATTCTGTTGTTCCTTCCTCTGGCTGTTTTAGCTTTTCTTACAAATGCATTCGATTATACAAGAAGAGGAATTAAAGAGCAGGTAATTCTATTGGGATCATCTGCTGTCTTCCAGATTATTGCCATGGTAGCGTTGCTGATATTCGGCAAAGGCGATTATACACCCTATGATTTATATTATAATTCAAAAGTACCGGATATGTGCGGCAAGCAGCTTGGAATTGCCACAATGACGAGAATTGATCTTAGTAAGCTGTTCTATAAAGAGGATGACCTTGTACTGGCAGATACACTTACTTTGGATACAGATCCGACTGCTGTACCGACAAATGCACCGTCTATTCCGACTACGAAGGGATCAGGTTCAGGAGCACTAAAGCTGACACAGGGGCCGACACAACCGCCGACACAAACTCCGATTGATACTTCACCGAATATCATGAACATTGATTTTAATGCCTCGGCAGATAATGAATCCAACGATACCATCAAAAAACTGGATCAGTATTTTGCCACTATAACGCCTACGAATAAGAATAAGTACACAGGCATGTTTAAAGGCTATAATCTGATTATGATCACTGCCGAGGGCTTTTCCCCCTATGCCATCAATGAACAGAAGACACCCACATTATATAAGCTGGCCAAGGAAGGCTTTGTATTCAATAATTTTTATACTGCTTTATGGCAGACAAGTACG
Organism: Mobilitalea sp.; assembly: GCA_035564175.1. Taxonomy (GTDB): domain Bacteria; phylum Bacillota; class Clostridia; order Lachnospirales; family Lachnospiraceae; genus Mobilitalea. The sequence continues at coordinate 6,293 of DATMUM010000231.1, forward strand.
AGTGACGGCGAATATGTTGCCATGACAGGCTTAATACCGAATGGAACAAGGAGCATGTATATCGGAAGGAAGAATCTTTGGCCCTTCTCCCTTGGTAATCAGTTTGACCAGCTCGGAATAGCGAGTAAGGCATATCATGATCATACCTATTCCTATTATCAAAGAAATGAAACCCATCCCAATCTCGGGTATATCTACAAAGCCAATGGTAATGGCCTTGTGTTGGAACATCCCAATGTGTGGCCGGAATCCGATGTTGAAATGATTGCTTCCACAGTGGATGAATACACGGATGAGGACCAGTTTCACGTATATTATTTGACCGTAAGCGGACACATGAATTATTCCTTCACCGGGAACATGATGTCGTATAAGAATAAGGACTTGGTAGCTGATTTGCCTTATTCGGATGATGCTAAGGCCTATATAGCATGCCAGATCGAGCTGGACCGGGCTCTTGAGCTATTGATTAAGAAGCTTGAGGAAGCAGGAGTTGCGGATCGCACCGTAATTGCTCTGAGTGCGGACCATTATCCTTACGGCTGGGAAAAATATAAGCTGGACGAACTGGCCGGACATGTGATTGATCCTAATTTTGAAATTTATAAAAACCATTTTATTCTCTGGTGTGAAGGAATGAAGGAGAATATCGTCATAGATAAGCCCTGCTCCAGTATGGATATTCTGCCGACCTTATCCAACCTGTTCGGCTTAGAGTACGATTCCAGATTACTGATGGGTCAGGATATTCTGTCAGATGCGTCTCCACTGGTATTTTTCTCGAACCGAAGCTTTATCACGGACAAAGTAAAGTATAATTCTGAAACCGGAGAGGTTATAAAACTGACGAACGAAAGCCTGCCGGAGAATTATATCAGTAATATTAATAAAATCATCAAGAATAAATTTACAGTATCAAAATCAATTCTGGATGAAGATTATTACCGCCATATATTCCCGAATTATCCGGAATAGCTCACATCATATTCAACTGTCAGAAAGTTATGAATGAATAAATATTTACTCTTGCTTTTCAAAATACAATATGCTAATATAAGTCAACAGTAAAACTTGATGAATATTGTTATCGGTAAAGAAGGAGACTTTATTCTACCCAAAAATCGATCGACAGGAATGGTGAGCCACCGACTGAGAGCAAACCTATGGTGATAAGTAGATTACGGAACACTCTGGAGCCCGCGAATTGAACGATCAGTAGGTTCGTGCGTGGTACGCGTTAAGTACACGGAAAGCTGGAGAGCTATGCTCTCAATGCGGGTGGTACCGCGGGAATTCGACTTCTCGTCCCGAAGAATGCAATCATTGCATTCTCCGGGACTTTTTTTATTCAAATTTACGCTGCAAAAGGGCAGTATTACGGAGGGAAACGAATGGAGTTTATTACAGGAATTCAGAAAAAAGAAACCAGCGAAATCAGTGAAATCCTGGCTGGTGAGATTTCGGGGAATGTAAAAATCAATGGATATGTTCATACGATACGGGATATGGGCGAAGTTGCCTTTGTCGTATTAAGAAAAAGAGAAGGTCTGGTTCAATGCGTATATGAGGAAGGTGTGACAGGCTGCCAGTTAAAGGATCTGAAGGAAGGCATGACCGTTGAGGCTGAGGGTTTTCTTCATGCTGAAGAGCGTGCGCCCCAGGGCTTTGAAGTCAGGCTGACGAAGATTAATGTATTGACTTCCCCGAAGGAAGGCTCCATGATGCCCCTTCCGATATCCAAGTGGAAGATGAAAACCTCCTTGGAGACGAAGCTGACCTATCGACCAGTTTCCTTACGAAATATCAGGGAAAGGGCAATCTTTAAGATTCAGGAGGGTATTGTCAGAGGCTTCCGTGAATTCTTATTTACCCAAGGTTTTACTGAAATCCGTACACCGAAGATCGTAGCAGGTAATGCGGAAGGCGGAGCCAATGTATTTAAACTGGAGTACTTCGGAAGCAAAGCATTTTTAGCACAGAGCCCTCAATTTTACAAGCAGACGATGGTAGGTGTATATGACAGGGTTTTTGAGGCTGCACCGGTATTTCGTGCAGAAAAGCATAACACCACGAGACATCTGAACGAATATACCAGCTTGGATTTTGAGATGGGATATATTAATGGTTTTGAGGATATCATGGCGATGGAGACGGAAATGCTTCGCTATGTGTTCCATTTATTGAAAGAACAATATGCAAAGGAATTGAAGATTCTTGAAGCAGATATTCCTAATCTGGATAAAATTCCGGCAGTTAGATTTGATGAAGCGAAAAACCTGGTTGCTGAAAAGTATAACAGAAAGATCAAAAATCCTTACGATCTGGAGCCGGAGGAAGAGGTTTTGATCGGTAAGTATTTCAAAGAGGAATTTGACAGCGATTTTGTATTCGTAACCCATTATCCTTCCAAGAAAAGACCTTTCTATGCGATGGATGATCCGGCTGACCATAAGTTTACCTTAAGCTTTGACTTACTGTACAAAGGTATGGAGATAACAACCGGAGGACAAAGAATTCATGATTATGAAGAGCAGGTTGCCAAAATGATGGCAAGAGGCATGAATCCGGATGAGTTCACCAACTTCCTCATGATCCACAAGCACGGAATGCCACCTCACGGCGGACTTGGAATTGGTCTTGAGCGTCTGACCATGAAGATCCTGGATGAACAGAACGTAAGAGAAACCACATTGTTCCCGAGAGATATATCCCGTCTGGAGCCGTAATTCCTGTCCTATGAGGTGGGAATAAAGCTTGGTAGAAGTAAGTTATGAAATAGAAATAATTATGGATTTCGACATTAAGAAAATAATGATTGACCAGGAAAGGCAGGTATCGCCATGAAGATAACAGAAGAAACCGTAAAATACGTTGCAGCCTTAGCAAAGCTTTCTGTTTCTGAGGAAGAGAAACAAAAGATTGCTGTGGATCTGGATCGTATTCTGGATTATATTGAGACGATGAACGGACTGGATACTGAGGGTATTGAACCCATGTCCCATGTTCTTCCGGTGAAGAATGTATTCCGTGAGGATGTTGTCACAAATACGGATAACCGTGAGCAGCTTCTGAAGAATGCACCGAAGCAGAAGGATGGTTGCTTCGCAGTACCGAAAACTGTAGAATAGGACGCCGCTTTGCGGCGAAATGGAGGTAGCTATGATAGACATTACTACATTGTCTGCGTTGGAGCTCGGCAGGAAAATCAAAGCGAAAGAAATTACTGTTGCCGATGCGGTGAAGGCGCAGCTTGAGATGATAAAACAAAGAGATGCAAATTATCGCTGTTATATCACGGTTTTGGAGGAAGAGGCATATGCACAGGCTGCTGAGATACAGAAGCGCATTGATGCCGGTGAACTGGATGATTCACCTCTAGCCGGAGTTCCTATGGCAGTGAAAGATAATATTTGCACCAAGGGTGTCAAGACAACCTGTGCATCTAAGATTTTATATAACTTTGAACCGACCTATGATGCAACCGTAATAGAGAAATTGAAGAAGGCAGGTGCAGTCATCCTTGGCAAAACCAACATGGATGAATTTGCAATGGGCAGCACCACAGAGACCTCCCATTTCGGTGAGACAAAGAATCCCTGGGATTTAAACAGAGTGCCCGGGGGCTCCAGCGGTGGATCAGCAGCAGCAGTTGCACTGGAGGAAGCCTACTATGCGCTTGGCTCTGATACAGGCGGTTCCATTCGCCAGCCGGCAAGCTACTGCGGCGTTACCGGTATTAAGCCTACCTACGGTACTGTTTCCCGTTATGGCTTAATTGCTTATGCATCCTCCCTGGATCAGATCGGAACCTTCGGAAGAAATGTATCCGACTGTGCAGCGGCCCTGGAAGTTATTTCAGGACATGATGATAAGGATTCCACCTCCGCACCGGCGAAGAATTACTCATATACCAAAGCCTTGATTGATGATGTAAAGGGCATGAGAATCGGTATCCCGAAGGATTATCTTGGTGCAGGACTTGAGGAAGATGTGAAACAAAGCATTCTGAAGGCAGCGGAAAGTTTCAAGAGTAAAGGTGCAATCGTGGAAGAATTCGAGCTTCACAGCGTAGACTTTGCAGTTCCTTCCTATTATGTAATTGCCTGTGCAGAAGCCAGTTCGAATCTGTCCCGTTTCGACGGCGTAAAATACGGCTATCGCAATCCGGGTGCGGAATGTCTGCAGGATTTGTATAAGAATACCAGAAGCGAAGGCTTTGGTAACGAAGTAAAGCGCCGTATGATGATCGGTGCCTTCGTATTAAGCTCCGGTTATTATGATGCCTTTTATAATAAAGCGTTGAAGGTAAGAGCAATTATCAATGATGGCTTCCAGAAGGCCTTTGAAAAATACGACATTATCTTAGGACCAACGGCTCCGGAGACCGCACCGGTACTTGGCGAGAGCTTATCCGATCCTTTGAAAATGTATTTATCCGATATTTATACGGTATCTGTGAACCTGGCAGGACTTCCGGCAATCAGCCTTCCCTGCGGCAGGGATTCCAAGGGGTTACCGATTGGTATGCATCTGATTGGCAAGCATTTTGGAGAACAGGATATTATCCGTGCAGCATATAGCTTCGAGCAGTCAAGAAATTACGAAAGACCCACAGTACTTACCAAAGGGAAGGAGGCATAAACATGAAATCATATGAAACCGTCATTGGTCTGGAGGTTCATGTTGAGCTTGCCACCAAATCTAAGATTTTCTGCGGTTGTACCACCCAGTTCGGTGGTGACCCGAATGCCCATGTATGTCCTGTATGCTCCGGTATGCCGGGAACTCTTCCGGTACTGAATAAGCAGGTTGTGGAGTTTGCGATGGCTGCAGGTCTTGCATTAAACTGTAAGATTACCCAGAAATGTAAATTTGACCGTAAGAATTATTTCTATCCCGATCTTCCGAAGGCTTATCAGATTTCCCAGTTATACCTTCCGATCTGCCGTGACGGCGGTATTGAAATTGAAACCGAAGCAGGAAAGAAAACAGTACGCATTCATGAAATCCATATGGAAGAAGATGCAGGAAAGCTGGTTCATGATCCTTGGGAAGATTGTACCCTTGTAGATTATAACCGCTGCGGTGTTCCGTTGATTGAAATCGTAAGTGAACCCGATATGAGATCCGCAGATGAGGTGGTTGCATATCTGGAAAAATTAAGACTGATCCTTCAATACCTCGGGGTATCCGATTGTAAGATGCAGGAGGGCTCCCTTCGTGCAGATATCAACCTTTCCATCCGTGAGGTTGGTGCGAAAGAATTCGGAACCAGAACCGAGATGAAGAACATGAACTCCTTCAAAGCGATTGCAAGAGCAATTGAAGGTGAGAGAAAGCGTCAAATAGAGTTAATCGAAGACGGCAGGAAGGTAATCCAGGAGACCAGACGCTGGGACGATAATAAGGATACCAGCTTTGCAATGCGTTCCAAGGAGGATGCGCAGGATTACAGATATTTCCCGGAGCCTGACCTTCCACCGATTGAAATCAGTGATGAATGGCTGTGGACCGTGAAGAGCCGTCAGCCCGAGCTTCGCGCTGAGAAGATGCTTCGGTATGAGAAGGAATTTGACATACCTGCCTATGACGCTTCCATTATAACAAGCTCCAAGCATCTTGCTGATTTATTCGAAGATACAGTTGCCCTTTGTGGTAAACCCAAGGAAGTTTCCAACTGGCTCATGGTTGAGACAATGCGACTCCTGAAAGAGCAGGAAATGGAGCCCGAAGCAATATCCTTTACTCCGGATCAGCTTGCTGTTTTAATTAAGATGGTGGATGGCAGTAAGATTAATCGTACCGTTGCTAAGGAAGTATTTGAGAAGATCTTCAAGGAGAATGTTAATCCAGAAGAATATGTTGAGAAGCATGGCCTTGGTATGGTATCCGATGACGGCCTCCTTCGTACAACGATCGAGAAGATCATTGCTGACAGTCCTCAATCCGTTGCCGACTATAAGAGCGGCAAGACGAAAGCAATGGGCTTTATCGTTGGACAGACGATGAAGGAAATGAAGGGTAAAGCAGATCCCGGAATGGTGAACCAGATCGTTAAGGAGATTTTAGATTCCTTATAATTTAATTAGGATAATATCCTGGAACCTATAGAGTAAGACCTTTTTCCTGTCTACTTTATAGGTTCCTTTTATGTTGTATTGCTGCTAGATTATTTCATTGCATTTCATTTTCTCCTTATTGTATATCCTGTCTGAATAAGTTATAATAAATTACATAAGTTTTGCTGTATCACACATATGACAAGCTGTTCGAAAAGATGTCCTATGACAATTTTATATTGAATGGACAATGATGGAGGGTTTACGATGGAAGAAAGAAGAAAGGCAAAAAGAATGCCGGTTACACTGTCACTGGAGATATTAAATCTATATAAACAGGATAATGTTCAAGTAAGTAATCTTCATGCACCAATCGAAGTTATTAATGTTTCACAAACTGGAATTGGCTTTATCTCAGAAAGTATCCTTCCCCTTGGTTATTATTTTAATGCGAATATCAATCTTGGTAATAGTGAAGATACTTTACATTGTGTAATTGAGATCATCAGAAGTCAGCAGTTAGAAGATAACAAGACTTTATATGGTTGTGAATTCGTTGGTATGGCAACCGTATTATCCTATGTTTTTGATGAGTATGATCAGAACATGAATGATGTAAATAATTAATCACAGTAATTAATAAAGCGAGTGCAATGAGTGCTGGAATGGCGGAATTTCCGATTGTTCCGGCACTTTTTGCACTTTTTTTATGTTCTTAATCCGGTCTGTTCACAAAAACCTTGGAAAAGCATCACAACTAATACACAAATTGTACACAGGTTTTACTTAGGATAAATATGGTAATACAATAAATTAATTCCACTGATAAGGAGATTATGTATGCAAAAAAAGATTGCTTTACTACTATGCATGACACTTATATTAGGAATGGTTTTCGTTCCAATTAATGGAAACCAGGTATATGCTGCGGATCGTACTGCACAGGTAATTAAAGCTATCGGTATTATGAACACAGATAAGGGGAATACCGATAATGAAACGGACATAATAACGAGAGGACGTTTCGCTCAGATGTTAGTTAATATGTCGACGATTAAGGATGATGTTACCAGTGAATGTAATGTTTCCTTATTCAAGGATGTAAAAAGGACTTATTGGGCAGCCGGTTATATTCAGACAGCGATAACACAGGGCTGGATGTTTGGCTATCTGAATGGTTCTTTTAAACCAAGCAGGGGGATAACCTTGCAGGAAGCAGTATATGCCGTTATAAAGCTTCTGGGTTATTCGGACAGTGATTTCAACGGTAATAAGGTTAATGTAATTATGAAGCTATACAAAACAAAGGGATTAAATTCAAATATCACGAAATCAAAGGCCGATTACCTTACAGCTAAGGATTGCATTTACCTGTTCTACAATACGTTAAATGCAACAACGAAGGACGGCAAGGTATATGCATCTGTATTAGGATATACCTTAAATTCGAGCCAGGAAATTGATTATTTATCTTTGCTCAATACCGGAATATCCGGGCCGGTTATTGTTGATGATAACTGGAAAAATAAACTTCCTTTTTCAATTACAGAGGCAACAATGTATAAATATGGAAAACAGTGTTCTTATCTCGACATTAAAGATTATGATGTAATTTATTATTCTGAAAATTTCAAAACGATCTGGATATATGATGATAAAGTAACCGGTACCGTGGAATCGATTAATCCGGATTATTCAAACCCTTCTTCAGTAACGGTTGCAGGCGTTAATTACAGCTTCGCAGACAGTGAAATTACATTAAGGTTTACTGCTATGGGTGATGTAAAGGAAGGCGATGTTGTTACACTGTTGTTAGGAAAGGATGGAACAGTAGTAGATGTACTGAGCACCGATGAATATAATACGACCATAACCGGTGTTGTATTAGCACTTGGCACTCATTTGGTTGAGACAGAGGCTGGTAAGTATGTGAATACGGACTATGTTACCTTTGTTGATGCATCAGGCAATAAACATACTCAGGATTATGATGGGGATACAGTAAGTTTAATAGAAGGAGGACTGGTAAAGCTTTCTTTTGTTGATGGAGCTGCTACTACTACCGTGTATACGCAGGAAAGCCGATATTTTGGCAATAACACCTTTAGTAATGATGCCAGTACCTTCGGGGATCTGACTCTTGCCTCTAATATCAAAATTCTGGATATCAGCAGCGGTAACTATATCAGTGTATATCCGGAAAGATTAGCCGGAGTGACTCTGGGTACGGCTTCTATCTATTATTATGAGTTAAATAGCGACGGTCAGCTTTCTCAGCTGATTTTAAATGATATTACCGGTGATACAGATTCTTACGGTATTTATACCGGGATTACATTTACTGGTTCTAATGCAGCTAATTATAATTATTTGATCGGTAATAAAAGCGGAAGCTTAACAGCGAATACCTTACCTGCTTTAAATTATGAAATAGGTCCTACGCAATTTGTCTTTAAGAATAATGCTTTAAACAAAAGCTATGCGTTAACCGGAATTGATGTTACCTCCATTGGCACAACAACGGTACAAAACAATAAGATGAAGTTCCCTTTAGCTGACAACTGTTATGTGTACATATTACTGAATGGGGAGTACATTTCTACTACGATTGATAAAATATCTGACTTATCAAAATACAGTGTAAAGGCTTATTATGATAAATCAATTACCGCAGGTGGACGAATCAGGGTTATCGTTGCTCAGAGTATCAATTAATCTTTAATTTAGATGCCAGAATTGCATCATGGAGGTAATAATGAAGAAGCATTCCAGGATAATTAAAAAATTATTTAAATGGGGAATTATTATTGTAATATTAGTAGTAGGAGGAACATTCCTATACCAGCGTTTTCTCTCCGGTAAAGTATCCTCCACCTCAGCGCAGACAACTACAATTAAGACAGCACAAGTTGAAATGAGGACCATTGAAAATATATTATCATCTTCCGGTACCATTCAGCCGCTAGACAGCTATGAAGTCTCTACCCTTGTTGAAGGTGAAATTATTGCTGCAGATTTTGAGGTAGGAGATACCGTTCAGGAAGGTCAGGTGCTATATAAAATAAATACCGATACGCTTGATTCAAAAATCAGTACAGCAGAAACGGCGGTAGAAAGAGCAAATAAGAACTATGATAAAGCAGAAAAGAGTTATCAAGATGCATTAGCCGCTTATGATAAAGCTCAGGCTGATTATAATGATGCTTCCGATGAATATAGCAACTTAGATGTATTATCTACGGAAACAGGTATTGTGAAATCTGTATTAGTTGAGGTCGGTGATAATGTACAGAAGGGATCTCAGATTGCACAGATTTATGACAATAGCAAGATGTTATTAGTCGTACCTTTTAACGCTAGCGAGGTAGATTCCTCCTTAGTTGGCAAAACGGCTAAAGTAACAATCAATGACAGTTTTGAGACGATAAAAGGCAAGGTAACGGAGGTAAGCAGTATTGAAGAAGCTTATTCCGGAAACCGTGTTATCAAGGATGTGACTATTGAAGTGTCTAATCCTGGCGGTATAACCAATACAACAGCTGCAAGTGCATCCATTGGCAGTATTTATAGTGTTGATATGGGAACCTTCAGCGTGAAAACGGATGCTGTTATCACCTCGGATGTAACCGGAGAAATTGCAAGCTTGAATCTGCAGGAAGGTGACAGTATCAAAGAAGGTGACGTTGTACTTGCAATCAGCCAGAAATCCGTCGATGATGAGCTTGCGAATTATCTGAATGCCGTAGATAATGCGCAGAATACTGTTGATAATACGAAAGATGCGTTGGATGAGAAACAACAGGCGATTGAAGATGCTGACACAAATCTTCAGGATGTGATAGACACTAAAACTGATTATACCATCACTGCACCGGTAACCGGTAAAGTAATCAGTAAAAATATGCTGAAAGGTGAAACGATTGATTCATCGAATTTTAATTCAACGTTGTGTACGATATATGATTTATCGTCAGTAACCTTTGAGATGTACGTAGATGAATTGGATATTAAGGAAGTAGTGGTTGGACAGAAGGTTAATGTTACAGCGGATGCTTTTAGTGGAAAAGAATTTACCGGTACTGTTACGAATGTCAGCTTAAAAAGCTCAACGAGCGGTGGTGTAACACAATATCCCGTTACTGTAAGAATCGATGATGTGGGTGATCTGCTTCCCGGTATGAATGTTACCGGTAATATCGTGATTGATGAGGCTGTAAATGCAATCGCTATTCCGAGTGATGCTCTGCAACGTGGTGATGTGGTTTATGTAAAGGATGATACAGCGTCCACAGGTACAGGAAGTGCTCAGACAGCAGATACCAGTACAGCGCAGGGCAATGCGACACAAGGCAATACAGCACAAGGCAATACAGCACAGGGCAATGCGGCACAAGACAATGCAGCACAGGGTAATGCTACACAGGGCAATACAACACAGGGCAATACAACACAGGGCAATGCAGCACAAGGCAATGCGACACAAGGTAATGCAGCACAGGGCAATACAACACAGGGCAATTCAACAGGACCGGGAAATAATGTACCGGATGGTTACAAGGCTGTTACTGTTACAACCGGTATTACTGACGGTGATTATATCGAGATAACCAGTGGTAATCTGACAGAAGGAGATGAAATCTTCTTAGCATATGTAACTACTTCGAGCTCATCAGGTCTGGAGGATTTACTTTCTCAGTTTAATATGAATAATAATCAAAGTCAGAATACTCAGCAAATGCCTTCCGGAATGAGTGGCGGCAACTTTAACAGTGGCGGCGGCAATTTTAACGGCGGCGGTAATTTTAGCGGTGGCAGCGGATTCCCTGGTAACTAGGAGGTATACAATATGAAAAGGAAGCAGAAAGATGAGATTATTGACGCACCATTAATACAGTTAATTGACATTCGGAAAATCTACTATATGGGAGATACCGAGGTACGTGCGAACGATGGTATTAATCTGGTGATTAATAAAGGGGAATTTGTAGCTATTATAGGTAAATCCGGCAGCGGTAAATCAACAATCATGAACATCATTGGCGCGCTAGATGTACCAACCTCGGGCCAGTATCTGTTAAAGGGTAAGGATGTCAGTAAATTAAAGGATAATGCTTTGGCAGAATTTCGTAATAAAACAATTGGCTTTATCTTTCAGCAGTATAATCTGTTACCCAAGGAAAGACTCATTAGAAATGTTGAATTACCCTTACTGTACATGGGTCTGAATAAAAAGCAGAGAAAACAAAGGGCCATGGAAGCTTTAAAAAAGGTTGGTATTGAGGATAAATGGAAGAACTTTCCGAATCAATTATCCGGCGGTCAGCAGCAGAGAGGTGCAGTCGCACGAGCCCTTGTATCAAATCCTTCCCTAATTTTGGCCGATGAACCGACAGGTGCTTTAGATTCTAAAACAAGTACAGAGCTTTTAGATTTCCTTCAACAATTGAATGAGGAAGGTAATACGATTCTTCTCATTACTCATGACCGGTCTGTTGCTATGAAAGCAAAACGGATCGTTAATATTCAGGATGGAAAAATAGTATTTGACGGTGATTCCGATGAATACAGGAAGCAGGTAGCAGTATGAAATTAAGTCAAGCATTCAGGTTAGCATGGCAATGTATTTTAGGCAGCAAAATGCGTTCCTTTTTAACTATGCTGGGTATGATCATCGGTGTTGGTTCAGTAATAACATTATTGGGATTAATGCAGGGTGTAACGAATTATCTGATTGATACCTTTTCTGACATGGGTACAGATGTAATTAATGTATCTGTAACCAATACCGATACCAGAGTAGTAGATGTAGATGATGTATATAAATTTGCTGAAGAAAACAGCGGGATATTCGAAGGTGTATCGCCCAAGGTAAGTTCAAATTATACCGTTAAAAATGGAAGTACATCCTTAAGCGCGACTGTTACCGGTGTAGGTGAAGATTATCTGGATTTAAATAGTTATTCTTTGGCAATTGGACGGTTTATCACCTACGCAGACATCAAAAACAGATATCAGGCCTGTGTCATTGGAACCTATATTGTCCAGGAACTGTATGACGGCAGTGTCAACCTTGGTGATACAATTCATATTAATGGGCAAGTCTATACAATCGTCGGTGTTCAGGCAGAGCAGGCTGATTCGACAGAGGGCTCAACGGATGACTGCATTTATATTCCATATACCAATGCAACCAGATTGGCCGGAGATAAGAATATATCTTCATATACCTTTGTAACGAAGAGCAGTGATTATGTTACAAGAGGAGAGTCACTTTTGAAGGATTATTGCTACAATATCTTACAGTCTGAGGATCTTTATACGATAACGAGTATGACACAACTTCTGGATACCATCAACTCGATGACGACTCTGCTGTCGGCAGTATTAGGCGGTATCGCAGGTATATCCCTGTTGGTTGCCGGTATTGGTATCATGAATATCATGCTGGTATCTGTCGTTGAGAGAACGAAAGAAATTGGTATTCGCAAGTCCCTCGGTGCCAAGAAAAGGGATATTATGTGGCAGTTTGTATTCGAGGCAACCTCCATCAGTATGTTAGGCGGCTTGATTGGCGTCATTATCGGGTATGTAGCTACGACTGCCATGGGTAATATGTTCGGAGTTGATGCGGCACCAACGACAAACTCCATTCTTCTGGCCTTTGGGGTATCTGCAGCTATCGGCATCGGATTCGGTTATGCACCTGCCAATAAAGCAGCTAAGCTCAATCCGATTGATGCGCTGAGGAGTGAATAAGTAATATAAATTAAACTATTTTTAATAGAAGGGCATTTGTAAAGTGTGATATTTACAGATGCCTTTTTTCTATTTACATTAAAATGAAATTGGTAACTTGCATGTCCGTTTGTGAGAATAGCAAAAACGATTTATTTCGCGATTTATGCTTAATAAAACATGGGCACTAGTACATCAGATAATTAATAATTGATAGTTAAATACTTGTTGCGTTTTCATCTTTTATTTCATCCATTTTGTATGTCCAATGATATACAATTGGATCTACATTTATTTCATCAAAATATTTATAGATCCGCTCGATT
>DATMUM010000232.1:0-3851 GCA_035564175.1 Mobilitalea sp.
AAAGCTTTATGACAGAACTTAGCAAGCATATTGGTGCTGATACCGACGTTCCTGCTGGTGATATTGGCGTTGGCGGTCGAGAGATTGGTTATATGTTTGGACAGTACAAGCGTTTACGCAATGAGTTTACCGGTGTTTTAACTGGTAAAGGTCTTACCTATGGTGGTTCACTTGTTCGTACAGAAGCTACAGGCTATGGATTATGTTATTTTACTTCAGAGATGTTAAAGAGTATGAAAAAAGAAAGCTTCCAGGGTAAAACTGTTGTAATCTCCGGATCAGGTAATGTTGCTATTTATGCAACACAGAAGGCTACAGAGCTTGGCGGCAAGGTTGTTGCTTTATCAGATTCCAACGGTTATATTTACGATAAGAACGGTATTAATCTTGATGTTGTAAAGCAACTCAAAGAGGTTGAGCGCGCAAGAATTAGTGAATATGTTAAGAGAGTTCCTGGTTCTGAATACCATGAGGGCTGTCGCGGTATCTGGAGCATTAAATGTGATATTGCTCTTCCTTGTGCAACACAGAATGAGCTTAACGGTGAAGAAGCAGAAATGCTTGTTAAAAATGGTGTAATTGCTGTTGCAGAAGGTGCGAATATGCCTTCTACTCCTGAAGCTGTTGAAGTATTCCTTAAAAATGGTGTAATGTTCGGACCTGCAAAAGCGGCTAATGCAGGCGGTGTTGCTACCTCCGGCCTTGAAATGTCCCAAAACTCAATGAGATACAGCTGGACATTTGAAGAAGTTGATGAGAAACTTAACAACATCATGGTAAATATCTTCCATAATGCTTTCAATGCGTCAAAACAGTTTGGTAACGAAGGTAACCTCGTAATGGGTGCAAACATAGCTGGATTCTTAAAGGTTGCTGAGTCTATGAAAGCACAAGGTATTGCTTATTAATCTACTTACTGAGTAGCACTATAAGAAACAAATAAGCCTAATGACACTTTAGTAACAAACCAATAAACAAATAGGCTTCAATGGCACTTTAGTAACATAACGATAAACAAATAAGCCTTAATGGCACTTTATAACATAACAATAAACAAATAAGCCTTAATGGCACTTTAAGTAACACAACGATAAACAAATAAGCCTTAATGGCACTTTACGAAGAATTTTTTGTTCCTTGTCCGGAGTGATGCAAAGGCGCTTCAACTCGGAATGTGACTATGGATGTATTTTCCATAGTAATAATTCTTAAGGAATTGATTTAGAACTGGAATAAGACTAATGATTTAAAGAAATCTTGTTGCAATGGGGTAATAAGAAAAATCATATTCTGTTTTCTAATTCTCTGTTGCAACAAGATCTTCTTTTTTCTAATTTTCTATTTTATTTTCTATCGTAATAAGAATATTTATTCACACTGACAAACATACCTGCCCTTAGAATTAGTTTGTACTGAGGATTACACAGGTATAGACTTCTAAGTGTGAAATGCTTTCTATTTGCAAACTCTTTCATTCTATATATCCGCATACCGTCTTTTTATCATTAAAATCCGCATATAAACTCAATTGTTTTTCTGAATCCGCCTCATATACACTTACAATATTGAATGGATTTTCTACGTCCGGTAAAAGCATTTTAAGTGAAGACTCTTTCTCTGTCCAAAAATCTTTATGAAAGATCGTGCTCTCTTTATCCATAATTGCTATATAGAACATCTCTGATTCAACTAAATCCTGAAACATATGACTACCGTAGGATAATTCAGTAACAAAGCCAATCGCCGGATCATCATATTCACATAGAATCTTGAAATTTGAGATATCAGAAAAGGTAACCGGGACCCCCAATTCATTCGATGATGTTCCGATACGTCCCGGACTGATCAGCATGAGATTTTTCCCGCTATCCTTATAATAATGATTCACCTTCCCGATGATTCCTGCAATAATACCCTTCTGACGATAAGGCAGCTGATGGTATTTCTTTGAATCGATATACACTACCACATCCACATTGATTCTTGGACTGTTTCCCATAAACGAATCATAAACTTCAAAAAACAAATTCTTGGTAGCTATCTTAGGCAGACTTTGGCCAACAGTTGCTTGCCAAACATACAAAGGTCTGCATTGAAGTAAATTGATTACAAAGGTTCCGTCAGGAGCAAAATTGATGGTGTATTCTATATCTACCTGCGTTTTATATTGCTGCTGTAAAGTTGCAAGAATTTGCTTCATGAACGACATAAGATTCTTTTTCAGTACAACGCCATTACAGGATACAAACTGAACCGATTCGTATTGCCCCCGTTCACGCAAGAAGCTTTCAGCAGAGATGTCGTGTTCACAAATGATATTCGTATACCACTTTGGAAGCGTGGGTATCAGTTGTGAAGCCTGCAATTCTTCAAACGTATTGAATTTTATATTAATAACATCAAGTAACCGCTGGGAAAAACGATGTTTATCTTCATCACTTGTATGTGTTGTCACTTCAGGTTTATCCAGATTGACCATCCTTGGATAGTCCCCCGATGTCCGGTCAACTGCCTTGGTTCCAAGCCCGGCAACCAGCCGCAGAAGCCCTGCATCTGCATTTAATACATCACTCCATCGGTAAATGCTGTAGGAAAAACCTACACCAGCAATGCAAGGCATATAATAATCACCGAACTTTGTACCACTGACACGTTGCACCAATATTGCCATTTGCTCATCCGCTTCCGCCATGCCCCGTTTTCTTCGATATTCCAAAGCCGATTGATCCATGGTGCTGGCATAGACACGGCGTACGGCATTCTCAAAATAATCGAGCCTTTCTTCCGGGCTGAAGCCATTCGGGCAAAATATAGATTCGTATTTACCGGCAAAGGCATTCCCAAAGCCATCCTCTAAAAAACTACTGGAACGTACAATAATGGGAATCTGACCAAAATATTCAAGCATTCTTTTAAACTGATCGCGTATCGCCTGCGGAAATCTCCCTTTTAATATTGCTTTTGATAATTCTTCACCTGCCGAAAAATAATTTTCTTTCTTGCGTCCCGAGATCCGCAGCTTCCATAATTTATTTTCAACAATGTAGGAATAGAAAATATCGGATCCAATATAAAAAGAATCATGAGGTTCTAAATACGAATAGACGGAAGAAAGATGATTTTCAATTATCTTTCTGGAAAGCAGCATGCCACAGGCTTTCCCTCCTATGGTTCCTGTTCCGATCATCCTTTCCTTAATAAAGAAAAAGTCCTCGGGTGTAAATTCTTCTTTTATCATCGCTGCCATCTTATGATCATGCGTCATCATGCTGCGACTAATCTTCTTCAATATCTTATCGCTTATATCTCCATTATAATAGGATGCCTTGGCTTCTTTGAAAAACCTTTCATAGCTGTCTATATTCTGCTCATCGTGATTTACCTGCTCTTTATGTATGAGCCTATAATAACTGGCAAGCTCGATACTGTTTGTCAGGCTTTCAAACTCATTATTAGAAGTAAGCTTGTGGGGTAAATACATTTCCGGAGAGTAACGGTTCCACACCTTGATCGGATGCAGATAGAATTCCTTATCGTTGGAGTGAATATCGAGTAACAACTGGGTTGTTTCCTGGATACGGGCAATCGTTGCATAATCATGATGTCCGCGCAAAATCGGAAAATATGCAACTGTGTCAAGCTCAAACAGATAAGGACAGGTCACACAGAAAAAATTACCCATCATCAAATCAGTAGACCATTCAGACTGCAAATCCGATAAGCAGTCGAAGACATAAAAGGCACCGTAGCCTTCTTTTTCAATGATCTCATGAACCTGTACAGTAAAGGACTCAAAACCAGAAGCTGCATTCAATTGATGAATCTTCAGCCCTTCTCGTGGCTTGAGTATT
>DATMUM010000233.1:0-28950 GCA_035564175.1 Mobilitalea sp.
GTTTAATCGTGACACACCGCCGTTCGGTTCTAGCCTACTGCGACAGGGAAATCTGCATTGAGAATAAGAAGATAGTTGACTCTGATTTGGAGGGATACCATGCCAAAGCTGCTGCTTATTGATGATGATAAAGAAGTATTAACCATAAACAAGAAATATTTTGCCAAAGAAGGTTATGAGGTAAGGCTGGCGACAAGTGCACTGGGCGGCTTGAAGGCATTAACGGAATTTACGGCAGATTGTATCGTATTGGATGTCATGATGCCGGGAATGAACGGATTTCAGGCCTTTCAGAAAATTAAAGCATTATCAAAGGCACCGGTGATCTTCCTGACGGGCCGCTCCTTTGAAGAGGATAAGATAAGGGGGCTTTTGTTAGGAGCGGATGACTATATAATCAAGCCGTATAGCCTTCGGGAACTTGCTGCAAGAATCCAGGTGCAGATTCGGCGCTCCTTTGGCTCGGTAGCTAATTCAACTGCAATATCCTACCCGCCCTTGCAGCTTGATTTAACAAAGCATAAAGCTTTTTATAACAGCGAGGAAATTCTCCTCTCCAATCGAGAATATGATCTCCTTTACCTCCTGGCTTCCAAACCGAATGAAACGGTTACTTTTGAGGATATTGGCATGAGCATGTGGGGGACGTATTCCGAGATGGACAGACGAACGATTATGGTGACTGCCAGTAGATTAAGAAAGAAGCTGGAGGATTATATTGGTTTGCCTGAAATGGTTGAGACGGTATGGTCTCAGGGTTATAAATTTGTTGTGAAGTAAATGAAAGATGTGAAGAATCATGAAAACAGAATTTGTTAAGCCGGAACTTACCGTAGAGGAGCTGTCCACAGCACTATATCAGGCAAATCTTAAGCTGGAAAAAATGAATAAGGAATTAGCGCAAAGTCAGAAGGAGTTATCTGAAATTTATGTAAACATATCGCATGATCTGCGCTCACCGGTAACGGCTCTGCGTAATTTTCTGGATTATCTGCAATCATTGGATTCCAAGGATTGCGAAGAATATGGGAGGACGGTTAAGCTGATGTCTGACCGAATTCATTATATGGAACAGCTGATTAATGATACATTTCTGTTGTCTGCCATTAACTCTTCCCAGAAAATACTTCAGCTGGAGACGGTAAATATGGGGATATATCTTGAGGATTTTTTTTATAGCTGTGAAGCGGACCGCAAATATGGAAAACGTCGTCTGGTGCTTGAAGTACCGGAATATTTCCCCTACCAGGCTGCCATAGACTGCAGAATGATTTATCGCGTCCTTGATAATCTGTCCACCAATGCACTGAAGTATTCCCATGAGGGAGCAGTGATTACTCTATCAGCGGATATCCTGGATAAGGAGGAAATTCTCGTTACGGTATCTGATACCGGTATTGGGATTGCCAGAGAGCATTTGACCAAAATATTCAACCGTACCTATATGGTGTCGCCGGCAAGAACCCCGGGTCAAATCACCGGCTGCGGTATGGGGCTTGCGATTGTAAAGGCAATTATCGAAAGTCATAAAGGAAGAGTATGGTGTGAGAGTGAGCCCGGAAAAGGCAGCCGCTTCCGATTTACGCTTCCTGTGACCTGCTGAAGCTTTACATCCTTACATATAAGGAGAAAGGGACGAGCCGCATTTGCTATATTAATGAGGTGAAATAAATATGAAGAATAGAAATGTATGGTGCTGGTTACCCGCCGCTCTTTTGGCGACTCTTATATTCGTGCTGTCTTCAGAAAATGGACATACCTCCTATGGGCTGTCGATGCAGATAATTTTATCATTAAAAAAATTCGTGGAATGGGTAAAGAAAGAGCCCATATATGTATCGATTGATGCCATTTGGTTATTCACAATGCTGCTAAGAAAACTGGCACATGTAATGGAATATGCGTTACTGGCGATTGCAATCCTAATTCCGTTAAATTGTTACCATATTCGCCGGTCAATATCGATCATGATTAGCTTTGGCATATGTCTTACCTATTCCTGCTTTGATGAATTACATCAAATTTTTATAGTAGACCGCACGGCCAAGGTAACCGATGTTTTTATCGATTGTGCCGGAATAATGATGGGCATCGCTTTATTTGCCCTGGCGTATCAATGGAGGAAAATCAAAAATCAGGCTTGCATGTTGAAATAACTGAATAAATAGCATGTTGAAATAACTGAATAAATAAACTTGATTAATACCTCTTAAATCACTATAATAAAAACAAAAATGAACCCGGAGGTAACAATATGTTTAAAGTAATCCAGACAGACAAAGCACCGGCAGCAATCGGACCCTATTCCCAGGCATTGGTTCATGGCAATTTTTTATTTGCCTCAGGCCAGATTCCGATTAATTCGGAGAACGGCCAGATTGTAGAGGGTGATATTAAGGTTCAGGCTCTGCAGGTCATGAAGAATGTCCAGGCAATCCTGGAGGCAGCAGGAGTAACGTTTGAAAATGTTATCAAGACAACCTGCTTCTTGAAGAATATGGATGATTTCGCAGCCTTTAATGAAGTGTATGCTCAGTATTTTACCGGAAAGCCTGCAAGATCCTGCGTTGCTGCAGCGAAGCTGCCAATGGATGTACTCTGTGAGGTTGAGGTTATTGCGGTAGTGGAATAATAAGTATAATAAGGATTATCCGTCAGATTTTGACTTCGGTTATTGACAAGACGCAAGTAGTAATATATAGTAATTAAAAGCAACGAGGCTATAAAGGCATTCGTTGCTTTTTTTATCATCGCAGTATCCAGAATTCGATTAACAGCGTAACGAAGCTTTGTACCGATATCGCCGAAGTATCGGAGATTCAGGCAGAGAATCTGAAAAGCACTTCGGAAATTATCACGGAGATCTCAACCGTGGTGCAGAACAATGCCGCCAATGCCCAGGAAAACTGTGCGGGTGCTACGAACCTGGCAGAGCAATCTTATTTTGCAGGTATTAAGTGCAGGTGTTATGGCAAACGGATCATTTGCATGATTTTGGTGAGATTATATCAGAGATTGTGATATAATCTCATTTTTTTTACATAAATGATGCCCGATGCAAGAAAACAATTCCGATTAGCGAAGGATATAAGGTTATGGTTACCGATAAAGTAATAAAGTAATTGGAAAATAAAATACATATTGCTTCATAAAACAGCTGTGTTATAATCGAGAAGGATATTTCGTGAATTCGTTCCTACTGTAATGCTCCGATATCTAATGAAGTATATAAGTAACCATAAATAAATCTAATTGAAATTATTCATGATTTATATTAGAATCTTTTGTTGAGGGGGAATGGCCGAAGATAAAAAATGTTACAATGAAAGATATTGCCCAAATGCTGGATATCAGCACGGTAACTGTATCCAAAGCTCTTTCAGATAAGGAAGGAGTTAGTACAGAACTGAAGGATAGGATTAAGGCTGCAGCAGAGGAACTTGGATATCGGTACAATTCTCTTGCAAAAGGCATGAAGGAAGGCAAAAGCTATAATATTGGCGTAATTATAGCAGACCGTTTTATTAAGGATGATACGGATGCATTTTATCTGAAAATGTATCATAACGTAGTCAAAGCGCTGATGAGTGAAAATTATTATGGCATTATGGAGATCATTACATCAGAAACAGAGAAGGAATTGGCAATACCGAATGTGATCAGTGACAGCTTTTATGGCGCATATACGCTGACGAATCATATTATTTCCCTGGGACACAGGGAGATTGGCTTTGTGGGCAATATATTTGCCACAAGCAGTATCCTGGACCGCTATCTGGGCTACTATAAAGCACTTATTACGAACAAGATTGAAGTGAATGAAGCGTGGATCATACAGGACAGAGGAGAGGATGGAGTATATGTTGACTTTGAACTTCCTGACAAGATGCCTACAGCATTCTTCTGCAACTGTGATTCTGTCGCTTATCTGTTTATCCGCAAGCTGAAGATGATGGGCTACAGGATACCGGAGGATATCTCGGTAGTTGGCTTCGACAATTATATCTTTGCCAGCTTATCATCACCGAAGTTAACCACTGTGGAAGTCAATATGGAAATGATGGCTGAAACCGCTGTTCATGCGGTAATGCGCAAGATTGAAGGAGACAGCAGATCTCTTGGCAGAAAGGTGATCAGCGGTAATCTGGTAATCCGCGATTCCGTTAAGAATCTAAACCAGGAAGGTTAGAATAGAATAATGATCATATGGAAAGAGAAGACAAGCTTTTTTGAGAAGCTTTTCTTCTCTTTTTTGTTTCATTGAAATTGCGTCCTATGAAATAAAAATGCTCCGCATGAATACACACTCGCGCGATTGGAATTATGTCAGTAAGCTAACTGTGCTCGGAGCGAGAGTTTAGCGAGGCAAACTCTTTGTTCTTTCGCAAAAGGCTTGAATTTACCATGATACAAATAAGTCTTGCAGGTAGGATTCGTACTCTGTACGAACATTTATCAAAGTAAACGCTTTGTTCTTTGATAAAAATCTAAAGTTAAGTAAAAGTTCTAAGTAATGAATAAACAATAGCAAAATAAAATAATTAATAATGGTTTAATAACAAAACAATAATATAAACTAAGTTAAGTAAAGCAAGTGAGAGATTTTACGGTAGTAATGATTGGTATACGTGCCATAATTCTAGAACTGCTGCTCCGGCAGATGATGCAACAACAGCTGCATTTCCTACCATTGATTCCTTAGTACTTGGACAGGACTACACAGACATTACGGCTGACTTGAAATTCCTTACCCACAGAACTGATATTGTAGATACTAAATTAGCAGATTACATAACAGAGTTCCAGAAGCTGTATCCTAATATTAAGATTACTTACGAAGCAGTCACCAATTACAGGGAGGACGTAATCATCCGATTAACCACCGATGATTGGGGTGATATCTGTATGATCCCTACCACAGTACTTAAAGCGGAAGCACCGGATTTATTCGTATCTTACGGTGAGCATGACAAAATCGCACAGAATTATGACTTTATCGAGAACTATACCTACAATGGACAGGTTTATGGTATTGCGTCTACTGTTAATGCACAGGGTGTGCTTTACAACAAGAAGGTATTTGCTGACGCAGGTATCACAACACTTCCTAAGACACCGGATGAGTTTCTGGATGACTTACAGAAAATCAAAGACAATACGGACGCAATCCCGTTATATACGAACTTTGCTGCCGGCTGGACTCTGGGAGCCTGGGATGCTTACATCGGCGGCTCCGCAACAGGATCAGTCGATTACATGAACAATGAGCTGGTTCATGCAAGCAATCCTTTTGCTGACAGAGGTGACGGTACTGGTCCTTTTGCAGTATACAATCTGTTATATCAGGCCGTTTCCAGAGGCTTGATTGAAGATGATCCGACCACTACCGACTGGGAATCCTCGAAAGGTATGCTGAACAGAGGCGAGATCGGTACTATGGTTCTTGGCTCCTGGGCTTATTCACAGATGCAGGGTGCCGGAGATACTCCTGAAAATGTTGGTTATATGCCTTTCCCGATTACGGTTAACGGTAAGCAATATGCTTCTGCAGGTCCTGACTACATGTACGGCATCAATGTTCATTCCTCCGATAACAACAAGATAGCTGCTATGCTCTATGTCAAATGGCTGACAGAGAAATCCGGCTTTGCTTACAGCGAAGGTGGTATCCCGATTGTTAAGGGTGCAGATAGACCAGATGTTTACTCTCAGTTTGGTGACGTTGAGTTCGTAGTTGATAATCCTGCTCCGGCTGGTGAAGAGACTTTATTGAATGATCTCAATACAAAGTCTGAGATCGGTATCAACATGGAGAACACACATGTTCAGAGAGTATTGGAAGCAGCTTTTGACAAGACCGAAACAATGGAAGATATTGCGGCTGACTGGAATTCAAAATGGACAGCGGCACAGACGGATTTGGGCATTGCAGTAAAATAAAATAATATACTCCAATTAATTTTGTTGATCAACATATGAGCCAGGGCAGGATTTCCCTGGCTCATATTAAAGTAGGAGGTCCTATGGGTAAAATTAACTCTAGCTTAAAGAAAGAAAAAAAGCTTTTTCACCTGATAAAATGGCTTAAAAGCTGGAAGGGACAAAAATTCCTGGTTATGACTTCGTTCATGCTGATCCCTCTGTTGCTATTATTTGTATTCACTTACCTGCCGTTCTTTAAAATGTTCCAATTCAGCTATATAATATGAAATATACCGGTCCGAGAGAATTCGTCGGACTGAATAATTACGCTGAAATATTCAAGGATAAGGAAGTCATCAGCTCATTGGCATTGACTTTTTACTATATGATCGGTTCCTTTATACAGCTTGCATTGGCTTTGTATTTTGCTACGCTCCTCAGCTTTAAGACTAGATTTGGAGGAGTATTTAAGGGTACATTATTTTTCCCTTACCTAGTAAGCGGTATCGCAGTGGGTTTTATTTTTAAATTCTTCTATACCAGGGGCTTCGTACTTGATTCGTTACTGACCTGGCTGGGCTTACCCTTAGAAAACATACCATATTGGTTAAGAGATAAAAGTGTCAATAATTTTTCGCTGGTGGCGACTTCCCTATGGAGATATACGGGACAGAACATGGTGTTGTTTATTGGCGCAATCATGTCCGTAGATAAAGAATTGTATGAATCGGCTTCCCTGGATGGGGCAAACCGCTGGCATCAATTTAAGTTTATTATTTTACCCAGCATCCAGACCATTGTAGTTTTGAACCTGATTCTGTCAATAACAGGCTCCTTAAGTGCCTTTGAACCTCCTTTTGTTATTACCCAGGGTACCAGGGGAACCGCTACCTATTTCCTTCTGATGCACAACATGGCTCATAATCTTCAGAAGGTTGGTAAAGCTTCCGCCATGGCATTGTTCCTGTTTGGCATTATCGTTGTTATCACAGTTGTGCAGAAATTAGTCTTTAAATATGCCTTTAGTGACGCCAATTCAGACAGTTCAAAGAAAACTCAGAGGTTATTGAAAAAGTACGCAAAGGAGGCAAGATAATATGACAATCGGAATGAGAATAGTCAAATTCTTTGCAAGGCTCATTAAATATGCATCTCTATTGATGGCATCGATCATTGCTTTGCTTCCTATGGTTTCCGCAGTGATAACCTCTTTTAAATCAGTAGATGAATATAAGAATACGAATGTTATGACGCCTCCGAAAAGCTGGCTGTACTTCGAGAATTTCAAAGCAGCCTGGACAAAGGCCGATATGGCCCTTGGTTTTCGTAATACCATAATCGTGCTGATCTTTGTGCTTGGAGGCTCCATTCTATTCGGAACCATGCTTGCCTACATATTAAGCAGGTTCAAGTTCCGCGGCAATGGAATAATCCGAAACCTGTTCCTGTTCGCAGCGCTTATTCCGGGCATCGCAACCCAGGTTACCGTATATCAGATCATGTATTCCCTTGGACTGGTAAATACACTGTATGGCTACATTATCCTGTTAATGGGAGTTGATGTTATTTCTATCTACATCTTCCTGCAGTTCTTTGAAAATATTCCGGTATCTCTGGATGAGTCGGCGGTTATGGACGGAGCGACCTATTTCGGGGTATTCTTCAAGATTTTGCTTCCCTTATTAAAGCCTGCAATCATTACGGTAATTATTTTAAAGGGTGTGGGAACTTATAATGAATATTATATGTCCGGCAAATTACTTATGATGAACTAGGAAGCGAAAGAAGATATTCTTTATGCGATCCGAAGTATTTCGGCAGTATCGTAGCAGTCTGCATCATCTTCTGAGGAGGTAAGTGCTACGGCAATGAACCAGATTGAAGCTGTTGAAAGTCTGACAAAATCTGCGTCGGAACTGGCTGAAAAAGCGAAGTGGCTGGAAACGGCGATACAAAGGTTTCAAATATAACCCTGTTGTTTCCTGTTTTTCACTGGTTTATGAGGTGTTAAGTTATAATTATATTACGATATAAATTATACATGATGCAGGAAAACGATTGACATATATATTCTGGTATTTTAGAATATAGCCTGTAAAATTTATATTATAAACTAATCGATAACTATAGCTTCACAGCTTCAGTAAATCAAATATAGAATATTAAATGACAGGGGGTAGTATGATTATGAAGAACATCATTTTTTTAAAACCGGAGTTTAAATCCATGATCTGGGGCGGCAATAAACTGGAGACCGAATTCGGATATCGAATTCCCAGCGATCATACCGGTGAGTGCTGGGCAATCAGTGCCCATAAGAACGGTGACTGCCAGATTAGCAATGGTGAATTTGAAGGCAGAACCTTAAGCTGGTTATGGGCAAATCACCGGGAGTTATTCGGTAATGCCGAGGGTGAGGTGTTCCCTCTTCTGATTAAAATCATTGACGCAAAGACGGATCTGAGCATTCAGGTTCATCCGGACGACGTCTATGCCAGGGAAAAGGAGAATGGGGCACTTGGAAAAACAGAGTGCTGGTATATCCTTGACTGTGATGAGGACGGGCAGATAGTCATCGGGCATAATGCGAAGAGCAAGGAAGAGCTGAAGGATATGATTTATCATAACCGGTGGAAGGAACTGATTCGTGTTACCGGGATTAAAAAGGGCGATTTCTTTCAAATTGAACCTGGTACTGTTCATGCAATTAAGGGTGGTACTGTAATCCTGGAGACTCAGCAGAACAGTGACATCACATACCGCCTGTATGATTATGACCGCTTGGACAATGGAAAGCCCAGGGAGCTTCATATCGAAAAGAGCATTGATGTAATAACCTGTCCCCATGTTGATAAGGAAGTAAGAGGAAAAAATACCCATAATGCTTCCTATGATATGGAGGAACTGATCCAATGCAGCTATTATTCGGTAAAAAAGATTGACCTGCACGGAGAACAGGATTTTACCCAGGATCAGAAATTTCTTAATGTAAGTGTCATTCATGGTGATGGTAAAATTGATGGTATGGAAATTCATAAGGGGGATCATTTTATCATACCTTTTGGATATGGCACATATCATATGGAAGGCAGCTTGGAATTAATCGTATCTCATATCATGTAATATACAACAAGGCAAGCGGATTGGGAGGTTCTACAGATGAGGGTAGAAGAGATAAAGAAGCATTTAATAAATGATATTATTCCTTTTTGGAAGAATTTAAAGGATGAGGAAAAGGGTGGGTTTTACGGGGAGATGGATTATGAACTCACCCTCTTCAAAAAAGCCGATAAGGGCTGCATCCTGAGCAGCAGAATTCTATGGTTTTTCTCAAATGCATATATGACAGTCAAGGATGAGGAGTGCCGTTCCTATGCGACGCATGCTTATGAATTTCTGAAAAATGCATTTTATGATAAGGAATACGGCGGAGTATTCTGGTCGGTTACCTATGACGGAAAACCAAAGGATAGCTCAAAGCACACCTATAACCAGTCCTTTGCCATCTATGCGCTTGCTTCCTACTATGCTATTACACAGGATAAGGAAGCACTGCAGCTGGCATATGATCTGGTGGATAAGGTAGAAACCGTATGCAGGGATGAACAGGGATATCTGGAGGCCTTTAACCGTAAGTTCCAGCCGGAGGATAATGAGAAATTATCGGAGAATGGTGTTATGGCAGGAAGGACGATGAATACCCTGCTTCATGTCTTTGAAGCCTACACCGAATTATACCGTGTAGACCATAATAAGGTCATTGCAGATAAAATGGTATGGATGCTGGATATATTCGCAGATAAGATTTATAACCCGAAGGAAAGAAGACTTGAGGTATTTTTTGATTTAGAATATAATTCGCTGATTAACCTGAACTCCTATGGACATGACATAGAAGCCTCCTGGCTGATTGACCGAGGAGTTGAGGTACTGGGTGATCCGAAATACATAGCAAAAATTACACCGATTACCAAGGAGCTTGCTTCCCACATCCACAATGTGGCTATGGATGAAAGCTCACTGTATAATGAATGTGAGGATGGAAGGGTGGATACCAGGAAGGTATGGTGGGTTCAGGCAGAAGCAATCCTGGGCTTCCTGAACGGATATCAGAAGGATCCCACAAAGACCGAATATCTTGCAACTGTGGGAAGGATCTGGGATTTTACCAAGAATTATATGGTTGACCACCGTAAGGGCTCCGAATGGTTCAATGAATTATATAAGGATGGAACGCCCATTCAGACGAAGGAGATCGTCGGTCCCTGGAAATGCCCGTATCACAACGGCAGAATGTGTTTTGAAGTAATTAACAGAAATGTATCCTTCTAGAGACTTTGAAGGTGTCTGTCACTTGTATATATTTTACTTAGAATAGAGGAGATAACTATGCATCCCAATTATTATGTGGAGTTAGATAAATATCATAGGCTGATCAGCAGGAAGAATAAAAAAAGTACTCTATATACCGGCATGTATGACCGTTATGTCAACCCGGTGCTCACAAATGAACATATCCCGCTTTTCTGGAAATACGATCTGGATGAAAAAATCAACCCGTATTTTATGGAGCGTCTTGGAGTGAATGCAGTATTTAATTCCGGTGCGATCAAACTGGGCGATAAATATTACCTTGTAGCAAGAATTGAAGGAAATGACAGAAAGTCCTTCTTTGGAGTGGCAGAGAGCGACAGCCCGGTAGACGGTTTTGAATTCTGGGATTATCCGGTGGAGCTGCCCGATACCTGCAGGCAGGAGACCAATGTATATGATATGCGTCTGACACAGCATGAGGATGGTTATATATATGGCGTATTCTGCTCCGAAAGCAAGGATACAGCTGCTTCGGATCTATCCGCTGCAGTTGCGGAGGCTGGTATTGTAAGAACCAAGGATTTAAAGACCTGGGAGAGACTGAATAATCTTCGGACACTGAATTCTCCCCAGCAGAGAAATGTTGTTCTTCATCCGGAATATGTAAATGGCCAGTATATGTTCTACACAAGACCGATGGACGGCTTTATTGAGACCGGTTCCGGCGGCGGCATCGGTGTGGGCTTCTGCAGGGATATTACAAATGCAGTGATTAATGAAGAAATCATCACCAGCAAGCGTAAATACCACACAATTACCGAAGCGAAGAATGGCGCCGGTGCGGTTCCGATTAAGACGGACAGAGGCTGGATCCATATAGCGCATGGCGTTCGTAATACGGCAGCGGGCCTTCGTTATGTTATTTATGTATTTGCTACTGATTTAAAGGATCCTGCGAAGGTGATTGCTGAGCCTGCCGGCTTCTATATTGCTCCGGTTGGTATAGAACGAGTAGGCGATGTATCTAATGTCGTATTTACCAATGGTGCTATAGCAGAAGAAGACGGCAAGGTATATATTTATTATGCATCCTCCGATACAAGACTTCACGTAGCAGCAACAACAATTGAGCGGTTAATTGATTACACCTTCAACACACCGGAAGATCCGCTTCGCTCCGTGGATTGCGTACAGCAGCGCTGCGACCTGATCCGCAAGAATCTGGAGCTGCTGAAGCAGGCATAAGCCTGTTGGGCGGTATCGGAATTTGGCGATGTAAAACATGAGTTAATAATGAACGATTGCAGTATTCACGAATGAATTATAGAAGCTGATTGATCTTTAATGCAGCGATACTCTGTGTATAATTAAATAGTATTATATAGAAGGGATTTCTGAAATACCAGTAGCTGGTATTTCAGAAATCCTTCTTTGTCTCATGGGGAATTGCGTCCTATGAAATAAAATGTACCGCATGGAAGCGCACTCGGTGTAAAACATAAATTAAATTTACGTTGGAATTATACCAGCTAAGCTGATTGCGCTCAGCACGATAGTTTACCAAGGTAATCCCTTTGTTCTTGCATAAAACGGTAAATTATAACCCGGGTTCCAGAAAAACCCATCGTGCATAAGTTGACATATATATGCTATTTCATAAAAAATTCACTTGATAAATTTACAAAAATGTAGTAAACTTCGTTTATGCACAGATTAGTGCAAAAAGATTACATTAAAATTTCATAATGTGATATATATGCATGTTTATGCTGGCATTACGCTATTCGTATTTCCTGTAGCTGAACACGGTTTACAGTCATCTGAATAATTAGGAGGAGAGTATATTTATATATGAAGAAAGTAACGATTCAGGATGTGGCAAAGGAATTAAATTTATCCAGGAATACGGTTGCGAAGGCTCTGAACAATAGTGATACCGTATCTTATGAAACAAGATATGTTGTTATTGAAAAGGCATATGAGATGGGGTACTCCAAGCTGTCCCCGGTGGTTTTGAATGAATTTAAATTGCGTAATAAAATAGATGATACCAAGACGATCGTCGTCCTGACCAGAAGAGAAATCTCCTATTTCCTGAACAGCATTATCATGGGAATATCGGATGAATTGAATAAATACGGCTGCAAATTACAATTTAATTTCATCAATGACCAGGATGAGAAGAATTTGACGTTACCGCTGGATCTGCAGGCGGATATCAGTGGTATCATTATATTAAGCGTCTTCACTATCGAATACATAGAGCAGATCATGAAGCATAATGTCCCGGTAGTGTTCCTGGATGGACCGGTTAATCTGGAAAGCTTTTCCCAGTATGGTGATATCATCGTCTGTGAAAGCTATAACAGCGTTCGTAAGATAACCAACGACTTAATCTCCCAGGGAATTAAGCGGATCGGTTTCATTGGTGATACTACTTACTGCAAGACGAATAATGATCGTTACCAGGGGTATCTGAGTGCATTGCTTTTTGCGGGAATTGAAAAGGATGAAACCATCATTGCCAATTATCACCCGGCACATAAGTTTTTTAAGACGGAGGAAGTAGAGAAGGCAATCAGCGGATTTTCATCGATACCTGAGGCTATCGTATGTGTAAACGATGATATTGCACTGGACGTAATACGCTGCCTGAAAGCAAGAGGCATATCCGTACCTCAGGATGTTGCTGTAACAGGTTATGATAATCTGGAGGGAGTGGCTCAGGTAGAACCTTTCCTTACAACGGTCCGTGTAGGAAACCAGAGGCTGGGCAGGAGGCTGGTACAGCAGCTGATGTGGAGAATCCAGAACCCGACCTTTCCTAAGGAAGTTATCTTTATCGGCGTAGAAGTTATTTTCCGCCAGTCATCCAATAAGAAAAAATAGTGCAGGATTTTATATTATTTAATGTTTTAGAAAGCGGTTTTGTGACCGCTTTCTTTTTTTATGCTCTTTTAAAGCTTAGATAATGTAAAATCATTGCACGTGTGAGAATTTTGGGATTCTCAGCATATTATATATAAATGAGAATAACTTATACGATTTAATTCATATATTTCACAAAAAGAAGTATTGTCATTTGTATTATATTATGATACAATGCACACATAGGATATGAAAATGCAATAACGAATGCACTACGATGCACTATAAAAAGAGGAGGGGATAACAGCATGTATAAAGTGAAACGAGTAAAACGGCTGATTGCAATTGCACTGATGATTGCACTGAGCTTGAGCGGCGTCACAGCGAGTGAGTATAAGGTTAGTGCTAAAACCAATACTTCTCTTGACCAATATAAAGAGCTGTTAAGTGAAACGAGTCAGAACGGTATTGACTACAAAGACTACATAGCCCAGTACGATACGACAAAGAGACCGAATAAAGAATATGATATTGAAGCAAAAGATTATGTTCGGTCCGATGGTATGGATGTGAAAGAGTATCAGGATTACGAGGGCATGGAAGGCACATCGGTTTACACTGGTGAAAAGGGCTTGATAGAATATGAGGTTAATATTAAGGAGGAAGGCTTTTATGATCTTTCCCTTCTGTATTATCCGATTGAAGGAAAGAGTGCTTCCATACAACGTGGTATTTTCATTGACGGTACATTGCCTTATAACCAATTGAATCTGGTTGAGTTCTCGAGAATCTGGGTGAATGCGGTAGACCAATGGGAACGGGATAACAGAGGAAATGACTTAAAACCTCAGCAGATCGAAGCTCCCGCCTGGACCACAAGTTACCTGTATGACAGTGAAGGCTATGAAACTGACAGACTTTCTGTTTACCTCACACCCGGTGTACATACAATAACGTTTTATTCCAGAAGAGAGCCGATGCTCCTTCGTAAGATTGTTTTAAATAATACGGAGTCTGTAAAAACATATAGCGATATTAAGTCTGAGCTTGATGCCCAGGGTATTGCTGATACATCAGGCCAGATGATAAAAATTGATGCAGAGGAAGCAGACAGAAAATCCTCCCAGATGTTATATCCTACCCAGGATAAATCATCACCTGCCGTATATCCTTACAGCGCGAAGGAATTAAAGAATAACACCATAGGCAGTAACGGCAACTGGAGAATTGTCGGACAGTGGCTTGAGTGGGATTTTGATGTGAAAGAAAGCGGTTATTATTATATTACCCTGCATTCCAAACAGAACTTCGTAAGAGGTATTTATTCCTCCAGAAAGATAACAATTGATGGTGAAACACCATTCAAAGAAATGGAGGATTACGGTTTTAAATATAAAGCTAACTGGGCCATGACAACACTTTCGGATGATCAGGGCCAGGCATATAAGTTTTATCTCGAAGCCGGCAAACATACGATGCGTATGGAAGTAGTGCTTGGAGATTTCTCCGATATCGTAAGTGATGTACAGGACATCGTACAAGATTTGAACTCTGTATATCGTAAAATCATCCGCATCACAGGTGTTGATCCTGACCAGTACCGTGATTATAATCTTGAAGGCAATATCCCGGGACTTGCAGAAGAATTAACCGGCATCCGTGACCGGCTGTCTGACGCAACGAAGCGTCTTACTGAAGTAGCGGGTAAAGGAAGTAACCGTGAGGCTGTATTAAAAACGATGGTTGTACAGCTGAATGATAAGATTAAGGATGTTGAGCGTTTTACAAAGACGCTGCATTCCTTCAAGGTAGATATGTCTGCTCTTGGTAACTGGATTACCCAGGTGCAGGATCAGCCATTGGCTCTGGATACGATCTATATCTATTCACCGGACCAGAAAGTAGAGAAGGTACATGATTCACTTCTGGACAGCTTTGTACATATGGTAAAAACCTTATACTATTCCTTCGTTATTGATTATAATACCATCGGTAATGTAGCAAAAGCAGATGAACAATCGAAAGCAATTACTGTCTGGATCGGTTCCGGCCGTGACCAGGCGAATGTATTAAAGCAATTAATTGATGAGACCTTTACTCCGAAGACCAATATTAATGTTAATGTCCAATTAGTAGATATGGGTACCTTATTACAGGCAACCTTATCAGGACAGGGTCCGGATGTTGCAATTCAGGTGGGAAATGACCTTCCAATGAATTACGGTTTGCGTAATGCGGTCGTAGACTTAACGGAATTCTCAGATCTGGAGGAAGTTAAGAGCCAGTTCCGCGCAAGCGCCATGGTGCCTTATGAATTCAACGGTCAGACGTTTGCATTACCGGAGACGGAGACCTGTCTCATGATGTTCTATCGTAAGGATATCCTGGATGAGCTGAATCTTAAGGTTCCTGAGACCTGGGATGAGATGAAGGTTGCACTATCCGTACTCAGTAAGAACCAGATGGATCTTGGTATGCTACCGAGTGATCAGGTATTCAACATGCTGTTATACCAGAACGGTGGAACCTATTATAACGAGGATGCAACAGCCTCTGCTTTAGGCAGCGATGTTGCAGTTCGTTCCTTTAAGGAATACTGCGAGTTCTATTCCGATTACAAAATAGATTTTTATTTGGCAGTTGACCAGCGTTTCCGTACCGGTGAGGCACCGATCATAATTGCAGATTATACACTTTACAATCAGCTTCAGGTATCGGCTCCTGATATCAAAGGTTTATGGGGCTTCTCCATGGTTCCCGGAACCGTAAGGGAGGATGGTACCGTAGATCACAGTGTATCCAGTGCCGGATCAGCAACAATCATGATGCAGCAGACGAAGGATAAGGCATCCTCCTGGGAATTCATGAAATGGTGGATATCCACGGACACT
The DNA here is from genome assembly GCA_035564175.1 of Mobilitalea sp. Taxonomy (GTDB): domain Bacteria; phylum Bacillota; class Clostridia; order Lachnospirales; family Lachnospiraceae; genus Mobilitalea. The sequence continues at coordinate 15,996 of DATMUM010000233.1, forward strand.
CAGATCCAGTATGGACGCGAAATGGAAGATCTGATGGGATCCTCCGCACGTTATCCTACCGCCAATGTGAAAGCATTTGATAGTCTGCCTTGGCCTTCGGATGATTATGATGCATTGAAGAGCCAGTTTGAATGGATGAAGGGTGTACCTCAGGTTCCCGGTGGCTATTATTCCTGGCGTAACGTTAATAATGCATACTACCGCGTAGTTGCTGCAGCTGCAAATAAGAAGATGCAGCCTAGAGAAGCATTAACGGAATTTGTAAGATATATCAATGACGAGATAACATTCAAGCGAATTGAATTCGGTTTACCAACCGCTGAGAATACCACCCTCAGTGATAAGACGGATTAAAGGAGAGGTCAGATGAAAAAGATGCAGAGTAATACGAACCAACGAAATGAATGGTCCTTAGGCAATAGAATAAAAAGAAGTAAAGCATCTTATATCATGTTAGCACCGTACTTTATTCTATTTTTCTTTTTTACGGTATTGCCGGTGCTTATCTCTGTCGGATTAAGCTTCACCAGCTTCAACGTATTGGAGCCTCCGAAGTTTATATTGTGGGATAACTATATAAGACTATTTCTTGATGACGATATTTTTAAGATAGCAATTAAGAACACATTGATATTTGCGGTAATTACCGGACCGATCAGTTATTTCATGTGTCTGTTGTTTGCATGGATCATCAATGAATTTAAAGGAAAAACAAGAGCACTGTTAACATTGATCTTTTATGCACCTTCCATCTCCGGTAACGCTTATGTTGTATGGAACCTGATTTTATCCGGTGACCGTTACGGCTTCTTAAACGGTTTCCTGTTAAAGATAAGCTGGATCAATGAGGCGATCATGTGGATGAGGATTGAGAAATATATATTGCCGATGCTAATCGTTGTTCAGCTATGGCTCAGTCTCGGTACCGGCTTCCTTACCTTCATCGCCGGTCTTCAGACTGTTGATAAGACACTTTATGAAGCCGGAGCGGTAGATGGTGTTAAGAACCGCTGGCAGGAATTATGGTATATTACCCTTCCTTCCATGAAGCCGCAGTTGATGTTCGGTGCCGTAATGCAGATTACGCAGGCCTTCGCAGTTGCTGATATTTCCATTCAGCTGGCTGGTAATCCAAGTGTCAATTACGCAGGAACAACAATTGTTACCCACCTTTTGGATTATGGCTCCATCCGTTATGAGATGGGATACGCATCAGCGATTGCAACCCTTCTGTTCTTAATGATGGTTGGTGCCAATAAGCTGACCCAGAGAGTTCTCAGAAAGGTAGGTAACTAGGATGGCCAGAGATTATATGAAGCCGAAAAGGCACCTATTCCGGAGAAAACATCAACTAAACCGCTCCATGGCAGGAAATGCTTCCTTATTTGTATTCATGGGAATTTGTGCAGTATTTATGGCACTGCCTCTTGTCATGGTAATCAATAATGCATTTAAGCCCTTGGATGAATTGTTCAAATATCCGCCAACTATCATTGTAAGGCACCCAAGTACGGATAACTTTAATGACTTGCTTACGCTCATGTCAAACTCCTGGGTTCCCTTTGCAAGATACATATTGAATACGATCATCATCACCGGCGGAGGTACCCTGGGTCATGTAATATTTGCTTCCCTTGCGGCATATCCGTTAGCAAAACATGACTTCCCGGGTAAAAAGTTTTTATTCAGTATCGTAGTATTATCCCTTATGTTTTCCTATCAGGTAACCCAGATACCAAACTATCTGATTATCTCTAAATTAGGAATTAACAACACTTATTTTGCAGTAATATTACCTGCTTTTGCTTATGGTCTCGGACTTTACTTAATGAAGCAGTTTATCGAGCAGATACCTGATTCCTTGATTGAGTCTGCAAGACTGGATGGTGCAAGCGAATATAAAGTTTGGTGGACGATCATCATGCCTAACGTAAAACCGGCATGGTTAACACTTGCAGTATTGCAGTTCCAGAGCATGTGGGGTAATACCGGCAGCACCTTCCTGCGAGACGAGCAGCTGAAGCCTTTGCAGTACGCCCTTCAGCAGATCGTTAACGGCGGACCGGCAAGGCAGGGTGCAGGTGCTGTAGTAACCTTGATCATCGCCGCGGTGCCGATCACCTTCTTTATTATTTGCCAGAGCAGTATTATTGAGACAATGACAACATCAGGTATGAAGGAGTAGGAATAGCGAATTATGAATTTAATTCGCTAGGGAGAAAGTCACCTATGTGATTTTTTCAAGCCAAATAAGAGGAGGAAATATTAGATGAAATTAAAGAAAATATGGCTTATTCCGATGATCATCATACTTGTCTCAGTTAATTGTATGAATGTGTCTGCGAACTCGAATGTTCCGTATCAAACATATAATTATGACTTTTGGAATGACATCTATTATACACCTGCCGCATACATACCGAACGGAAATATCTCCGGTGTTGAACTGGGAACTACGAATTTCGTAACTCCCCAGGATATGTTTGTGGCAGAGGATGGAAGAGTATATATAGCAGATACGGGCAATAACCGTATCGTAGTCCTTACATCTGACATGAAGCTGGAAAAGGTGATTGACAGCTTCCCGTATCAAGATGGTACCAGTACCTTTAATGTTCCATCCGGTATCTGTGTAACGAATAACAATGATATCTATATCGCAGATACGGATAATCTTAGAGTAGTTGCATTACATGAAGACGGTTCCCTTTTAAAGATCATTGAGAAACCGACCTCCGAGGTATTAGGATCAGATTTCGTATTCTCACCATTAAAGGTTACCGTAGATTATGCAGGCAGAGTTTATGTAATAGCTAAGAATATGTTCCGGGGTATTATGGCCTTTGATGCAGATACCAATTTTACAGGCTTCAGCGGAACGATTAATGTAACGATTACCGCATATGATAAGCTATGGAGAAAGCTTTCCACGAAGGCACAGAGACAGAGGCAGATCCAGTTCATTCCTACCGAATTTACCGGAGTTGATATGGCACCCGATGGATTTGTATATGCAACCAACATAGATTCGCAGGCACAGCAGTCCATTCGAAGATTGAACCCGAAGGGTCAGGATGTAATTAAGAAAAAAGATACGCTAAGCGGTGATTTATACAATACTCTATCCGGTGAATATGCAGGACCCTCCAGAATTGTAGATATTGTATATCGCGGTAACGGTATTTACTCCGTGGTTGATTATACCAGAGGACGTATCTTTACCTACGATGACGAAGGCAATCTTCTATATATCTTCGGTGGGAAAGGAAGTCAGGAGGGTACCTTCAAAAATCCTGTGGCTATTGAAGTAAAGGATGATCAGATTCTTGTACTGGATGCCACCCGCGGTGAAATCATGAGCTTTGTGGCTACACAGTACGGTAATTTAATCAATCAGGCAGTTTCTCTTCGCTATGATGGAGATGAAGCTTCGGCGGTTAAGTTATGGAAACAGGTTCTTACCCTAGACTCCAACTTTGAGTTCGCTTATGTCGGTATCGGTAAATCCTATCTGGCGGCGGGTGAGAATAAGAAAGCAATGGAATATCTGAAGCTTGGTATGAACAGAGAATATTATTCCATCGCCTTTAAGCGTTACAGGGATGATTTCCTGAAAGGAAATCTGGCGTATATCTTTACCGGCGGATTAATCATTGTCATTGCTTTATTTGTCAGAAGCAGAGTTAAGAAAAGAAGATTGAAAGGGGTTGATGAAGATGAGTAAGAAGGAAAAATTGTTATATCCGTTTTATGTTATTTCTCATCCCTTTGATGGTTTTTATGAGATGCGGCATCGGGAAAAGGGGAGTGTCCCGGTAGCGTTATTGCTGATCTTTCTGTTTGGTCTATCATTTTCATTAAACAGAAGATATGCCAGCTTTGTAGTTAACTTAACGAATCCGCGCAGTGTTAATACGGAAACAGAGCTGATTGGTGTATTCGTTGCGGTTCTCTTATTTGCCACTGCGAATTGGTCTATTACCTGTCTTATGGAAGGTGAAGGGAGATTTAAAGATATATTGACCGTCATAGGATATTCCATGCTGCCAATGGTGCTGACTTACATACCGGTAACTATTATTTCATGGCTTGTCGCAGCTGATGAAGAAGGAATATATTTCTTATTAATCAATATATCAATGATTTTCTTTGTTATATTATTGTTAATCGGTATCATGATTATCCATAATTTCAGCTTTGGTAAAACGATCGTAACTTTGGTTTTAACCCTTGTTGCCTTGCTGCTTATCATCTTTGTTGTTTTGCTGGTGATTTCTTTGATAAATCAGGTTTGGCAATTCCTAAATAGTGCTTATACCGAATTAATACTGAGAACATAGGAGGGCGAGTTTGTGAAAAAATCCAAGAAAATCAAACGAATCATTATCGCAGTAATCGTCCTTGCAGTAATCGGATATGCATTCCATATGTGCACAAATTATTTCTTTTATAAGGGCTATGAGAAATATTTAACCGGTTATAGCTACCAAGAGGGCAAAGAATTCAAACAGCTTCAGGATAGTGATCCTAAGGTTGATGGAATGGTATTAGTAGCCGAGAATGATTACCTTAAGCTTTATACGAATACTACGACAACCGAAGTTGCCGTATATGATAAGAGATCCGGAGAGATAACCTATTCCAATCCCGTTGACAGAGCGAGTGATCCGATTGCCAATGGCAGTAATAAAGTATATCTTAACTCGCAGTTTATGCTGACCTATTATGACAGCACCATGACTCAGGTAACCATGAATAATTATGATTACAGTGTTGAGCGTGAGCAGTTCCAGATGGAAAGCATTGATAACGGTATCCGGTATACATACATGTGCGGTAATCTTGACAGCCCGACAGGCATTGTTCCCGTATATATCAGCCCGGAGCGTATGCAGGAGAAGATTGTCAGCAAGCTTTCTGATAAAGATGCCAAAACCATTACAAAGAATTATATTGATTCGACTACGGTTCCCGGTTTCCTTGAGCTGACACAAGGTGCTCAGTCAAACAAGGTTGGATTGGAGAAGATGAATAAGATACTGGAGCAGGCAGGTTATACTCAGGAAGATTATGATGCTGATGCTGCGGCTGCAGCCGGTGGAACCGCACCGGAGCGTACTACCTTCACGATTGTGTTGGAGTACCGACTTGACAAAGATAAGTTAGTAGTCAATATTCCTACGGATAAAATCATAGAAACCGGCAGCGGCAAGCTTGCTAATATCGATTTGCTTTCCTTCTTAGGTGCAGGCGGTTCAAAGGAAGATGGATATATCTTCGTTCCGAACGGTTCAGGTTCCTTGATTTATTTTAATAACGGAAAGAGAACAGATCGCTACAACCAATATATCTATGGTATGGATGAATTATCTCAGTCCTATACCGTAGTAGAAGAAACAGAAAAAGCAAGACTTCCGATCTTCGGTATTAAGCATGCTAAGAGTGCAATCCTTGCAGAGATAACCTCAGGTGATACTTTGGCTAATATCATAGCTCAGGTATCCGGAGATACCAACAGTTATAATTATGTATATCCATCCTTTGTTGTGAGGGGTTCGGAAAAAGTATCCATGTTTGGAGTGGAAGGTGTTTCCTCCGACTTACCTACCATGGAGAAGAATATGTATAAACTGAACATTACAGTTGCATATTCCTTCCTGGAGGAAAAGGATGCAAGTTATACAGGAATGGCTAGTTATTACCGCAATGAGCTGATTACTCGTGGTGAAATGGCACAAAAGGATACGGAAGATTCCCTGCCGTTCTATCTGGATATCGTCGGCGGAGTTAAGATGCAGCAGAGCTTTCTCGGAGTTCCTTACTTAAGTGAATATCCTATGACAACCTTTGACGAGGCCGGTACGATTGTAGACAGCTTCCTAAAGAACAATATCTCCAATCTTCGGGTTGATTACCTGGGATGGTTTAACGGAGGATATTATCACGATACAGCCAAGAAGGTGAAAGTAGACAATAAGCTGGGCGGTAAGAAGGACCTGGAAGCACTGAATAACAAACTCAGTGAGGTTGGCGGAAAGCTTTATGGGGATGTAGCCTTCCAGAAAGTAAGCTGGAATGCAAAACATTATAATTATAAGATGGAAAGTTCATTATATTATTCCGGCTATGTAGTGACCTTTGGAAAAGTTAATCCTGCAACCTTAAGACAGACCAGCAGCTTGGGCTATGTTGAAAATGTATATGATATCCTGTCTCCGAAGTATCTGCCAAGATATGTTGATCAATTTACCAATTCATTAAGTAAAGTAGATATCTCGGGCATTTCCTTAAGAGATTTAGGAGATGTTATTGCTTCCGATAAGAGACGAACCAATATCATTGACAGGCAGGAAGCGAAACAGATCGTTGTCGGACAATTTGCTAAGCTGGGTGAAGCGGTTGATAATCTGATGGTAAGCGGCGGTAATGTATATACCTTTGCCTACGCAAGCGATTTAACGAATGTACCGGCGAGCGACAATCCATTTTATATCATAGATGAGGAAATTCCTTTCTATCAGATGGTAATTCACGGATACATCGATTACACTTCCAGTGCGATTAACTTAAGTGACAGCTATAACAAACAGGAAATTATACTTCGTATGATTGAGTTTGGTACGGCGCCTCATTTTGCATTATCCTATAAGGAATCCAGTGATATTAAATATTCAGCATTAAATAACTTATATTCAACACAATATGAAACCTGGCTGAATGATGCGGTGGATATTTATCAGCAGACCAACAGTGCTCTTAAAAATGTAGTAAACAGCACAGTAGTGGAACATACAATACTAGCCAGCGGAGTAAGAAAAATAACATATGATAACGGCGTCGTGATTTACATTAACTATAATGATGCGGATGCAACGGCAGACAACATTAACATACCGGCGCTAAGTTATGTTATGGAGGGGGTTAAGCAATGAAAAAGAATAGAATAACACTCAGACAGAAAAGAGCAATTGTCGGCCTCCTCTTTATAATGCCATGGCTAATCGGTTTTATTGTTTATTATGTAAGGAGCTTGATATTAACTACACAGTTCTCCTTCAGCCTGGTAGATATCGCTGACACCGGAGGCTATACAACCTCCTTTATCGGACTTGATAATTACAAATATGCATTAACCCAGCATCCCCAATTTAACCAGATTCTGGTTAACTCCATCACGAATATGCTGATTGATGTTCCGTTTATCACCTTCTTCAGTTTATTTATTGCCATATTGCTTAATACAAAATTCAAAGGTAAAACTGCTGTGCGTGCGATCTTCTTCCTGCCGATTTTGCTTGGTTCCGGGGCAATATTACAGACCTTAAACCTGGCTACACTGAACCTTCAGGGCGGAGCAGCATCGACCATTGCAGAAATGGCACCCACCAGTGGTGTAAATGTGGATTACTACATTGGTATATTTATGGAGCTTGGTTTACCGGATCAACTTATGACTTATATCATTAATTTGATTGGACGTATTTATGAAATCGTAAGAGCCTCCAGTGTACAGATCATTATCTTCATAGCAGCATTGCAGTCAGTACCGTCATCCTTATATGAAGTATCCAAGATTGAAGGCGCTACTACATACGAAACCTTCTGGAAAGTTACTTTCCCGATGGTATCACCACTTATATTAACCAATGTTGTATACACAATCGTTGACTCCTTTATCAACAGTGATGTTGTTAGAATTGCCTATACAACTGCATTTTCAACCTATGATTACGGCCTAAGTTCGGCAATGAGTTTGCTCAGTACCGTCATAGTATGTGCAATTCTCTTCGTCGTCGGCGCCATTATAACCAAGTTTACATTCTATTATAACTAGAAAGGAGGAGTAGCTTTGAAGGTTAATGATATTGTAGTACAGTTAAAACGAATTAATGAAGATACCGTGTTAATCAACAAGAAATCAAGATATCTTCATAAAGTTAAGGCATTCCTCTTTTCAGTACTTAAATTTATCATACTGCTGGGAATTTCCTATATTATCATTGGTCCTGTTATCAGCATTATCAGCAGCTCGTTTTTCTCGTCAACTGACGTGTATAATCCTTCCGTGTTTCTTTTTCCTCTAGATCCTACACTGGATAACTACAGATTATCCTATCTTCGGTTGGATTATTGGAAGACCCTTGGATTTACGATGCTGTATATCTCAGCAATCACATTACTGCAGGTTTTTATAGCTTCCATGGCAGGTTATGGGTTCGCACGTTTTGAATTTCCGTTCAAGGGCTTCTTATTTGGATGCGTAATTATCACAATCGTGATCCCGACCCATACGATTATGTTGCCGATCTATCAGCATTTCAGAAACTGGGATGTATTCGGTATCTTTCAGGCAGTATTAGGACATAAGCTGAACCTGCTGTCTTCGGAAGCGCCAATGGTATTGATGACCTTGCTTGGCTGCGGTTTGCGATCGGGATTATTCATCTACATATTCCGTCAGTTTTTCCGTGGACTGCCTAAGGAAATCGAAGAAGCAGCATTCATTGATGGAGCAGGAATGTGGTATACCTACTTCAGAATCATGCTTGTGAATGCAATCCCGTCCGTAATTACAGTAATGGTATTCTCCATGGTATGGCAGTACAATGATACTTTTTATTCCGGCTTGTTCTCCATACCGATTGAGCATAATATCACGGTTCGGTTATCAACCTTACAGGCAACCATCGGCTTCCTGGATAATATTAAGGATCCGAACATATCGCAGCTAAATGTTTATGCAGGCCTGATCTTGGTATTAATACCAATCTTGCTGGTTTATCTGGCACTGCAAAGGTATTTTATGGAGGGTGTAGAGCGTAGTGGTATCGTAGGTTAACCACGATAAATGCTTAATCCTGACTTAAAATAGAGGAATATAAAAATAAATTAGGAGGAGTTAGCAATGAAGAAATCAAGTAAGAAATTATTATCCATTTTGCTGGCGCTTACATTAGTGTTTTCATTAACCGCATGCGGTAAGCAGGAAAACGCTGGCACAGACACAAAATCACCAACAGATGGCGCAGCATCAACAGTAGCAACTACAGCACCTACGGAGGCTGCTGCAGCAACACCTACAGCTGTACCGGACAAATACGAAGCATTTGACTTCGGCGGAAGAACGATTACAGTAGGTATCTGGTGGGATTACTTCTACACAAGCGATCATACTGCAATTACTGATAATCCGAACGTAGCTAATACTGAGACAGCTCAGATGCAGCTCGACAACGTTAGAAGAATTGAGCAGAAGTACAAATGTAAAATCGTATTCAAGAACTTAGGCTGGAGCGGTGTTATCAGCAGTATCAACACCTCTATCGCAGCTGGTACTCCGGAATGTGATATCTACTTAACAGACCTTCAGTTTGGTATACCTGCAGTTTTCAACGGTCTTGCTCAGGAATTATCTTCTGTTGCTCTTGCGAACAGCGATTTATTCGGTGACAATCAGATCGTGAAACCTTTAAAAACAGATGCTTTAAATGGAACCTATCTCTTTACAGAGCAGGGTCCGGTTCAGAATGCTATCTTCATGGGATATAATGCAACTATGATTCAGGATTTAGGTCTTGAAGATCCTCAGGAATTATATAAGAATGGTCAGTGGACCTGGGACAAATTTGCTGAAATGGCAAAAGCAGGTACCAGAGATACTGACGGTGATGGTACAACCGATGTATATGGTTACGGCGGTGTATGGACAGATTTAACTAACGGCTTAGTAATGAATAACGGCGGCTCCATTGCAGGCACAAAAACAGAAGGCTTAAGCTCAAAACCTGTTATGGAAGCATTGGATTTTATGAATCGTCTTTATAATGTAGATAAGTCAGCAAGACCTTGGAATGAAACTGACTGGAATGATAACCTGTTAGCTTGGTCCAGCGGTAAGGTTATGTTCTGGACGGGTCAGTCTTGGTTATTAAAGCAGGAAGCAGATGCTGCTACTAAGAACGGCGCGGAATTACCTTTTGAATATCATGTCGTACCTTATCCTCAGGGACCTAGCGGGGACGGCACAACCTACACACCTTATCAGGGTAACTGGTATATGATCCCTGTAGGTGTTCAGGAACCTGGCAAAGTATTACAGATTTTTGAAGAGTTCTTAGGTTGGCATAAAGGCGATCCTCAGTACAGAGATGATTTAACCTGGTTCGAGAGCTGCTTTACTTCTCAGGAAGACGTAGATATGGCATTAAGCATTGGCCAGAATTTAAAATTCGATCCTTGGGGTTATCTGTCTCCTTACTATGATTTAGGTAGTTCAATCTTCTTCCCGATCGCAGTTACAAAGGATGCAACAGTAGCTCAGGCAGTTGAATCTGCTAAGCCAATGTTACAGAACGCTTTAGACAACTTAGTATATAAGAATGCGAAGTAATTAGAGATGCATGATAAAAGGTTGCGGTGTCAATCATACCTACCTTTGGCACTGCAGCCTTTTAATCCTGATAAGGGAATTGGCTTGTCAATTCATCCTGAATATAGACTTAGAATTTAGGTGTAAATGTTTACATTATATGAATTATGAATTAACAGGCATACGAATAAGTTCGAATTACATACAAGCTGATAATATCAAATAGTTTAGAGTAATGTATGTAAGGAAAGGGCCGAGTTGTAAGAAAAAAGAAGAAAGGGAAAATCATTTAAGAGAAAATCTTTTTAAGAGAAAATAATTTGAGAGAAAATCATTTAAGGGAAAATTATTTAAGGGAAAATTATTTAAGGGAAAATCATTTAAGGGAAATCATTTAAGGGAAAATCATTTAAGGGAAAATTTTTTAAGGAAAATCTCTTAAGGGAAAATCTCTTAAGGGAAAATCTTTAAGGGAAAAGCATTTAAGAGAAAAGCTATTAGGAGAAAAGCTTTAAGAGAAAATCTTTAAGATGACATTTTTATGAGAAATTTTTAAGAGAAAACTTTTTAAGAGAAAACTTTTCAAGAGAAAACCTTATAAGAGAACATCTTATAAATGAAAATCATATAAGTAAAATTCTTATTAATATTCAGCGTTCATAGAAAATTCCTACTTTCCGGAGATTGAAAACGTTTGAACCTGAAATATTCATGAAATAACATGAAAAGAACTATATCGTTAATCAACCTAGGAAAGAGTAATATATATTGTTATTCGGTGTTTACATATGGAAGGAAACCTTCTCGTTGCCGGAAAGCTACAGATTCCAGGCTAAGGGAAAGCAAGGGGGGAAAGATGAAGAAAGTAATTAAAATAATGGGAATCCTGATATTATCCTTAGTTTTGTTGACCGGATGTGATAAGGCAAAGGATAATGCAGATAATTCTTCAAGCAGTGTAACAACAGCTCCTACAGCCGGTGCTTCTGCAACCGAAACAGTTGCTGCAACGAATACTAGTGATGCAGCTGTTGCTACTCCTACAGCCGGCACAGATGCTGCGGATACCACAGATGCTGCGGATACCACAGAAGCTGCAGATACCACAGAAGCTGCAGACCCCAATTATGATCCTAACTTTAAATTAACAATAGAAGCTGAGGATGCAGAATTTGCTGGAAACCTGAAAGTAGAAAGTACCAAGCAGGGCTACACAGGAACCGGTTATCTGAATGGCATGCAGGCTGACGCAGATACAGTTACTTTTACGGTAACGGTACCGGGAGCAGGCGCCTATGATTTAAACTTTAAAAGTGCTGGTAATACCGGACATAAAGAAAATAATGTTCTTGTTGATGGTGAAAATATCGGGCTTACCATAGTAGATAAAAATGATTTTCAGGATTCGATCTTGCAAAGAATATATTTGATAGCAGGAGAGCATAAAATCATGGTTACAAAAAGCTGGGGATGGATATTGCTGGACTCCTTAACCGTTACTGCTTCTGCTCCGGCAGATAAGTCAATTTATGAGGTATCCTCAACCTTGTCTGATCCGAATGCAACAGACAGTACCAAGAGATTAATGCAGTATCTGACGGACACCTATGGAAAATATATTATCTCAGGGCAATATGGTGATATGGGAATTATGGGTTCGGAGTTTAACGCAATTAAAAATGTAACCGGAAAATATCCGGCAATACTCGGACTTGATTTTATTGAATACACACCTTCCAGAGTTGCAAACGGTTCCGTTGGTATGGATGTGGAATACGCAAAGAAATTTCATCAGGAGGGTGGAATTGTTACCTTCTGTTGGCATTGGAATGCACCGGAAAAATATCTGATCAATTCATCGAATGAGCCCTGGTGGAAAGGTTTTTATACCGAAGGAACCAACATTAATCTGAAAAAGATCATGGATGGTGAAGATCAGGAAGGATATGATCTGCTAATAAGAGATATTGATGCAATTGCTGTACAGATGCAGACATTGCAGAAGGCAGACATTCCGATATTATGGCGACCTCTTCATGAGGCTAGCGGCAGATGGTTCTGGTGGGGTGCTTCGGGACCGGAAGCTTATATCAAATTATATCAATTATTATACGATCGTTTGGTTAATTATCATGGCATACATAATCTTATCTGGGTATGGAATGGTCAGAATAAGGACTGGTATCCGGGAGATCAATATGTAGATATCGTTGGAACCGATGTGTATCCGGGCGAAAAAGTATATAACTCACAGGCAGCTAAATTCAATGAGCTGGCAGACTGGCTGGGAGACAGCAGAAAACTGATTGCCATGACGGAAAACGGATGTATGTTTGATCCGGATCTGGCTGTCAGGGATAATGCAATGTGGTTATATTTTGGGACCTGGGAAGGAGAATTCCTCACTTTAAATAATACCTATACTTTATCGGAAAAATACACGGAAACATCGATGCTGAAGAAGGTATATACGAGTGACAAAGTAATTACATTAGATGAACTGCCTGATTTAAAAACTTATGGAAATTAAAATTGACAATATGAAAAAGGAGAATCCGATATGACTAAATTTCAATTATTAACAGA